>JAGGAC010000052.1 GCA_017889635.1 Bacillota bacterium | reverse complement strand
TATACCAGACATTTATGTACAGCGAGAATGGAGGGATCGTATACGTGCTGGTTCAAAAATAAGTGGTGACATAACAAGTGAAGCACTTACACAAAGTACAACTCATGATTCAAACGAAGATACAATGATGCAAAACTATGTAACAAAAGTTAGAATGCTTTATGAAGAAGAAATTGACGAAATCGAATCGGCAGGAATGTCATTAAATAAACAAAATGATTATCTTGCTCAAGAACTAGATCTGCTACTTGACTTTCGTCTTGGAGATCAAAAGAATAGTGAAGATCCTAAACATTTACACGAATACCAGTCTGCTATGTTAGCTAAAAAGAATGATTTTTACGAAGAACTTATGAAAAATAATATTACACCCGAAGAATATGCGAATAAACTTAACAATCTTATTTCCGATTTCCTCAAAAAGAGTGTTACTGTGTTAGGAAAAGAGAAATATAGTAAACTGTTCAACCTAGAACCATATGAAAGTGTTCAAATTGTTGATCCAGAAATCATGAAAATATCAATACAGTGATCAATTAAAACGGAATTTCTTCTTCCGGGAATACTTGCCCACCAAAACCATGATTATCTTCTTGCTGAATTTTACGTTCCAGAAACTCCATGTTCTGAGCTATCACCTCGGCTACTCTGCGCTTTTGACCGTCGTTTGCTTCATACGATCTTATCTGTAGCCGTCCCTCAATTAGTACCCGCTGCCCTTTTGACAAGTTATTGCCGCAAATCTCCGCGAGTTTCTCCCATACCACAATTGGAATAAAATCAGCTTCTGGGTGCTGCCCTTTTCCTACAATGCGGTTTACAGCAAGGTTAAAAGATGCAACCGCCTTTCCCCCTTGGGTGTATCTCACTTCCGGGTCCTGGGTTAATCTCCCCACTAGTATCACTTTATTCATGTTGCTTCTCCTGCTCCGTTATTTTTATACCGCCCTGGGCCTTAGACTTTGCCCCGCAAAGCTTACCGTCAGCATAGTAGACCGCATTCGGTCAATAACTCTTTCCGCATAGGTTTTACTAAGTTGGTCAACGCTTAAATTCGTTGTAATTATCACCGGTAACATGTTGTTATATCGTTCACTGATAATGGCATCAACCTTTGTTAGTACCCAACCTTCGGTGTGTTCAGCTCCAAGGTCATCAATAACAAGGATTTTGGTTCCCCTGAGATTGTTTTCAAACTTTGCCCACTCTCCAACGTTTTTGGCCTTTAGGCTAAATATGGTATCAAGCAGACTTGCCATTGATATAAACATTCCCTGTCCACCCTGGTGGATATGGTGTAAAAGCACTGCTGCCGCCAATGATGTTTTCATTGTTCCGACAGGCCCCTTTAACAAAAGACCGGTACCGTTTTTTATATTTTCGCCGATATTATCGGCGTATTTTTTTACCTCCAGGTATTCCCCCCGGATGCCAGCTGGTATCCGCTTTTTATTCATCTCATCAAAAGTACAATTGTGGTACCTTACCCCCAGACCTGAACGTTTAACAGCCTCCGCTATTCGCCTCTGGTTTTGTTCCTGGTTAAACTCAGAGAGCTCGTTGCTTTTCAGCGTCCCAGTCGACTTCGCTTGGCTTTGTGCCTGCTTTGCTTTTTCTATAGCTGCCTCTATTTCCCGATTTACTAGTTCCATCTTTATCCACCTCCCAAGGTTTATCTAAGTCTTCATAGCCTTCATCACGCCACCCCTTCAAGATGGCATCTAAATACCCTACTCGCCTTTTCTTATATTTCACAGCCCGGTCAATGGCCTGAATAATCCAATCACATGGGTAATGGTCAATCATATCCAGCACTAAATCCCTGTGACCAGTGTTGATTATCCCAAACTTATTTTGTAGAACAGTAAATATCTCAGATACCGTTTCTTCATCTCGCGCGCGTTTAGTCTCTGTATTAAAAGAAGAATAAGAAGTAAAAGAGAGATAAGGGTTGCAAGTACACTGCTTGTCAGTTGCAAGTAAGTTAGTAGTAACCTGCTCGTCAGTTACAATGTCATTACTAGCATCTTGTCCCTTGGTTACAAGCACAGTAGGAGTAACATGCTCTTCGGTTGCGGATAAGTTACAAATACCTGATTCCTCATTTACTAGCACTGGAATGGCACTTGCTGCTTCATTCGGATGTGGACTCTGGTGATCAGCAAAATTGTTTATTTGCCCATATCGTATTCCATCGACTTCATACCTTATAACGAATCTCCTATCAGCTAACAACTGCATTAGTTCTTCGCCATCACAATTATCATAAGCAAGGATATCGGCTCTTAATTTCTTAGGTCGGTCCTCAAATCGTCCTTCCCGATCCGCCCAACACCATAGGCCAGCAAAAAAGAGCCTGGCCAGTGGAGGTAATTCCCCTAAGTCTTCGTTTTTGAAGAATCCAGGTTTTATATCGCGCTTTCTAGGCATGTCCCTTTCCCCCTCTGTATTCCGTCCACTTCAAACTCTAATATCTGTTGGTTGCGCTCATATTCAGCCTTTACAAGCTCTAACCGATTCTTTTCATAGCAAACCTTACCTAAGCCAAATTCCATAGTCGGAGAACTTCTCAGCTTACGTCCGCACCTTTCGCAACGTATTACGTCATCCACTAGCCAGCCACCGCCTTTTTAGCGCATACCGGGCAATCACTCATATAGGGAGTTCCATTGGAGGCCTTACAGCTTCGACAAATTGCCGATAGCGTTCGCCATGCATGTCCGCAGTTTGGACATTTTAGCTTTACCATCGGATAATTAAACCCGATCTTTTCCCCCCGGCCCCCGCATTTCAAGCAATTTGCAATTGTTGTTTTACCCGGTATGCACTTCATTCAAATCCCCCCGTGCTTAACCTTCTATTGCCCCAGCCATACTAACCATGCAAGCTTTACAAACATTCTTACCTTTAAACCAAGTTACATTTGATACTTCACCGCAAAAGATGCAACCAGGCTCATGTTTTCTCAGCACTATATTGTCGTCATCCACGAATATTTCCAAGCTGTCTTTTTGCTCAATACCCATTTCTCGTCGAAGCTCGACTGGTATAACTACCCGTCCAAGCTCGTCCACTTTTCGTAATACGCCTGTACTTTTCATATCAAAATGCTCCCCCATTAAAAAACTTCACTAGCCATTTGACTAAGCGCCGATTCTGATATACAATTTTGTTATATGTATTTTACCTACCATATGAAGTCGTCTGTGTTGCTGCACAGGCGGCTTTTTCCTTTTCTATTAAGCACTCCTGAAAACTAATACCATACTGTCGTTCTAGCTCTGCAAGCAAATTAAACTCGCAATGTATGCGCTCGATTATTTCCTTACCAACGCTTAATATGATTTGCCTATCCTCTGGTTTAAGATCATCGGGCTTCCCCTTGTCCAGCAGCAGCTCTGGCAATTTTCGCAGCGCTTCATCTGCTTCCCGATCCTCTTTGTAAACACGATGGATTAAGCTGTATATATGCCTGTCCACTCGCAAGTAGCTAAAAAGCTTACTAAAACCAGTTGCTTCAAGTGTTGCGGCCATCATACCGACCATATTTAGCTTTGCTAGCTTTTCTCTTGCTTGACTCGGTATCGGACGTATTTCCTTCATTGCCGAATACAAAGCATCATCCGAACATCTAAATTCTCTGGCCAATGCCTTAACCGGCTTGTCACTGTAATTAACAGCCAATCTTACAGTGTCGCCTACTCTCATTTTCCAGTCCTCCTTTTACTACAGGAAATTGTTTCCTTGCGTCGAAATTTGGTATTTGAACGGAAGTGATAAACTTGAAAATGCTTGATAAAAAACTTGAAATGCTTTTAGAAGATGCGTGTTGGTATTACCACAATAAATCAAAAACAGAGCAATTCCGAATTAATACCAATGAATATACTCCTGGTGATGGTTTCTATGAAATGCAGCAAGAAACTAACGATGCATTAAGATTTCTAGAAAGCAATGGCTATATTGAACAGTTAGTCATAAGCGCCAAATGTCAGTCGTACAAAATAGCTCAAAAAGGTCTAGAATACTTTGATCCGCCACAAACTCCAATTCAAAATATCACTACGATTACTCAAGGCAATAAAAGTAACGCGATAATTGGCAATAGAAATACATTAAACATGAACATTAATGGTGATATCTTTATCGACATTCAATCGTCTGAGTTTGATAATGAGCATAAGATTTTGTTAACTAGACTATTTGCTGAAATCAGTAAAACTACAGAAAACTCATCTATTACAGATATAATTAAAAAATTTGTTTATGAGATTACTGCTGGTGCAGTAACCGATTCCGCAAAAGCTGCTTTAGTTTTTGCCATTTCAAAATTATACGCCCAATAAGTCGTACTATTTTCGGATATTGGGAATAACCGATAATTTCTAAAGGCACAATTATTCTGGCATCATGCAGGTATTGCCCATTATGAAATACGTGCTCTTGACGACACATTCTAAAATCACGAACTCTCCCGATTAAGTCTATTTTTAAAACGGCGGCATAAAGAAGTCCGTCACTTTTATTCTTAAAATACACTATTTTGTTTGCTATATTGCTCACACTCCTTAATCAATCTTTCACTTGTCGTATTTATCTCTCTATTTTCCGACAGCCAAATGGTCTAAACTATAGTCAGAGGATAACTCCTCTCCCACTTGCTGGTCCTCTTCCAGGACGGGCTTTCTTTTTACCCACGTAGCCAACACCGTATAATATGACCGCCAACATAAATGACTGCTATTGCTATTATTAAGGGTGTAAACTTATCTATCAAATTAGGCTTTTTTCTTTTCTGGCAATGATCATTCATACTAATCCCCCAGTTAGCAGTAATATTTCAGCAGTTGAGCTCCTATATTGACTATCTATACAGCTTTTACGTCTACCTCATTTTGCATTAGGTAATCCTCTAATACTTCACGCCTTATAAGAATCCGCGAGTTTAAGCGAACACACCGTAATTTTTGCTGATTAATCAATTCACGAATTAAAAATGTGCTAACCCCTATTGCTTGGGCTGCCTCTTTTACACTAAATGCTAATTTGCTATCAGTATGAATAATAGTTAGTGGTTTTACTTCCGCTTTTGGTTTCAGAGCTTTCTTTCCGCAATTAGGGCAAAACTTCGCCCCCTCTCGGATAGATTCACCACACTTGCATTCGATCATTAAAAACCCCCCTCGTTCAAAAATGCAACTTTACGCTGACTTCTCGCTAATTAGTTCGGATACACTAACTCCAAGAGCAACCGCTATTTTTACAAGAGTACACTTCTTGGGTTCCATCGTTTTACCACTTAGAATCCTAGAAATTTGTGACTGAGAAACGCCAGATAATTTAGCTAGTCGATACGGCGTAATATGTTTACGCTTCATAAGCTCTTGTATTTCCATTGCATTGCCTCCTTTCTCTTTTATTATAGATGCACACTTGCATAATGTCAATGCTTCTTTGCATCTATTTTAAAATGATTTTTATTGCGATATAATGCATCTATACATGCATTGAGGTGTTTTATGAATATAGCTAAAAAAATTATTGAATTACGTGAAGCCAAAGGTTGGTCACAATATAAGCTTTATAAGAGTGCTGGAATTAGCCAGTCGAATATCAGCCGAATAGAAGCTGGACTAATAATTCCTAAAGGAGATACACTTCAAAAAATAGCTAAAGCTCTTGGTGTCTCAATGGCTGAATTCGACGAAAATACACCTGTAAAGGAATTATTCCCCCAAGTCATAGAACAAGCCGATCATATGACATTGGACGAAAAAGAACAAATTGCATTGGACCGTCTTTTAAAAATGCCTACAAAAGAACAACAAGAATTATTAACCAAAGTTTTGAAAAAATTTCAAAGCCTCCCGGCTGAACACCAGAAGGCTTTAGCATTAATTATTGATTCTCTTGGTCCATCTGAGAAATAACTTCTTGTAACATCATTCTAAGTAATAATTGCAAAACTTCTTCCGATTCAACCACGATACTCGCCTCCAAAAGTGTTCCGAACATATGTTTGGTTTTGGTTATTATTTCTTGAATAACCTTTGAATTTCCTGCCTAGATTTAACAAATAGTGCAATATTTTTCCTATAAAAACTACCCCCAAACAAAACACGAACCACATTTTTAAAAAATATCTAATTCCACATGTCATAATCTTGCATTTTATGGTTAATTTTTAAATTTATCACAAGAAAAAGACACAACACTAAAAAGGTCATGTCTTCTTATAAATATAAGTTGGGAATAAAAAGCTCCTCGAATCTTATTAAATTATGTGCTAATTTACCATAATAACAGCTGACAATCCATAAAATTCAATATTGTAATGTTACCTTTACCATATACTTGAAATACATCAAGATTAAAGGGTTGTATTCTTTATAAGACAGTAAGATGGTACCTCGCTTATTAAAATTTACAGCCTGAAATTTTAATAAGCGAGGTACCATTTGTATCTTATTAAAAATAGATTTAATAAGACTCCCCCCATTCTATATCCTTATTAAATCTTTCGTCCCATTCCTTAAATAATTTACTGCCTCAGCTTCAGTTATTAAATTATAGTTTAATAGCAAGCATAATAATTGTATGTTATTAAAATTATCCGGCAATAATTTTAATAACATACAATGTAAATTTTTACTACACGGAGGACTTTTGTTATGGATTCTTCTAATCGGTCGGGAACATTTATCAAGCAACCATATGATTATACAGCTTTTATCCCGAAAACACTCCCCCCAGATCCACCTCTTACTATTGACTTTGAAATCATGACCTTACTTTCCAAAGCAGACAGATGTTTAGGTCGGCTTGATGGAATAACCCAGACGCTACCCAATCCTGATCTATTCGTTGCAATGTATGTGAAAAAAGAAGCTGTACTAAGCTCTCAAATTGAGGGCACTCAAGCCTCTCTGATTGACATCTTAGATGTGTCTGATCCAAAAAGTAACGAAAAAGTGAAAGATGTTGAAGAAGTAATAAATTATATTCACGCTATGAACTACGGCCTTAGTCGTTTAAAGGAACTACCCCTATCCCTAAGATTGTTTAGGGAAATTCATGAAATACTACTTTCTGGAGTACGCGGTTGCGAGCGCTCACCGGGTGAATTTCGAAGTTCTCAAAATTGGATAGGACCTCCTGGATGCACTCTTTCAACAGCTGTATTTGTCCCACCTCCCCCTCATGAAATGCTTACTGCTCTTGGCGAGCTTGAAAAGTACTTTCACAGTTCCGATGATATTCCACCTTTAATTAAAATAGGCTTAATTCATGCTCAATTTGAGACCATTCACCCATTCCTTGATGGCAATGGACGAATGGGACGTCTATTAATTACTTTCTGGTTATGCCAACAGGAAATTTTAAGCCAACCATTACTCTATATAAGTTACTACTTTAAAATGAATAAAATTGAGTATTATGATAGGCTAATGGCTGTTCGTAAAAGAGGCGACTGGGAAGATTGGATTAAGTTTTTCCTAAAAGGGCTTGCTGAAGTATCTGCCGAATCAACCGACACAGCAAAAAGAATTTTAAAAATGAAAGAAGATCATTCAAAACTCGTTAATACCTCTGTTAAAAATCCTGCAAACGGCCTTAAGTTGCTAGAGATATTATTTGAGCATCCAGTTATAACGATAAACTTTGTTTCACAAGAACTCAGCGTATCCTATCCAACTGCAAACGTCTTAGTAAGTGAATTTTGCGAACTAGGTATTTTACATCACGGCTCCACTGCTCAACGTAATAGAAAATATATCTATTCTTCCTACGTTGATATATTGCAAGCGGGTACAGAACTTACCGAAAAGCTTTAATACTACGCTACGGAGGCACCTTATGGCTGTAATAAAGAAAGGCGACAAATATTATGTAGTTATTGAAGAAGGCCGTGATCCAGTCACTAAAAAACGTAAACAGAAGTGGTATTCCGGCTTTGATAAAAGAGACGATGCAAAAGCCGAAGAAGAACGCATAAAAACGGAAATGCGCCAAGGTACTTTTATCAAACCCACAAAAACGACAGTGGCCGAATACCTAGACTACTGGCTAGAGGCTCTTGATGTTAGAAATTCTACGTTAGAAAGCTATAAATGGGCTGTCGACTATTATCTTAAACCATCGCTTGGTCATTTCGAACTTAATAAGCTGTTACCCGAACATATCGATCAGCATTTTACCAAGCAACGAAAGACGATGGAGAAAACACTCAAGGAAGCTCAAAAGCTCGCTGAAGAAGCCGCTGCAACCGGCGAAGAAGTTAAGATTCCTAAAGCACTTTCCCCCACTTCCATTCGCTATCAATTCGTCGTTCTCAATGCCGCACTTCGCAAAGCAACACGAATGCGAAAAATACCCTACAATCCCTGTGATGCGATAGAGCCCCCAAAGAAAAACAAATATAAACCTATTGTTCTTGATATTGACCAGATAAAAACTTTACTTAAAAACGCCATCGAAACAAACATATTTATCCCGGTTGTCATCGGCATTACATGTGGTCTTCGTCGAGGCGAAATATGCGGCCTCATGTGGTCAGATATAGATTTTGATAAAAAGGAACTGCAAGTTTACCGTTCTCTTGATTGGCAGGATGGTGTATTAACCCCCGGACCACCAAAAAGCGACCGCAGCGAACGACCAGTACCTTTACATGATATGGCTGTCACAATCCTTCAAACAGAAAAAGAACGGCAGAAACTTATAAAAGAACAAGCGGGCGATCTAGTTACCGAGGAAGGCTATATATGGGCATGGGATGACGGTCGTCCCCATTCTCCAGACTATCTTTATAAGAAGTTCAAACAACTATTAGCATCATCTAAATTGCCTGACATACGTGTTCATGATCTTCGCCACAGCTATGCTACCCTTTTACGCGATCAAGGAATAGACATGGAAACCATCAGCGAAATGTTAGGACACTATTCATCCTCATTTACTCATGGTACATACGCCCACCCTACCAAAAACACACGCAAAAAAGTCGTCAAGGTTTTAGATGCTCTATTCGAAGAAAAGCAATAGAGCATATATTTATATATGTTTGCGTTAGAAAAACAGGTTAGAAAAATTAAAAGTGCATTGCGAGGACATCCCGCAATGCACCGATTTTACTGGTGGGGCATGCTGGTTTCGAACCAGCGGCCTCTTGAATGTGAATCAAGCGCTCTCCCACTGAGCTAATACCCCATAACACTCATGCATTCTCTTTTAATAGTATACCCCCCAAAAACGTATTTTATCAAGTTGTCTAAATATCTATTTTTACTCTTCAGGCTTGATTATCAATAGGCACTGTAAAATATAACCGAATTACAGTCCATTTTCAAGCCCAGAAGCACCATATCTGTGTTCGAATCTATCCCCTGTAAGTAACTTTTAAAAGAAAAGAGCAGCATTTATGCCGCTCGTAATTCAACCTGTACTTTTATGCTTTAAGTACAAATTCTGTTTTTCCTGAGCTACCGCCCGTCTTATCATCGAATGAACAATAGCCTCAACATCGCCTTTAACCTCAGTAGCGATCCGATTTAATGTGTCATTATCAGACTGAGGAAGATATGTTCTTATTAAAGCAAGTAACAAATCATCTTGAATAAGCATTTTTATCATCCACCTTTTTACAATTTTATCAAATTATGTGTAAAATTGCAACCAAAAACCACAAGTAATACGGCGCGTCAGCCATGAGACCTGCGCTGTAATCCCAATCACCTTGCTTAGAACCATAACGAAACGCATCTCCGCCGGTTTTCACGCACCATGCGTTAAACCTGAGTTTTCGGATACACTAACCACTGGAGGTGCCAATAATGGAAGAAGTCATTTGTGCCAACTGTTATACCCCGTTATCCCCCGTTCTCTCTGCTTGTCCCGGCTGCGGCGATAACATTATTATCACCGGCGAACAAAAAAACATCATCGATCGCGTCCAGCCCAACTGCCTCATTCACCGCTACGATGGTTCCGACCTCTTAGAGCCTGCATTCATCATCAAAGAAGGAAAAACCAACCTAAAAGCCGCCACTAAACTAAAAGAATACGCCAAACCAATTACCGTTCCCAAACAAAAAACCTACGCCTTTGACCAAAATATCCTCAGCGCAATCCAGTCACTCCGCAACGAGCGCACCGCATCCATCAGGCGTTACGATCAACTCATCCAGTCCCATTGGCAACAATTAAAGCCCTATAAACCAAAAACTTAATACCCCTATACCGCCTGCCAATTGCGCCAGATAACCGAGCAAGCAAAAAGAATTGCATCATCGGTTGCCTGGCGCAATATAATTTATTAGTTTTCGGCAGGAGGAATTAAACCATGACAAAAAAATCCCCTATCTTGGTACTGTTCACCATAATTTTTATTCTCGCAGGCTCACTAACCCCAGTCTACGCGGCAGCACTTGCCGTAAAAGCCCGCGCCGCAATACTTCTTGATGCCAAAACAGGCCAAGTGCTTTATAACAAAAACATGGACGCCAGAAACGCTCCCGCCAGCACCACCAAAATTATGACCGCAATCCTCGCCATTGAAAGCGGCCGCCTCAATGAGCCGGTTAAAATTAGTATCAGCGCCGCCGCCACCCGAGGATCATCCATGAACCTCTATCCCGGCCAAATCATCAGTCTGCACGAACTACTTACCGGATTATTGATGCGCTCCGGCAACGACGCCGCAGTTGCTATTGCCCAGCACCTGGCAGGGACAGTAGACGCCTTCGTCGTCCTCATGAATAAAAAAGCGGTCGAACTCGGGGCCAATAACACCCATTTCAGTAACCCTCATGGGCTCAGTGCTCCTGGTCATTATTCCTCAGCTCACGACCTGGCGATACTCGCCCGCTACGCCCTGTCAATACCCAAATTCGCCGAAATAGTCAGCACCAAAGAAACACAAATCGAATGGTTAGACCAGCGCGGCCGGGAAAAAGACGTCAATCTCCGCAACACCAATAAACTCTTATGGATGCTTGACGAAGCTGACGGCATAAAAACTGGTACCACCGGCGAAGCCGGGCCCTGCCTGGTATCAAGCGCCACCCGTGGTAATCAGAAATTAATTGCTGTAGTACTCAACGACCACTCCCGCTGGTACGATTCCATGCAGCTCTTAAAATACGGCTTTGACAACTATGATTATTACGACTTCAAAAATCAGGGCGAAACCCTGGCAACCCTGCCTGTTCAGAACGGCCTAGTGGACAGCGTCGACGCCATCGTTGACAGCCCGGCCTCCCTCACCGTAGCAGCGGCAGACTATCCCAAAATAACAGTAGAAGTTGACTTGCCGGAAACACTAACCGCGCCAATATACCAGGGCCAAAAAATCGGCGAAATAGTTTTTTTCCTTGATAACAAAGCCATAAAAACAGTCGACCTTACTGCCGCCAGCGACATAGGCGAACGCACCTTACTCAAGACCTTTTTCTATCATCTAAACCAAACTTTCCGTCTGCTTTCAGTCTGGGGTATCCTATAACCCAGACTCTTTTTATTGCCCAATATAATTATATCACTTATATTTATATTTTTTATCATTTATATTTATTTATTCTTTATAAACTATGTTCAAATATTTTTCAAAGCATGATATAATGCAATATCAGTAATTTTCAAGGCAATTATTAGGAGTTGATAACTATGTTCAAAAGTAGAATTCTTGCTATCTTAGGCGCAGTAGTTTTTGGACTAAGTCTGGGCACTCCGGCCGCCTTGGCCGCCGATCCTGATTTTTACGCCAAAGTAGACTATTTATCCTGGAAAGAATTCAACACAAGCGGCGAAGAAATAATGCACGAAAAAGGCCCCATCTATACCTTGGGCAAAAAATGGCAGAGTTCGACCGACTTTGGCTTAACCAACACCACCAAATTTGAAGTGTTCGGCGGCGCCACAACCCATTACGAAAGCGCCATCGTCAACACAAAGAACAACTACTACGGCTTCAAAATCGACACCGAGTGGTCCCAGCCGAGTGATGGCGGCATCGAACCATTTGCCGGCCTCGGCTGGAAGCGCTGGACACGAAGCATCGACACCACCGTATACAACAGCATCTATGTTGTCGGCTATACCGAAAACTGGAGCTCAGTCTACAGCAAAGCCGGCATCCGTCAGAACACCGGCACGCTATTTTGGGAAGCCGGCGTAAAATATCCGCTCTTGAACAATAACCGAGTAGACTTTTCCGGCGTAAGCCATAAACCCAAAAACGCTCCCGGCCTTTTTGCCGAAATCGGGATAAACTCTAACGACTGTCAGTTTAGCCTGACTTACGAATACCAAAAATACAATGCCTCAGATGCCGATTATTCGTCCGTATTCGGCGGTTATTACTATCAGCCAACCTCCAAAGAACAATACATAGGCTTTAAGGCCGCCTTCAAACTTTAACCCAGACCATCTACGTTGACCGTCCACCTCACCCCTTCAGAACGAGATAAAAGTCGCTGCGAAAAAACTTTTCGCAGCGACTTTTATCTTTTCCGGGACAAAACCAGCCCCAAATTATGTCTCATCACACTAATTATTTAGAAACACCACTTCTATTACTTTCAACCGCCATAGCAAGCCTGGTTACCCCGCCTTGCCGAACGGCATCCATTAGTTCAACCACCCGCCCATACTCAACACCGCGATCAGCGTTAATAATCACCGGCCCCTCTCCCTGGTTCTGACGCATCAGGCGCACTACAGCCTCAGCCGGAGTTGATATCGATTCCTTATTATAAAATAGCGCGCCGTCTTTCGTCAGAGTCAATGTGACCGGTTGCTGATTCTTATCCCGAACCCCGCTAGCCTGTGGGAGATTGACCGGCAGGCTGGTTGCCGTAGTCATAGCAAGCGTAGCCACCATAAAAAACACCAACAGGAAAAACATTGTATCAATCATTGGAATAATTTCAATCCGTGCCTTCTTTGCCGGCCGACGCAAAAGTTTCATACCGACTACCCCTTCGCCAAATTCTCAAGCGCTATTTCCAGCCTGGTCGCATAATGCTCGATTAACTCGGTTTCTCGCTCAATACGGGATAAAAAATAATTATACGGAATAAGAGCAATAACCGCTACTGTAATACCAGTGGCCGTAGCAATCAGCGCTTCAGCCACCCCGCCAGTAACCGCATGGGGCTGGCCCATTCCTTGCGCCGCCATAATCTGAAACGAACTAATCATGCCAACAATCGTGCCCAGCAGCCCAAGCAGCGGCGAAAGCGTTATTATCGTATCCAGCACCGGCATACCACGCCGCATCGCAGACAACTCCAACACAGCCTGCGCTTCCATCCCACGGGACGAATCAGCCGGGCACACAATACCCGCCGCCAGCACTCGCGGCAGTGGCAGCGACGATTTTACCGCAGCAAAGCGCGCTTCATCCGACTTGCCGCAGCTAACCATCTCCAAGACTTGTTCCGCTATATCAGCCGCCCCGATCCGCCGGAAATATAAATACCGTTCAATAATAACACCAACCGCGACAATCGAACAAATAAGCAGCGGAAGCATCATCCAGCCCCCTTTCAGAAGTCCATCCACATTTTCACACTCGCTTTCAAATATAGAATAGTTATGTATCAGTCAACCGAAATACCACTCTTACATCATAAAAACTGGCTATCGGGATACCGTTCCGCTTTGCCGGCGAAAACCGCCACTTTTTCACCCCCTGCCGAGCCGCCTCATCCAACTCAGCATACCCGCAGCTTTTCAGCACCGATACCGTTACCGCCGAACCAGCCTCATCAATAACACAGTGCACCACCACCGCCCCTTCCATCTTTGCAGCCCTAGCCGCCGACGGGTAGCTAGGCTTAGGCGCGTACAAGCAGCTGGATGAAGCATTTCCCCCGCCGCCGGCCGCTGGCTTAGCGCCGCTGCCGCCAACAGTGGCCCCTGCAGTACCAAGATTATTACCACCCTCATTGCCGGGCGACGCCGCGGCAGGAGAAAGCGCTGCAACTGCGTCGCCCGGCAATGAGTCATCAGCGGGCGCAGCCGGTTCCATCTCAGCGGACATAGCCGTTTTCGCCTCAGTGGGCATAGCAGCATCTGCCAGCGCGGGCGTAGCAGCTTTCGCCTCAGCAACCATAGCCGTTTTCGCCTCAGCCGATGCTGCCGCCGCCGTCTCAATTGAGGCCCCCATCGGCGCCTGCTCGCCGATATCAAGCACCTTAGCCGGCTCAAATTCAACCTCTACTACCGTCGTCGGTTCAGCCGACGGTTCAACAGTATGAAACGGCCCTACTAGCGCCAGCAGCGCAATAACCACACAATGAAGCAAAAGAGAAACTACTGTTGATTTCATCCAAGAAGATTTCAGGCAAAACCTCAGTACCTTAAGCAACCGGAACACATACCTTCCTAGCCCCACGCTTCCCTTCAACCGCAATAATCTTCACCTCAACGCCGTATACTTCTTGCAAATACTTTTCGGTTATAACCTCATCAGGGGCACCCACAACAAATGTATTATCCTTACCGATTATCGCCACCTTAGACGCGTAAAAGAACGCCTGATTAGGAAAATGTGTCGTCATAATTACCCCGACTTTCTCCGCTTTTACAAGCTTATCAATCTGATTAAGCACCTTTATTTGATTGCCAAAATCAAGACTGGCCGTAGGTTCATCCATAATAAGGAACTCCGGTTTCTGAGCCAGCGCGCGGGCAATAAGCACTAACTGGCGCTCCCCACCGCTTATTTCGGTATACACTCTATTTTTCAGATAACCGATTTCAAGCGTATCCAAAACCGCTTCCGCAATCAGCCGGTCTTCCTTCCCCGGTGCACCGAAAGTTCCCAAATGGGCATTTCGGCCCATAACTACAACATCCAGCACCGCAAAAGGAAACGGCGGAATATGGGATTGAGGTACATAGCCCACTTTAGTTGCAAACTTTTGGCGCGACCAATTGGCAACATCCTCACCATTCACCAAAACCTGCCCTGCTTTAAGTTTCAGCAGTCCTAAAAGCGTCTTGAAAAACGTCGTCTTGCCGACACCATTCGGCCCTAACAAACAAAGCGAATCTCCGGTCGCTATTGACAGCGATATCCTGCTGACAACCGTTTTATCCAAATATCCGCAAGCCAAATCTCTCACTTCAAGTTCCACAGCAGTGCGCCCCCTAGCTCGTCCAACCACGCTGGCTGGTTAAAAGAAGATACATAAAAATCGGTGCGCCGATAATCGAAGTTAAAATTCCCAACGGAATCTCGACCGACCATAAAATGCGGGAAAAATTATCCACAACCAAAAGAAAAATAGCCCCCATCATCACCGACGCCGGCAGCAATACCTTATAATTCGGCCCAACCACCAACCTCGTCAAATGAGGCACAATCAGTCCCACCAAACCGATAATTCCGCTTACCGAAACAGCCGATGCCGTTATCAAGGTAGCACAGAAAATAACAACACAGCGTAATCTGCCGGTATTCACCCCCAGGGCCTGAGCTTCCTCATCGCCAAACGACATTACATTAAGCTTCCACCGCAATAAAATAAGCACAATCAGTCCCGCCATAATCGGAATCACAATCATTCCGATATCCGACAAATTCACCGTCGACAACCCGCCCATCAGCCAAAACGTAATTGTCGGCAACTTGTCGAGCGGATCAGCCAAAAACTTTATTAACGAAACAAACGAAGTAAACACCGTGCCGACAATAATCCCTGCCAAAATCAGCACCAACATAGTATCGCGGCTCTTACTCAGCTTCGTACTGGCAAGATACGTCACCGCTACCGCCGCTAATCCAAACCCAAAAGCCGCAAACTGAATCCAGATAAAATCCAGCGATAACAGAATTGCCAGAGCAGCGCCAAAACTTGCCCCGGCGGAAACCCCCAAAATTCCGGGTGAAACCATCGGATTGCGAAACATTCCCTGATAAGCAGCCCCGGATGCAGACAAGGCGGCCCCCACCAATAGCGCCGCCAAAATTCGCGGCAACCGCACCGTCATAACAACAGTTTCCATATCGCCAGACCAAGCATGCGGCAACCAAAATAACTTCGCAGCCATAATACCCAGCACCGCATCCGGTTCCACCGGATACCGCCCCACAAAAAATGACGCAAAACACACCAGCACCAACAGCGCAGCAATCATTTGTAGCTTCGCCCGATCCGTTAACACAGTTCTTTTCATGATCAGTTGAGCCATAATTCCTGTCTTCCTCAGCTTAGAATACATGAGACACCCGGATAGGAAAAAAAGTATCAACCAAGCAGCGGTTTTCCCACTTCGTCAATACTTCCTTGTACGCATTAGTGCATTTGTGAAACATCTGTCCCATTCCAGCCGGATTATTTTTTGTTTTAAGTATAAAACCCCATCTATCATAAGTCAACTATTTATGCATAATTAAATAAATCAGTTAGGTTTTGTTTGTTTATATTGCTTTTTGTTACAAGCGAACCCTTGAAACAAAGTTTAAATCCAAGATATCCCAATATAATCCAAATAAAACCAGTCAAAACACTTCTATTTGACCTTATGTAAGATTTGCTATCGGTATTCAAAATGTAATATTATCAAACTAAGCTCACCTTAAGACAGGCTTATTGTACGATAAGTTTATCTTAATATAGTATTTGTCTCGAAATAGATAACATCACAGCAAATCATCTTGACTCCATACCCAGCTATGGATACGCCGCCGTATCAACTTAACCAGGCAACAGCCTTTTAAGTTGATTTTTTTTATATAAAAACACTAAGGATGTGACATTCATGCCAAAAAAAACCTGGATCATACTACTCATAATTTTATCAATCAGTCTATCGATAATAGGCTGCGCTTCTCATTCTGCACAAGAGGCTCCCAGCAAAACAACCATCACCGATTCTAACGGAACTCAGCTTGTCATCCCAACCAAAATAAACCGCATCGCCGACTCCTGGCCAGCTCATAATGAAGTACTGTGCATGCTAGGCGTAGGCCAATCAATCGTCGCCACAACACCATTCGCCAAAAGCCCATGGATGTGCAAAATAAATCCTCAATTCAACAATGCGGCGCAAGTTTTCGGCGGCGATGATACCCATATCGAAGAACTGCTGAAAGCAAAACCAGATATCGTATTTGTCCACAACAAAACTAAAAACATTCCTCAGATAACCGCGCTTGGCATTCCCACCATACGACTAACCTTAAGCGACTTTGCCAGCTTGAAAGAATGCGTAAAGCTCACCGGAACAATCCTCGGCGGCGAAAGCAGTCAGAGAGCCGCAGAATACATTACCTATCTTGATGAAAAAACAAACCTCATTTCCGCTCGAACCGCCGCAATCCCCCAATCGCAAAAACCGCGCGTACTTCACATCTCCTCAGTAAAACCGCTTACCGTCAATGGTAAAGACACGCTTATGAACGCCTGGATAGAACTAGCTGGCGGCATCAACGCCGCCGAAGTATCCTCCTATAGCCAAGAAGTGTCGCTGGAACAAATAATAAGCTGGAGTCCTGACATCATCATCTTCAGCAGCACCGCCCTACCCGGTACAAGCACTGCCCTAGCAGATTTTATCAACAACGCATCCTGGCAGCGCCTGAGCGCAGTCAAAAAAGGAGCCGTCTACATCAACCCTGAAGGTGCCTTTTATTGGGATCGCCATGGCATCGAATTAGCATTGCAAATTCAATGGGCCGCTAAAATCTTTCACCCTGACAAATTCGCTGATTTCGACATAACCAAAGAAACGCAATACTTTTATAAGAAATTTTTTAATTATGACCTTTCCACCGACGAGACCGCCAGAATAATTGCCGCGCTCCCTCCGGCGGAATAAATTATGGCCCACCATAATTGGCACGCCATTTTATATAAATACCAAACGCACCAAGATTGATATTGATTAGGAGGGATTAACATTTTATGAAAAGAAAAAGCGCAATTGCAACAATGATCATAGCCGCCTTGGTCAACGGCTGCACAACGCTGCCGGCATTAGCCGCAGAAAACAATGAAAAAGATACTAAACTTGATGAAGTAGTAGTAACAGCAAGTAAAGTTCAAGAGTCCTTGGCAGAGAGCCGTCTGGCTCTTCCGGAAAGCACCAATATACAAAAAGAAACGCTTACCCGAAAAGACATTGAAAACTTGCACCCCAAGAATCTTTTAGATCTTATCCAAAACGGACTGGGAATGGTTACTGAAGTTTGGGGAAATAACCGTTATGCCAGAGTATCGACGCGCGGCGGCGATAACGTTGGCATTATCATCGACGGCGTCTGGTATCCCGAAACTCAGTCTTCGCGTACACTGACCATTTTGCCAGTCGATTTCATCGAATCGATCACCTTTGTCCGCGACTCATCTGTCCTAACACTGGGTCCGGTAGCCAGTTTTGCCACCAATGCGGCTAAACCCGGTTCGCCCAATCAAGGCTTTATTATCATTCGCACCCTGAAAGCTACCAAACCGGTGGACAAAGCCACGGTTGGCTACGGAAGCTACGCCACCAAAAAGTATGATTTCGTACATGCCGACAAACTAGGCGATAATGGTTATTACGGCCTGGGCTATCAAAAAACCAAAAGCAACGGCCCAGCCAACTACAATCAGGCTTATGATTTTGATTCCTATTTCTTTAAAGCCGGTGAGCGAAGTACGGATGGCTGGGCTACCGATATGACAGTTATGGTCAATAACGGCTGGCGGCAACCGGCCAACATGTTCAGTTCATATGGCGTTGTATCAAGTTCAAACCTTGGCGGCTGTTGGAATCCCTGTAATTCGACGCTGGTTACAAGCACTGCGGAAAAACAATGGAATTCTCATGTTACCACCAACTTCAGCTTCGGCTACAGTTCGCTGCATGCAACCAGAACTTTTAAATCAGGCTCATATTCCAAGCAAGATGAATACCTGCGGGAACTGAATTGGTGGAACACCTACACATTCGGCCGGGATACCATCAAAGTAGGCACCCAGTTTATGTGGTGGCATGCGCCTAACGGGGTACAGGGTGGATCAACCGTTGGCTTAGAACGCCAAGAAGAGCTGTACAGCGGCTATGTATATGACCAACGAAAAGTGAATGATAAATTGACATTAGACGGTGCGCTGAGATTGGATAAAAAGCATATCACCAAAGGAGTCGGAAAATATTATAATAGTTCAACCAACACAGCATATGATGAGGATTACGGCGACATATGGGAAGGGGATTCGAAAGCCGTCTCGCTGGGAGCAGCCTACAAACTAACAAACATCTATGATCTGACTTCGCGGGTAGGCTATACCAGTCAGACCGGGGGCAGCTATCTTTACACGGCAGATGGTTCAGGATTGGACCCAGAAAACCGCTATAAGTTGGAGGCTGGCATTGCCGGACACTACAACAAAAAGTTAAACGCCTCGTTGACAGCGTTCCACTATTATATTCAAAATGCGCGGGTTGCGAACGGTACAACTACCGATCAGGAAACCGGTGATACAGTGTATACTTATACCGAAGCGAATTTGTCACGTCAGGGTCTTGAGCTTGCACTTGACGGCGCATTGACCAATCAACTTGGCTATAAGCTTGGCTATGCTTTTTTCGAATCAAGCAACGCGATGGACAATTCATATTCGCCCCACAATCGCTATTCCTTTTCTCTAAATTACAAAAACAAGTCCCTTAGCGCCAATGCCACGCTGCTGTATGTCAGCAAATTTGCTGTATTAGCTTGCGGTGAAACAGAAACTTATTATAGTTCCTCTTCTGCTGTAGCAGCCAACTGCGGCGGATATACTACTATAAACGCCAACATCAGCAAAGACTTGGACGAAAAGACCAAAATCACCTTTTATGGCCACAACCTCGCCAACCGGCATTATCTATACGGTATGAATTATTATGATCCTGGCCGGGAATGGGGTATTGAACTCACCAAGACATTCTAGCACAAAAAATCCGCTGCAAAAAACACCTTTTTTGCAGCGGATTTTAGCTTTTTAAATGCAAAACCAAGCAACTTAATATATATTATAGCGGCTTACGA
Source organism: Bacillota bacterium (assembly GCA_017889635.1). Taxonomy (GTDB): domain Bacteria; phylum Bacillota; class Negativicutes; order Sporomusales; family CTSoil-080; genus CTSoil-080. Next base: position 1,579 of record JAGGAC010000052.1, on the reverse strand, counting down.
TAGAAAAACGGCAGATAATGCTGAAACCCTATTTCCCGGAAATTTAAAATGGCTTCAGTACCGCCGACAAAAAATACTCCCCCCGGCTTCAAAGCGGCAAAAAACCGCCGGTACAACGCATCCTTAGCTTCCTCAGTAAAATAAATAACCACATTACGACATAGAATCAGATCAAAACCACACTCAAACTTATCCAGCAAAAGATTATGGCGGACAAACTCCACCCGGCTTTTGACATCATCACTGATAATAAAATTATCATTCACCTTACTAAAATGCCTGTTCAGCCTGGCCGGAGCAATATTTTTAAGATCTCCCGGCGCATAACTCCCAGCCTTGGCCTTAGCCAGCATCTCAACATCAAGATCGGACGCCAAAATGCGGTGCTTGCTGTGTGGTGCCTTATCCATAAGAATCATTGCCAAAGAATACGGCTCTGCCCCAATCGAACAACCGGCACTCCAGATATTCAGCCGTGGACTGGCTGACAAAAGTTCCGGAATAACCTTCTCCTCGAGTTCCACAAATTTCTCCGGCGTACGAAAAAACTCGGTAACATTAATGGTTAGAAAATCGACGAACTCCTTATACAGCCTGCTGTCACTTTCGATTTTGCTAAAAAACTCAACATATGTTTTTGCTCCGTGTCTAGTATAAAAATTAGTAATCCGGCGTTGCATCTGTGCAGGCTTATACTGGTTAAGATCAATAGCCGATTTATTAAAAAGCTTCTGCTTAAATGTTTCCCAGTCCTTATCGTCGCTCACAGCTGGACCTCCGTTTCGTTTTTTACTGCGATTTAATAGCTGCTCCCGGAGAAGTATTGGCCCCAATTTCACCTCCAACACGTTCGCTTCTAAGAACCACCACATCCACCCGGCGGTTCTTGGCCCGGTTTATCTCCGAATCATTAGCATAAAGCGGGCGGTATTCCCCATAGCCCAGTGATGACAAATGCCGGGGATCTAACTGGTGACGCTCTATCAAATACCGGGTCACCGCAATCGATCTGGCCGCAGACAACTCCCAGTTTGACGGGAACTCATATGTACTTATCGGCAAATTATCAGTGTGACCTTCAACCCGCACATACCGTTGGTCGCGCTTCAACGAATCCACCACCGAATCAAGCAAAGGATAAGCATCAGGCCTAAGCTTCGCACTGCCTAAATCAAACAAACTGCTATCCAAAAACCGGATAGTAAGACCGCGTTCATCAACAATAAACGCCATCTGGTTAGGATCTTTTACCTGAGCCTTAATCCTGCTAATCATCGCCTGGAAATCTTCATTTTCCTTGGCCGAGCTTGAACCCTGCGCCCCCTGGTCACCAACAGCACTTGTTCCCTGGTGATCCAAAACAACGTTTGTCCCGGCACCATTAGACTGCAGTGCCATCGCCAGCGAATTCCGAAGCGCATTAAACTTTTCAACATCAGCCTTACTCATCGCATACAAAACCACAAAGAAAACCATCAGTAAGGTTATCAAATCAGAATACGTCAGCAGCCACCGCATCATGCCTGCGCCATCATGGGCGCCGCCGCCTCCTACAACCAACCGCCTTCTGGCCACCCCA
>JAGGAC010000051.1 GCA_017889635.1 Bacillota bacterium | reverse complement strand
GGCGCTGATGCCTATGCCCCAGACGGTGTGGAAGCCGTTAATATCGCCAAAAAACTGCTCAAAAAATAGCGTTTATAAATGGATGGTGCCTAAAGTATGGTTTCAAAACCTACTTTAGGCACCATCTTTCTATTTTGCTACTAGAAGAACGGTTATTTCCCGTCCAAGTGCGCAACAACGGCACAGCAAAGCTAAGGGCATCGTTACAGCCCTTAACTTCGCTGTGCCGTTGCCATTTATGCTATTTTTTTCTCGTACAACAGTTAACCGCACCTTTACCGGTGTATTTTGCTATGTACTTTGTTCAGGTTGTAACCAAGCGCTAAAAACGGGACTTCTATTCGGTTCATTTCTTACCACGCAGCAAAAACCTTCTAAAATCATGATTTTCTATCAATACGCCAAAGGCACCTTCCGCCTGTATAGAGCTGTTCATCCGCAGCAATATTCCCTTTGCACTAGTGATGTTTTCTAATGATCAAGCTCACTGACGTTGGAACTTCTTCGATATTCCGAACCTGCGGTTCCCATTGGTTTTTGTGCCGACTGATTATAGTGCTACTGTAGCCCGATTTTAATTTGCGTGCGTTAGGTATGCCGGTCGCACTTTCCATCCGTTACGGCATGTGTATTCGTCTCTTTCCTCATCCTAGCCCATGTTTTTCCAATAGTTCTTCTAATTGCGCCAACTCCCGTTGCAACAGATTTTTGCGCTTGCAGAATAAGGTTTGTTTCACTCTTTCTCTAATATCTTATTAAAGATTTTTGTAACTTTAGCATATCCAACTACATGGAAAGCTTCCTGTATACTTATTACTTTTCCAAGCCATAAGCACCCCGGATACGCTTCAGGAGAAATAAACGTTATCGTACCAACTACCTCTTCTCCTAACTCCACCTTTTCTCTGCCATTATAATGGTGAACTCCTGTTGTAAGATAGTCCTCTTTTACTAAATGTGCTGGTCTATATCCATTGAAGACTGGATGACTTTTACCACCATCTTCTGTTCTTATAAAGCTAATAATAGCCTCTATATCTGGCATATCTCTTTCCTCCTTAAGAAATGACGTCCTTAGTCTTGGCATATGTTGCGAGATTGGTAGCGGAGTAAGTGCAAAGGCAGGTCGGGCCTTGCAGATAGTTGCCTAGCACTTCGTCTATCTCAATGCTGTTAACGCGGCCGTAGCCGACCATCTGAGCGATTCCATTCGATTTACGCAAACCTGTTCACGGCTGATGCCACGATACTGGGAAGCACCGCCCCGTTTAAGAGGCATTCGAAGGCCAAGTTTCTCGACTTGGTTCTTGCCTTTGACAGATTCAAGAATATACATCTCATCAGCTTCTACGATACCTGACAATCCATCTACCGGCTCACGCATGAGAGTCAGGAGCACCTTATGCCGCCAGAAAAAGGCCGTGGACACTGGACAACTTCTTCATGGAAGTGAATCGTTCGGACAAAGTGCGTTTCTAAAAAGTACGTTAAACTTTTGCCACTCATCAGACGGCAGATTTGTGAATATAGTTCAGAAGGCCTCCTCGACAGTTGTCATGTCGTCACTCCTGCTATTAGGCATGTACAAATATTATACGCCATCATCCTGCCCGAAAATCAAAAGCACCCGTCCAACGGGTGGTTTGTTCGCCCCTATAAGGGGCAGTTACCGATCAGCGTCTAAAGACGCTGGCTTTCACTTTGTTCAAGCCTAACGTCCCCGACTCGTTGCGACCCTTGAAAGGGTATTATTATTTGTCAGCTACCCCTTAAAGGGGTCTTCATACTCTTTGACACTCAATTTATCCATAGCTATATCGTGTTTTTCTTGTTCTTCAATATACTTTTTTATCGTTGCTTCATTAAGTCCTACTGTACTTACGTAATAACCCTCTGCCCAGAAATGTCGGTTACCAAACTTATACTTCAAGTTTGCATGTTTACCAAATATCATCAATGCGCTTTTTCCTTTTAAGATGATATGCTAATCTTTGGTGGTATACTTATCAGCATATGTACATGATCTGCCATTACTTTTCCTTCGATTATTTCTACTCCCTTGTATGAACATAGCTATTTTAAAATATCTCTTACACTTTCCTTGTATTGATTATAGATTATTTTTCCGTTTCGGCACCCGCATAGCGGGTGGTTTATTGTGGCGCGCTAAAACCGTTCGCTCCACTGGCTAAAGCCGATAAAATCAAAAGCAATATATATTGCAAACACGGTCTTCTAATTTTACCTTGCCATGCTCTTAAGGGTAAATTGCCGCATGCACAAGTGTCACATCACTCTTCCACTTTCGGCAGGCATCTTTACAAAAAGCATTGTACATCACATAGTTTTGTACTCTCTTCTTTTAGCTACTCCTATTTTAGTTTAGTTCACTTCACTGCCATAGCCTGCATCAGCGCCACATTGCAGGCATTCGACCGCCTAATTCCTGTTTAAATTCTTCGAAATGCCCTTTAACGCAACTGGTATCTCCGGCATCTTGATGTACACTGAAGACAACCAATTGATTCTCGGTGCCAATCTGGACATTGTATCCCAGCTATACCTTTCATGCGTTCAATTTTCTCCAACTCACCGCTTAAGGATAGCATTTGTTTGCCATTGAACCATATTGGCCTAGGCGGACATGTTAAATGGCGAGTATATCCTGATTTCATACACTAGCGGAGAAATACCACCTAATGCGCTATGCCTTCTTCTGGTGTTGTAGTTTGAATCGTTTCTTAACATGTTCGACCTTTAATCGACTACAAAGTGATTCCATTGGAGCATTGTCATAAGGATTGCTTTTTCGGCTCATTCTGGCAATCATGTTGTTCTCTTTTAATAAATCTCCGTTGCACACGACTGCGACCGATGCGAAAGCCTTTATCATTGAGTTCTTCATATACTTTCTGGCCCCCGTAGTTCTGGTCATTTTCTCGCTCAATTTGCTGGATGTGTGCGACGATAACCGAGTCTTTATAAGGGCATTTCGGACAACCTTCTTTTATCCATGCATAGTAACTGCTCTTTGAAACGTGAAGTATGCAGCATAACTTTCGAACAGCATTGGTTGAACAGTTTGTACGAATGAATTGATATTTTACTTACTCATCAAACCAAAATTCTAAATAAAACAAAATCACGCACAGTAAGCTTAACTCCCATTCAAAAAAACAGAAGCTTTCTTACAGTACGTGATAACTCTTAATATCTAAAAATATAATTGCAACAAAGAAATATCCCGAACTAATCTTATTAAATATAAAGGCATGTACACATATTACCGTCTCTTTGGAATATGCAAATTAATATTAACGAATTCATCATCCTGATCCTGGGTTACTTTTACCTTGAGACCAACTTTTTTCATTTCAGCTACAACACTATTAATGGTGTTAATAAAAATACGAACATCACGGATTATTTTTACGACATTCTGCTTGGGTGCTTTTTTTGACATTTCCCGGGAAATATCATCAAGAATTCCATTAACCAAATCTTCTGTCTCACGAACATTTAGCCCATTTTCTCTTATAGCATTAAGCGCTAACTGCTGTTTATCCGGATCTTCAATCTTTAAAAGAGCCCGTGCATGTCGCTCAGTCAAATTATTATCCATCAATTGTTGCCTAACGTCAACCCCTAATCTAAGAAGTCGAAGTTTATTAGCAATAGTTGACTGACTTTTTCCCATTCGCCGTGCTAATTCATCCTGTGTTAAGCCAAAATTAGTTAATAAGTGTTGAAACCCTTCAGCCTCTTCTAAATAATGCAAATCTTCTCGCTGCAAGTTCTCAATCATTGCCAGTTCGGCCATATCTCGATCACTAATATCGCGGACAATAACAGGCACTCTAGTTAAACCAGAAAGTTTAGCCGCCCGTAACCGACGTTCACCAGCAATCAACTCGTAACCATGATCACTAGAACGAACCAAAAGCGGCTGAATAATGCCATGTTCTCGAACAGAAGCAGCCAATTCCCTCAAACTTTCATCATGAAAAGTCTTTCGCGGCTGAAAAGGATTCGTCACAATCTCATTAACGGATAGTTCAATAATCTCAGTATCGAGAGCAGCATCACCTGGTTCAGCTACCGGTGGAGAGACGTTGACCACAGGATCTGTGCTGCTAATTCCAAGGATTTTAGCCAAATTTCTCATAGTCACCACCGCCTTTACATAACATTAATTTACATTATATGGAATTATTTCGGCATACATCGAGAATTTCCTCTTAACTACAAAGGATTTTTTTCTACAGTACCAGGCCGCCGCGGATAAAGAGCAGGGGTTGAGGAAACCTTTGAAATATAAATGATGGCGCGACTATCAGAAATTCCCGGAAGCACAATTGGCTTAACCTCTTGAACCTGCCCCCCCAATACGGTTACAGCGTTTTTTGCTTCAGTAATCTCATCACGATATTGAGCCCCTTTTAAGGCCACAAAGTAACCACCAGGACAAACGAATGGCAAACAATATTCCGCTAAAACATTAAGCCTGGCAACCGCTCTGGATACGGCAACATTATATTGTTCACGCCCCCCTTTTTTGCGCCCGGCATCTTCAGCCCGGGAATGAACAATCTTTATATCCTTAAGCCCAAGTCTATCTACTACTTCCTGTAAGAACACTAACCGTTTATTTAAAGAATCTAACAAAGTTACTTTAAGTTCAGGGCGAAATATTTTCAGCGGTAATCCAGGAAATCCAGCACCGGTACCAACATCCACAATTGTAGCGCCGTCAAAAAATACACTTTCATTATAACATGCCAGCGAATCAATAATATGCTTTACTGCCACTTCCTCAGGCTTAGTAATGGCAGTAAGATTTACCTTTTCATTCCAACTTAAAAGGAGTTCCTGATAAAGTCGAAAAGCTTCTATTTGGCATGTACTAAATTCAAGACCAAAAGAGGTTGCAGCATTCTCCAACGCATTAACAAAATCCATTTTTATAACTCCATTCGCCGCTGCTGTTCTAAATAAACCAACAAAATGGAAATATCCGCTGGTGATACCCCTGAAATACGAGTAGCCTGACCAACTGACAACGGGCGGATCTTTGTCAATTTCTGCCGGGCTTCTTGAGACAGACCACTAATTTTATCATAATCTATATTAGGCGGTAACAGCTTTGCTTCAAGTTTTGCTGCCCGTTCTACTTCAGCAAGCTGTTTTTTTATATATCCCTCATATTTAATCGTTACTTCAACCTGCTCACTAACATTACCAGGTATATCAGGCAGACTAAAATGTTGACTTAAACGATCATAATTAAGTTCAGTTCTACGCAATAAATCATACAAACTACTTCCGGTTCGAAGTTCAGCCGTACCCATTGTCCGCATAATAGTCTGCATCTCTGGCGTCGGACTAACCAAAGTCTCTGCTAAAAGTTTCAATGTGCTTTCAATGCCCAACTTCTTCTGACAAAACCGCTGAAAACGTTCATCATCAACCAAGCCAACTAATCGCCCCTTCTCAGTCAAGCGAAGATCAGCATTATCCTGACGAAGAATTAAGCGGTACTCTGCCCGAGAAGTCATTATCCGATAAGGTTCAGTGGTTCCCTTAGTAACCAAGTCATCAATTAATACCCCGATGTATGCTTCTGACCGGCCAAGAATTAAACCAGGCAGATTTTTAACCAAAAGCGCAGCATTTATACCAGCCACCAAGCCTTGAGCGGCAGCTTCCTCATAACCTGAGGTACCATTGGCTTGTCCTGCTGAAAATAGGCCTGCGATATTTTTAAATTCAAGCGTTGCCTTTAGTTGGAGAGGATCAACGCAATCATATTCAATAGCATACCCCGGACGCATTATCTCAACATTTTCTAAACCAGGAATTGTCCGCAAAAAAGCATACTGTACTTCCACAGGTAAGCTGGTTGACATTCCTTGTACATACATTTCAGTAGTATCCAAGCCTTCAGGCTCAATAAACAGCTGGTGAGCTTCCTTCTCCTGGAATCTAACTACCTTGTCCTCAATCGACGGGCAATACCTAGGCCCTGTACCTTCGATAATCCCCATATAAAGAGGTGCCCGGTGCAAATTATCTCTGATAATCTGATGGGTTTTCGAGTTAGTATAGGTAAGCCAACACGGTACTTGCTGTCTGGTATCTATATCACTCATAAACGAGAAATTATGGGTCTGATCGTCACCTGGCTGAATACGCATTTTACTAAAATCCACGGTATTCCGATCAACCCTCGCCGGTGTACCAGTTTTAAACCGCATCAGACTTATTCCATTTTCTAAAAGCGACTTTGATAACTTAGTGGCAGAACGCTGGCCATTTGGACCACCATCAAACGCTACCTCGCCCAAAATAATGCGTCCCTTTAAATAAGTTCCAGTAGCAATCACCACACACTTACTAAGATAGACCTCACCGTTCTCTGTTTCAATCCCCTCAACAACACTATTATTCATCAATATTTTATCAATAAGAAGTTGCTTTACAACTAAATTTTGCTGGTTCTCCAGCGTATTTTTCATCAAGTTTTGGTAAACTTTCTTATCGGTTTGTGCTCTAAGAGCATGAACAGCCGGCCCCTTACCAGTATTCAACATTCTAATCTGAATACAAGCTTTATCGGTGTTAATTCCCATCTCGCCGCCTAAGGCATCTATTTCCCGAACTAGATGACCTTTCGCCGGCCCACCTACCGCAGGGTTACACGGCATCATAGCAATATTATCCATGTTTAGCGTTGCTAATAACGTTCGGCACCCCATACGCGCAGCAGCCAAAGCTGCTTCACAACCAGCATGGCCAGCCCCGACAATAACAACGTCATACGTTCCAGCTACATACACTAACATCAACTCCGTGTACTACTATTATTCGTAAGTAGCTAAATTTAAAAATACATTATAAATCACTTACCAATGCAAAACTGACTGAAAATCTGATCAATAATATCCTCGCCAACTGTTTCACCAGTAATTTCTCCAAGCCTTTGCCACGCTGCACGAAGATCAATAACTATAAAATCAGGCGACATACCTGCATTAATGGTATTAATTACTTCACACAAACTTCGCTTTGTTTCTTCTAAAATATTTACATGTCTTACATTACTTACAAAAGATCCCTCAGAACCTTTTACTTGACCACTGAAAACCATCTCATTGATAGCCTTACTTAATTCATCAAGACCTGTGCCCTTTAATGCGGAAATATTAATCACTGGTTTATCATGAACATATTTCAATATTTCAGGCATATCAATTACTTCAGGTAAATCACTTTTATTAACCAGCACTATCGCTTTTCTGTTTTTAATTAGCGATAAAATTTTTTGATCATCCTCTGACAAAGGCAACGAAGCATCAAGAATAAAAAGCACTATATCAGCCTGATCAAGCATTTCCCAAGCTTTTTCTACACCAATTCTTTCAACAAGATCATTGGTATCACGTATACCGGCAGTATCGATAATTCTAAGTGGAATACCACCAATATTTGCATACTCTTCAATTATATCTCGAGTTGTACCAGGTATATCAGTAACAATAGCTCTTGTCTCTCTCAAAAGAGAATTTAATAAACTGGATTTTCCAACATTGGGTTTACCGATAATAACCGTTTTAAGTCCATCCTTAAGAATTCGGCCAGTTTGAGCAGTCGAAATCATTGTTTCAAGCTCACCGGATAGATCTAAAACTGATTTTTCAACATCCTTTGCCGCAATTTCATCAATATCGTCTTCAGGAAAGTCAATAGCAGCCTCTAAATGCGCAATAAGCCGTAATAATTCATGCCGAAAATCATTAATTTTTTCCGATAATACACCAGAAAGATGGCTAACCGACATTTTTAGGGAAATATCAGTCTTTGCACGAATAATATCAATTACCGCTTCAGCCTGACTAAGATCAATTCGCCCATTTAAAAAGGCCCGTTTAGTAAATTCACCTGGTTCAGCTAACCTTGCTCCAGCCTTTAATGTCAATTCTAAAATTCTTTTTAACGGCATAGGACCGCCATGACAATGTATCTCTACGACATCTTCCCGTGTATATGATCGCGGCTTTTTCATAATTAAAAGCAAAACTTCATCAACAGTCACACCAGAAACAGGATCAATGATATACCCATAAGTAGCAAAATGTGACGGTAACTCATTAGTATTTTTACCACTAGCCGAGCGGAAAATTTGATTAACATAGTTAATTGATTCAGGCCCACTAAGCCGTATTATTCCGATACCACCATCGCCGACCGCTGTCGCAATAGCGCTAATAGTATCCTCCTGATACATAATTTTCGCACCTCAAAAACTTAATAATTTTATACAAAACCCAGTAATCAAAACATTACTGGGTAAGCTTTCTAGGAATCATTTTTTTAGAGCAATAACCACTTTTCGAAAGGGCTCTTCCCCTTCACTATAAGTTGTAACCCGCTGTTCATTCTGCAGTGCCATATGTATAATCTTTCGTTCTTGAGGACTCATTGGCTCAAGAACTACTTTTTCACCACGAATTTTCACCTTATCCGCTAGGCGATGGGCTAATCTAATCAGAGTTTCTTCGCGGCGTTTACGATAATCTTCAACATCGAGAGTAATTCTAATCCGATTTTCACTATCACGATGAGCCGCTAAATTGGTCAAATATTGCAATGCATCTAAAGTTTGTCCATGCTTTCCAATTAAAACACCCAAATTGTCCCCACGTAAATTTAAAACAATACTATCGCTCTTAGTCATTCTTTCAATACTAACTTTCAACTTCATGGCTGAAAATACATTTTTCAAGAAATCCTGGGCAGCAATTTCGGGATCAACATTAACAACTTTTTGTAATTCTGGTTCTTCTTCTTTTACCTCTGCCTTTACTGAAACCCTAAGTTTAGCAGACCTTCCACCCAAAAAACCAAATAAGCCTTTACTAGGCTCTTCAAGTACCACGTACTCAACTTCTTCTCGACTGACAACTAGTTCAGCCAAAGCTGCGTCTAATGCGTCTTCGACAGTCTTTCCCGATACTTCTATTACCTTCATCTTTAGCCAGCCTCCCCAATCACTTTCGCTTTTCGGTTCAACCACCACTGCTGGCCAATCTGGACAAAATTGCTCATAACCCAATATATCCCGAGACCGGCAGGAAAACTTATTGTGAGATAGCCGATAAACAGCGGCATCATCATCATCATCATTTTAGTCTGCTCAGTCATCTCAGTAGTAGTTTGTCTACTAGAAAAATAAGTAGTACCTGCAGCTAATATTGGGATTATATAGTAAGGATCACTGGGACTGGTCTGAGCTAAATTATTTATCCACAAAAAACTGGGATTACTCACATAATTATAATCCCTTATAGCGTAGAAAATCGCAATTAAAAATGGCATCTGAACAACCAGCGGCAGACAGCCCGCAAATGGATTAACGCCAGCATTTTTATATAAACCAGCTATTTCAACATTAAGTTTCTCTTTATTATCTTTATATTTCTCCTGTAAGGCCTTCATTTTCGGGGCTAATTCCTGCATAGCTTTCATTGATCTTACCTGCTTTACCGTCAGCGGATAGAGCAAAATTTTAATTACCACGGTCAACAAAATAATAGCTATACCATAATTAGGAACACCAAGGTTTACCGTAATATTATAAAAAAATGTCAACGCCGCTTGCATCCACTCGACAATAAAGTTAAACAATAAATTCACTTCCTTCGAAACAGTTTACATTAGACAGGATCATAACCACCAGGATTAAACGGATGACATTTAGCAATCCTGCATATTGCCATTCTCAAGCCGCAGATAACACCATATTTTTCAATAGCAATAAAAGCATACTCCGAGCATGTCGGAACAAACCGGCACGAAGGCGGTTTTAAAGGTGAAATATAAAGTCGATAAAACTTGATCATTGATAACAATACGATTTTAATCATATATCAACAATCCTTTACTATTCCGGCCTTACTGCATAATTTAATAAAAGAATCCTCTACCAAAGTATATCCCTTATCAATAACAGCCTGCCGGCCAACAATAATCAAATCAACGCCTACAGCAATATTATGACGGTTTAGCCGGTAAGCTTCACGTAAAAGACGCTTAACACGATTACGAATAACAGCGTTACCTAAACGTTTACCGGCAGCAAACCCTACTCGTCCCTCTTCACATCTGCTTTTAAGAACATACAATACCATGTATCTATTAGCAAAGGACTTGCCATGACGGTACACAGCCTGGAAATGTTTATTTTTTTTTAAAATTCTTTTTTTTGATAGTTTATACATAATATTATCATTCCCCATTACAAGGAAAAAATAGGCCACCCCAGCGGCCTACTATGCAGATAATTTTTTACGCCCTTTCGCCCGTCTTCTTTTCAAAACAAGACGACCGCCTTTTGTCTTCATACGCTCACGAAAACCATGCGTTCTCTTTTTCCATAATGTATTAGGCTGGTATGTACGTTTCATCTATTAACACCTCCTTAGGTAAATACGCGACAAAACTCCCATGTTAAAGAATAGTATTTCAACTATTTAAGATTATAGACTACGAATTTACTCAGTGTCAAGATTTTTACAAGCTTACTTGTGGATAAAAATGTATAAAACTTTGATTATCCCAAATTAGCTGTTGATAACTTGCCTTTCATTTGTTAATATAAAATAAAAATGACCTATGTAATAGACAATTATGAATAAACAATTTTCCACTAATAGCTGTTATGTACTAATTTATTTTACATAAGTCATAAAGCACTTTTAATACTACATCACGACGGTTCTTTACTATATTTGCCGTTGTATTTTTTTTCGCAAAAAAAGTATTTATGTTGATTTATTCACAGTTGTTGATAAATATGTTGATAAGTACTCTATGATTGTTGCTGATAATTTCTAACTAGGGAAAGGATGAAACCGAAATGGAAGCTGCCAAAATGGCTTCAGTCTGGGAACAAGTATTGAAAATAATGGAAAAAGAAATCATTAAGCCCATTTTTGATACCTGGATAAAGTCAACAATTCCATTATCACTAACCGATACAACCCTTGAAATTGGCACACCATCCCAGTTTATAAAAGACTGGATTGAAACCCGCTATGCTGTTACCATCCAAAACACCGTTCAGATGGTAACAAAAACTCCTACGCAAGTTAAATTTGTTAACCTAAATCTGGATAATGAAACTACTGAAGAAAAAAATACGGTTGAACATGCCGAACCAACTTCAGATACTGTTCAGCCTCCAAGTAATCCTGAACCAATTAATCTAGACATTTCTAAAAAAAATGAACAAGAAAAACCTCCTAGCTTGGAAAAACGCACTAATGTAACCGAAGAACTTGCAACCTATCTTAATCCTAAATATACTTTTGAAACTTTTGTTATTGGCAATTCCAATCGGTTTGCTCATGCTGCTTCACTAGCAGTAGCTGAAGTTCCGTCAAAAGTTTACAACCCGTTTTTTGTTTATGGCGGAGTTGGCTTAGGAAAAACTCATCTTATGCATGCTATAGGTCACCGTATCCGACAAAACCACCAACAGTTGCGAGTCCTTTATATTTCCAGTGAAAAGTTCACCAATGAGTTAATAAACTCTATTCGTGATGGTAATCCAGAAAGTTTTCGCCAGAAATATCGAAATATTGATGTACTATTAGTTGACGACATTCAATTTCTGTCTAAAAAAGAGCATACCCAGGAAGAATTTTTTCATACATTTAATACCCTTCACGAAGCAAATAAACAAATTATTATTTCTAGTGACCGTCCTCCTCGGGAAATTCCAACGCTTGAAGACCGCTTACGGTCAAGGTTTGAATGGGGACTAATCACAGACATCCAGGCCCCAGATTTAGAAACAAGGATAGCTATTTTAAGAAAAAAAGCACTTTTAGAAAATCTTGATGTTCCTAATGACGTTATGGTTTATATTGCTAGTCGAATTGATAATAATATTCGAGAGCTTGAGGGTGCATTAATTAGAGTAATGGCATATTCTTCTTTGACAGGCCAAATTATAGATGTAAATTTGGCCTCAGAAGCATTAAAAGATATTTTCCCCAATGGTCGCCAAAAACAAGTAACCATGGAATTAATTCAACAAGTAGTAGCTGAATACTTTAAATTAAAACAAGAAGAGTTATTAGCTAAGAAAAGAACAAGAAATGTTGCCTATCCTCGTCAAATTGCCATGTATTTGTGCCGCGAATTAACAGATACCTCACTACCGAGAATTGGCGAAATGTTTGGCGGTCGTGATCATACAACTGTCATTCATGCTAATGACAAAATAAGTAGAGAACGAAATGAAGATGCAAAATTAAATAATATACTCAAGGAATTGATCAACAGGATAGAAAATGTGAAATAGTGTATAATTATGTTTATAAATACTGAATAGATGCTTATTAAAACATCTCCCTAAAATTGCCTGTGTATCAATTGTACAAAAAGCGTCAATAAGTGAATTTTTATGTACAGGTTATCAACAGTATTGGCCCTTATTTCGACATATTGTTTAGCACATATTCACATATTGACATCACCTATGACTATTACGACTAATTTTTTATTATATGTTTTTAATAATAATAATATACTCACAGGAGGATAAAAATGAAAATTTCCTGTCTCCGAACTCAATTACAGCACGCTGTCCAAACAGTACAGAAAGCTGTTGCTTCTAAAACACCGCTCCCTATTCTTACAGGGATATATCTTGAAGCTAAAGATGGCAAACTAGAATTACAGGCAACAGATTATGAGATAGGTATTAGTTGTACAATTGATGCGACTATTGAACAAGCCGGAGCAGTGGTTTTATCTGGCCGCTACTTTCAAGAAATGGTCCGAAAATTACCTGGCGAAATAATCGAGATAGCAACAAATAAAGAAGATCGAACAATTAAAATAAATGCCAATAATTCCCAGTTTAATTTACTTAGTTTACCTGCTGAAGAATTTCCTGTTCTTCGTCAAATAAACAGTGATAATCCTATTAATGTAAAAGATTACTGTCTACGAGAACTAATAAAAAAGACTGTTTTTGCCTGTGCTAACGATGAAGCAAGACCAATATTTACTGGAGGTCTATTAGAAATTGACGGCGAGGAAATAAGATTAGTTGCTACTAATACTCACCGTCTGGCATTGAAAAAAGAAAATTTGGTTTCAGGCAATAGTCAAATAAAAATGATTATCCCCGCCAAAATTCTTAGTGAGTTAGCACGGTTATTAGTTGGAGAAGAAGAACAGGATGTTACATTATCATGGCAAAAAAACCAAGTTGGAATTGCTTTTGATAATGTCTATATAATCTCCCGCTTAATCGAAGGGCAATTTCCTGATTATAATAAAGTTATACCTGCAAGTTATTCAACAACAGTTGAAATTGACACAAACGAATTTCTTGATGCTGTAGAAAGGGTATCTTTACTGGCAAAGGATGGAGAATATAACGTTGTTAAATTTAATTTTAGCGAAAAAGAAGTTATTATTACGTCAAATAATCCTGATGTAGGTAAAGCTTACGAAACTGTTGATTCAATTTTGAACGGAACAGGACTGGAAATAGCGTTTAATGCAAAGTATATTATTGACATACTTAAAAATATTGATAGTGATAAATTAGTATTTTCTCTTAATACTGAACTTAGCCCAGCTTGTATCAAACCTTTTGATAATGAAAAATATATATATATAATTACTCCGGTAAGAACAAGCTAGGAGTTGAAATATTTTATGCAAGAAATCTTCATAAATACGCCAGTAATAAATCTTGATCAACTACTTAAATGGGCTGGCATTGTAGACACAGGTGGACAAGTAAAATTGCTTATTGCTGAAAATTTAATTAGAGTTAATGGTATTATAATAAGCGAACGAAGAAAAAAAATACGGCCAGGAGATATAATTGAAATTCAGGATATTGGTATTTGGAAGGCTGTTCATCAGGTAGAAGAATGAGAATCAATAAGCTGGTATTGCGTAATTTTAGAAATTATAGTGAGTTGTCAATAGGCTTTAAAGATAATATAAATATATTGATTGGCAACAATGCTCAAGGAAAAACAAATATTCTTGAGGCTATGTATCTTGGTGCGATAGGTCGTTCTCATCGTACTTCGGTTGAAAGCGATTTGGTTAGATGGTCGGAAACAATGTCTGCTGTTGAAATTTCTTTTATTCGCCAAGATATCGATAATAAACTTTTATTTAAATTAAAAACAGATACTGCTAGGGAAATATATTTTAATGAATATCCGATTAAACTTAAAGAACTTGTTGGTTCATTAAACATTGTGCTTTTTTCGCCAGAAGATTTATGGCTAATAAAAGGTGTACCGGCCTTAAGAAGGCGTTTTCTTGATGTTGAAATTTCTCAGGCGGTGCCTACTTATTATCGCTATTTAATGCAATACAGTCGTATTCTTAGCCAACGAAATAATCTTTTAAAAAAAATTAGAGAACGAAAAGAATCTGCATCTTTATTGGATTCTTGGGATGATCAGTTGGCTAAAGCAGCAGTATATATTGTCAATAAGCGGTTGGAGTCAATAAAGAAGCTGGGAATGTTGGCAAATCTAATGCAACGGAAGTTGACAGCAAGTAAAGAAAACCTGACAATTGTTTATAAACAGGCAAATGGTGAGGAATGTATTCCAAAAGATCTTTACGGATGGTATTTAAAGAAATTGGTAACGTTAAAAAATGATGATATCATGCGTGGTACTACAAGCGTGGGACCACATCGCGATGATATCATATTAAAAGTGAATGACAAGGACCTTAGATCTTTTGGTTCTCAAGGACAACAACGTACAGGTATTTTAGCGCTTAAATTGGCTGAATTGGAATTTTTGAAATCGGAAACTGGCGAATATCCTATTTTACTTATGGATGATGTAATGAGTGAACTTGATATCAAGCGCCGACAGCAGCTTTTATTATTTATTCATAATCGTATTCAGACTTTTATTACTGCAACCGATGATGCGCTTTTTCCGGATAAAAAAATCGGTCACTACTATCGCATTAGCGCTGGTACTATTGTGGAGTGATAGCTATGCAACAATTTGGCAAAGTTTTGGGTCCTGCCCTAAAAAAGATGGGTTTAGATAAAAGATATAAGGTTGAAAAAATCTTTTTTTATTGGCAAAACATTGTTGGTGGGGAAATAGCTGCACATTCATTTCCCGGAAGCGTAAATAGAGGGGTTCTAATTGTAAAGGTTAATAATTCAGTCTGGATTCATCACTTAATGACCTTAAAAGAGAATATTGTTGCTAAAATCAATGATTTTATTGGTGAAAAAGTAATTTATGATATTAAGTTTCAAGCAGGATATTTAAAAAATTACCAGAATAATTCAGAGGTTGATGATGAAAAATTGTCATTGAGGTCTGAAAACGTTATTTTAAGTAAAAGCGATATTGAAAAAGCTGATGGGATAGCTAATTTAATAAGTGATGTTGAAATTCGACTTAAGATAAAACGAATATTATGCAAAGAATTTGCTTTTCGTAAAGTGAAAGAAAAGCATAAATGGAAAAAATGTTCACAATGTGGTACACTATGTCCTCAGGATCAAATTTATTGTACTGTATGTGATATAAATAACCGAAGAAGGATAAAGCGTGAAATAAGAAAGTTACTAAATCAAGCCCCATGGCTTGATTATAAAGAATGCACAAAATATATTGATTGTCGAATAACAGATTTTGTAACAATAAAAAATGAACTTATTGACAAAATTCGCAAAGATATAAATAATGATCATTCTGATAGTATGAAAATTGCTATAGCGGCAATGCTAATATATGGAATAAAGCCAGAGGCTATTACCAAAGAATTTATCGATGGTAATTTGGACAAGATCAGGGGGAAAAAAAATGTTTTTACATTTAGGCGCTGATACTATAGTTCCACTTAAAAGTTTAATTGCCATCACTGATGTAAAAAACGGACTATCAGGGATTAATAGTGATTTTTTAAAAGTAATGCATGAAGAGAGTTTAATAAGTGATGTGTCTGATGGTAATGCAAAAAGTTTTGTTGTAACCGATAAGATGGTTTATCTTTCGCCTATCTCTTCGCTAACACTTAAAAAGCGGGCAAATTTTATAACGGATGATGATAATTGAAAGTGTTTTTATTATAAAAGATACTTTATTTTGGCGACCTGAAAACGGGAGGTACTAAATGTCTATAAATAACGAAACAACAGTTAACGGAAATTATGGCGCTGATCAGATACAGGTGTTAGAGGGATTGGAGGCGGTTCGTCGTCGTCCTGGAATGTATATTGGCAGCACATCAGTAAAGGGTCTGCATCATCTTGTTTATGAGGTTATTGATAATAGTATTGACGAGGCTTTGGCTGGGTATTGCAGTAAAATTGATGTACATATAAATACTGATAATAGTATTACTGTTATTGACAATGGTCGTGGTATTCCTGTTGATATGCATGAAACAGGGAAACCAGCGCTTGAAGTTGTAATGACAGTTTTGCATGCCGGTGGTAAATTTGGCGGTGATGGTTATAAAGTTTCTGGTGGCTTGCATGGTGTAGGTGTATCTGTTGTTAATGCTCTAAGTGAATGGATGGAAGTTGAAGTCAAAAGGGACGGTAAAATATCTTTTATGCGGTTTGAAAGAGGTATAACCGCAAAAAGCTTAACTGTAATAGGCACAACAACTGAAACTGGAACAAAGACAATTTTTAAACCTGATAGTGAAATATTTGAAGAGACGGTTTATAGCTTTGAAACTTTAGAACACCGTATTCGAGAACTCGCATTTCTTAACAGAAATATTCTTATTAATCTTATTGATGAAAGAACTGGTGATCGGAAAGAGTTTCATTACGAAGGTGGTATTGTTTCTTTTGTTAAACATTTAAACCAGAATAAGGATGTCCTTCATGCCGAACCGATTTATATTAGCGGCTCGAAAGATACTAATGTGGTTGAAATAGCGCTACAGTATAATGATGGTTATACGGAAAATCTTTTTACTTATGTAAATAATATTAATACCCAAGAAGGCGGCACTCACTTGAGCGGTTTTAAAACTGCTTTGACTAGATCAATCAATGATTATGCCCGTAAAGCCAATATACTTAAAGAAAATGATGATAATTTGAGCGGCGAAGATGTACGTGAGGGTCTTACCGGTATAATTAGTCTAAAAATTCGCGAACCACAATTTGAGGGACAGACCAAGACTAAGCTTGGCAATAGCGAAATTCGTGGTATTGTTGATAATATAGTTTTTGAGAATTTAAATGAGTTTTTTGAAGAAAATCCGGCAATTACTAAAAAGGTAATTGAGAAAACGATAATGGCATCCCGAGCTCGTGAAGCAGCTCGTAAGGCCAGAGAACTGACTAGGCGTAAAAGTGCGCTTGAGATTAGTTCGCTGCCAGGAAAACTAGCAGACTGTTCGTTAAGGGATCCGGAACAAACAGAAATTTATCTGGTGGAAGGCGATTCTGCTGGCGGTTCAGCAAAACAGGGACGGGATCGGAGATTTCAGGCAATATTACCGCTCCGAGGGAAAATATTGAATGTTGAAAAGGCCCGACTTGATAAAATACTAAACAATGAAGAAATAAGGGCGATGATTACCGCTTTTGGTAGCGGTATTAGTGATGAGTTTGATTTATCAAAGGCACGTTATGGAAAAATAATTATAATGACTGATGCTGATGTTGATGGAGCTCATATTAGGACGCTACTTCTGACATTCTTTTATCGTTATATGCAACCGATGATTCAAGCTGGCAAAGTGTATATTGCTCAGCCGCCATTATATTTGATAAAAAAAGGCCGCGAACAATGGTATTTGTATAGTGATGCAGAAATGGATAATTTAATTAACCGTATCGGAAGAGATGGGATTAACGTCCAACGATACAAAGGTCTTGGTGAAATGAATCCTGAACAATTGTGGGAAACTACAATGAATCCAGAGGGAAGAACTATTCTCCAGGTTGAAATGGAAGATGCTATTAAGGCTGATGAAATTTTTTCAGTTTTGATGGGTGACAAAGTTGAGCCCCGGAGAAAATTCATTGAATCTCATGCAAAAGAAGTACGAAATCTTGATATTTAGGTTGCTGCCTCAATAAGAAAATTGGATTGAAAAAGGGCTTCTTTGAGTGTTATAGGATAGGAATTGGCGAAAAACCAATCCAATACACTCAAAGAAGCCCTTAGAGCAAGATTATACATTTAAACGAATCGGAATTGAATGACTAAGTTGGCATGGCATCTACTTAAAACGCAACTGGGGTAGCGAATTTGAAAACTGAGTGGATTTTTTCCGCAACTTGAAAGCGCGGGAAGGTGAAAGGTCTTAAATTATAATTCGCTTTGCACCAAAGTAACGGGAAGACCAATAGGTGGTATTGAGATTTGCAATAGCTACTCCTTTACTTGATTGAGCATTGATAAATTTTCCATCGCCAATATATATTCCGACATGAGAAGCACCTGGCGCATAGGTAGTAAAGTAAACTAAGTCACCTGGTAAAAGGTTGCTACGCGATACTAATTGTCCTTTTGTAAACTGAATATCAGCAGTTCGTGGTAAGTTTATTTGATATTGGGCAAATACATACTGAACATATCCTGAGCAGTCAAAACCACTTGGCGATACTCCTCCGAATAGGTAAGGTACGCCAATGAATTTCATGCTGTAGCTAATAATTTGGTTTATATCTGGGGTGGAATAATTTCGACTAGATTCAATTTGGCGCTCCATTAGTGCAAGATAGGTTTTTTTATCAACGATACCGTTGGATTTTAAACTGTAACGTTTTTGGAAGGCTATTACTGCTCGGGTGGTTTTTTCACCAAAGTCACCATCTAATGTGGCATCATATAAGCCAAGTTGATTAAGTTTTTGTTGTATGTAGATAATATCTTGCCCTTTGTCCCCTTGCTGATATAGTGTTTCTGCATAAGTAATAGTTGTGCTAAACATAATAAGTTGAATAAAAATGAAACAACATAGAAAAAGTTTCAAATTCATTTCTCCTTTATGCCTCCGAGGTTAGCTGACGGGTTAGGGACAAGGATACCCTACTCTAAAGAGTTTCACCCCACTAATGGTTCCCCCGTACCAAATATGGATTCGGCTTTTATTATATAGTATTAAAATAGCATATTTATCATAAAATTCCGAATTCTAAAATATAACCATAGCATCGATTAAATTTAAATAGGCTTATGTATTTTGATAATCTGATAAAATTCGCAATATAGAACCTCAATGGTTTATATTGGATAGATTAAGTAGTTCGTAGAACGTATGCTAATTGATATTACGAAGGTAATTCGAAACAATGAGTGGCAATTTGTGATATAATATATTAAAAACGAAATTTGTTTAGTGAAGGTTGGATTTTGTCCGGCCATTTTTAATAAGATTTTTCAATTGATATGAATTTAATAGTAAAGCCGCAAATAATATAGATATATAAGGAGGGGCAATATGCAGATTTTAGATCAGGTGTTGGCAGCTAATCGCAAGTTTGTACAAGATCTTCCTGATAAATTTATAAATTTACACCAGGAATCCGATAAACCATCGAGACAGCTGGCTATTTTTACTTGTATGGATACTAGGTTAGTGGATTTTTTAGAGCCAGCAATGGGTATAAAACGGGGAGAAGCCAAGGTAATTAAAAATGCTGGCAATTCTGTTACTGGACCATTTGAAGCGACGATCAGAAGCCTGGTTGTAGGTATTTTTGAATTAGGAGTAAATGAGGTAATGGTTATTGGCCATTTAGACTGTGGAGTATCAAATTCTACATCCCATACTCTTATACAGAAAATGTTGACAAGAGGGATTTCGCCTGATGCTATAAAAATGATTGAGAAGGAGTTAGAGGGGTGGCTCGACAATTTTCATAATCCAGTGCAAAATGTAAAAGACGTTGTGAAAAAAATTCGTGATAATCCGCTTATTCCTAAAGATGTTCCCATTCACGGACTAATATTTAACCCTAATAACGGGCAAATTGAAGTTATCGTGAATGGTTATCAATAAAATTAGGCAGATTAATATTTGTTATAATAGTCGCCATAGCCCAACACAAATTAGAATTATGCCAAATAGGTAGGAAAAGGGTTGTTTCAACGTTTCAGTTACAATTCTGGAAGATAAAAACCCTCCAGTTGCAATTAACACCAGTTGTATGACTCCCATTAATATAGGTGTATAATAAGGTAATTGTCCTATTAAGCTTGCAGCAAAGATTGCTATCATGTTGTCTAAACCAAGCGCTAATCCTAAAAATATAGCCTCCCAAGCGCTTATTGATTTCGAATGGTCAATATCAGCTGTTTCAGGCTCGGTGATAATGTTTACAAGAAGTTTGCCAATTGATGAGCTTGGTTCTGAAGAATAATTTTGGGTTAAATTATGATATAGATAGATATTATTGGAGATAATTTCGCGTAATAGGTTAATTCCCCCTAGAATAATTAGGAGAACAGCTCCCGTTGTTATTGCTAAATTTACAGCAATGAACTGTCCTATTTTGAAAGCTAAATACATTGCGACTGCAGCGCTGGACGCAGTTATGATACTTACAATAAAAAGGGAACGCAGCGGCAGAATAATACCTTTAAAACCGTAAGCTATGCCAGTAATGAATCCGTCAGTGCTTACGGCAATACAAAGTATAAATATGTAAAGAAATTCCATTTAATCCGCCTCTTTCTTATGCGATATGGTTCGAAATAATATATTGTTTGAAAGTAAAAGTGGTTACAAAAGATGAGAATCAAGATGCGAATTAGGGCTAGGAGGAGTGTCTTTTTCGTAGTAGGAAGGAATTTCTTGTTTGATAGGGAATTTATATAGGTCAAAGTGAAAACTTGTTCGAGGTGAGAACGTGGATTTTAGTTTGGGTAAAGTTTTGCCAGTACGAATCGAAGACGAAATGAAAACTGCATATATCAATTATGCAATGAGTGTTATTGTAACACGTGCGCTACCAGATGTTCGGGACGGTCTTAAGCCTGTTCATCGGCGAATTTTATATGCCATGCATGAAGCTGGGATGACTCCTAACAAGCCCTATAAGAAGTCAGCACGTATTGTTGGCGAAGTGTTAGGTAAGTATCATCCTCATGGCGATAGTTCGGTTTATGACGCAACTGTGCGGCTTGCCCAGAGCTTTTCTACTAGATATCTGATGGTGGACGGGCATGGTAACTTTGGATCGGTAGACGGTGATTCGGCGGCAGCTATGAGGTACACTGAAGTACGTATGTCGCGTATTGCGGAAGAGATGCTGGCTGATATTGAAAAAAATACCGTTGATTTTACGCCTAACTATGATGAATCATTAAAAGAACCAACAGTGTTGCCTGCGAAGATCCCCAATCTTTTGGTTAACGGGTCATCAGGAATAGCTGTTGGTATGGCTACTAATATACCGCCGCACAATCTTGGTGAAGTTATAGACGGTATTTTTATGATGATTGATAATCCTGATGTAACAATAAATGATTTAATGACAGTTATTAAAGGTCCTGACTTTCCTACCGCTGGACTAATTTTAGGACATGCTGGTATTCGTGCTGCATATACTACCGGGCGCGGGTCAGTAAAAATGCGGGCTCAGTCTCGGACAGAAAAGATGTCCAATGGCAAGTATCGGATATTAGTAACTGAAATACCTTATCAAGTAAATAAGTCCCGTTTAATTGAAAATATAGCAAGTTTGGTTCGTGATAAGACTGTTGATGGAATTACTGATCTTCGGGATGAGAGCGACCGTAATGGAATGCGCATTGTTATTGAATTGCGTCGTGATGCTAATGCGGATGTAATTTTAAATCAACTATATAAGCACACCCAACTGCAGGATACTTTTGGCGTTAATATGTTAGCTCTAGTAGATGGACGGCCGAGGGTGCTAAATCTTCATGAGATTCTTCATTATTATATTGAGCATCAAAAAGATGTAATTGTTCGCCGTACGCGATTTGAACTGGCAAAAGCTAAAGATCGGGCTCATATTTTAGAGGGTTTGAAAATTGCGCTGGATAAACTTGACGCTGTCATTGCAACTATTCGGCAATCGCAAACAGTAGATATTGCTAAGGAAGCGTTAACAACTAAGTTTGAACTTAGTGAACGCCAGGCTCAGGCAATTCTAGAAATGCGGTTGCAGCGGTTGACTGGTCTTGAACGAGAAAAGATCGAGCAAGAGTATAAAGATATACTTGAAACAATTGAATGGTTGGAAGCAGTATTGGCTGATGATAAAAAAGTTCTGGAAATTATAAAAGAAGAGCTTGCTGATGTTAAAAAGCGTTTTGGTGATGCTCGCCGTACGACTATTACTCATGATGTCTCAAGTCTTGATGTTGAAGATTTGATTGCTGAAGAAGACATTATTATTACGCTTACTCATGGTGGGTACATTAAGCGGTTGCCTACAGATACATATCGCAGCCAAAAACGTGGTGGTCGTGGTGTTACTGGGATGGGAACCAAAGAAGAAGACTTCGTAGAGCACTTATTTGTGGCAACTACCCATCATAATATTTTGTTCTTTACCAACCGGGGCAGAGTATATCGACTTAAAGGTTATGAAATTCCAGAGGCCAGTCGAACTGCTAAAGGATCGGCTATTGTTAATCTTTTGGCGCTGGAACCAAAAGAAGTTGTAACGGCAGTTATTCCGTTGAAGGAATTCAGTAATCGTCGTTACTTATTTATGGCTACTAAGAAAGGGATAGTTAAAAAAACCGAATTGATGGAGTTCGATACTTCGCGGCGCGGCGGACTAATTGCTATTGTGCTTGATGAAGATGATGACTTAATTGACGTTAAGCTTACTAATGGTGATATGAATGTAATTTTAGGCACAATGAATGGTTTGACAATTAATTTTCCTGAGACAGATGTTCGCTCGATGGGGCGGTCAACTCGTGGCGTGAAGGGAATTATGTTGCGTAATGGTGACTGGGTTGTCGGAATGGATAGTGTTAAACCTGATAGTGAACTGCTTACTGTTACAGCAAGTGGATATGGCAAAAGAACAAAGATCGATGAATATCGACCCCAAAGTCGTGGTGGTAAAGGAATTATTAATAACCGGGTAAATGAGAAGACTGGTAAAGTTGTCGGAATTAAGGTGGTACGTCCTGGTCAAGAATTGATGCTTATTACCGGGGAAGGTGTAGTTATTCGGTTTGATGTTGATGAAGTTTCGGTTATTAGCCGTAATACACAAGGTGTAAAGCTGATGAAGATTGATGAGAATGATAATGTTGTGGCTTTAGCTGCTGTGGAGAAAAAGGCTGACCAGGATTAAATAATATACAAAAAAAAAAGAGAGCGATTTCGCTCTCTTTTTTATGTATATTATTCAATTACTTGTGTCAAAATAATCAAGGAATAAAGCTTGGTGGAATTATTGACAATAATTCTGTATGTGCAATTTCTTGTAAGTAATTTAAAGAAGAGTACAATAGAATAAAAATATATTGACACAACAAAATGGTTGTGTTAATATAAATGAGCTGCCTCAAACGGGCGGCAAACGCAAGACAGAAACGAAAAAAAGATGTTGACA
>JAGGAC010000004.1 GCA_017889635.1 Bacillota bacterium | reverse complement strand
GATAGACCTCTAGAAGGTTCCCGGATGACCTACGGAACCCTTGGCAGTCTTAGCTCGACCATTATACATCCCTTTTGACCACACGACAACAGTTGGGCTGCCGTACAGCCTTACAAGACATATAATGATCTGCCCGCCGACCTGCACCAAGCCGGACCGACCTGATACCGATCTTTGGCCGACTGATACCGAACCCCAAGAGATCCGATACCAATCTTGGCTCGACCATTACGAACCCTTACGCTCATAGTATGATCCTTTTTTTCGTATTTATACGAAATCCTGCTGGAAAATTATTTGGGTACGAGTTACAATACTTATTGTTGAAGTTTTATATAATTATTATGGCCATTGGGTGAAAAAATGGGTGAGATAGCTTTTACAATAGGATGGATTGACTTTTATTGGTACGGATTAATAACCGCATTTGCAGTTATTGTGACAGCCGCTGTAACCGTTTGGCACGCAAGGTTATTCCGTGAGTCGGTAGTGCCAGTTATTGACCTCTTTATTTATGGTGTGCCAGTTAGTGTTATTTTTGCTAGAGTTAGCTTTGTTATAATGGAATGGGATTCATACAGAAATGTTCCAGCCGAAATATTTCATATTTGGCATGGCGGAATGTTTTTTGGCGGTGCTGTTATTGGATTTTCCTTAGTTGTTTTTTTGTATGCGCGTATTTCCGGGTTAGCATTTTGGCGGTGGGCGGATTTATTAGCACCAGGACTGGCTTGTGGGCAGGCAATAGGCCAGTGGGCAAGCCTAATGACTCAGGAAGCTTTCGGATTTCCCACAAATCTATTTTGGGGAATATATGTCGACTTTGCATACCGGCCTGCTGGCTATGAGCAATTTGACTTTTTTCAGCCCGTGTTCCTGTACGAATCTGTGTGGAATGCCGGGTTGTTTCTATTGTTGGTAATTTGTTCTTATGTCCGACTCAAATATAACCGGCCGAAGTATAATGGTTTTTTATTTCTTTTGTATGCGTTCTTTTATTCTGCTGGACACTTTTACTTTGAATCTATTAGGCTGGATGGTATTGCGAATGGGCTTGTGCATTCCAGTCAAATGATCAGCCTTGCAACTATGGCGGTTACTATGGTGTTAGGGGTTGGTCGCGTGATGGAATATTCTTTTGGTTGCCGTAGGCGATGATGTCGTTGTTGGCCAAGATGATGAAAGGGTTAAAGTTCGCTTAGGGTTAAGTTTGGGGAGGAAGCTGAAATGGGCCAAAGACGCCTGATCGTAAAAGGAGTTAGCGCTGCAATTGTTATATTCTTAATGGCTGCATCGGTTGCCGGAACCAGGGAGGTATCTGGACGTCAGGACGGTTCTGAGCGTGTAGTCGAGATTCCGGTGCTTAACTATCATATGGTCGATAACATTAACATTTCCTTATCGCTTGCGCCTACGCAATTTGACGAACAGATGCGATACTTATATGAAAATGGTTATCAATCTATAAATCCAGAGCAGTTGATTGATTACCTAAAGTATGGCAAGGAATTGCCCAATAAGCCAGTGTTGATTACATTTGATGATGGTTATTTGGATAATTATACTAACGCTTATCCTATTCTTAAGAAATATGGTTTTACTGCAACCATTTTTTTGGTAACTAGTTTGGTGGGAAAAGACCCGCGGTTTATGAATTGGGATGAGGTACGAGAAATGCAGCAAAATGGTTTTGTTTTTGGGTCGCATACTGTAAACCATTTAGCTATTACGACTTTAGCTCCGCAGCAGGTGATGAATGAATTGGTTGAGTCAAGTCGGGAAATGGAACGCGAGCTTGGGGTTAGACCCAAATATTTTGCTTATCCTACTGGGGCCTACAATCGTCAAACAGCCGAGTTAGTTCGTCAAGCTGGATATGAGGCGGCTTTTACCATTCGTTATGGCAGGGCTGGAGCGGAAAGTAATCTTTATGCTATTGAGCGTATTCCAATTTTCAGGAGTTCAAAAACTTTTCGGAGTTTTTACTATCGGTTGACAGCTGCTCCGCTATTAGAAAGGCTGGGTATAATCAGAAATTAGCTTAAAATGGCGCAATCGGTTTTGAAAGAATGCCCAATATATTGGGGGCAACGTTAGTGTATGCACTATATGTTGTTGATTGCATTAGATTTTTAAGTTCTAGACGATAAATGCTTCACAAAAATAAAAAAATCCTTCAATCTTTGAAGGATTTTTTTATTTTGCCAAGAAATTGTACTTAAAGTGGTTGAATGTGGTGAAAAGTGGTTAATAAGGTCTTAAGGGGGTGAGACGTCGTGTTCATGGGGGAATATTTACATACCATAGACAATAAAGGGCGTCTTACTTTTCCGGTAAAATTCCGTGAAGGATTGGGAGAGACCTTTATTGCTACTAAAGGTTTAGACAATTGTTTGTTTGTATATACCCAAGAAGAATGGGCTATTCTAGAGGAGAAACTTAAAAAGCTGCCAATGGCTAAGCCAGAGGCGAGAGCTTTTGTTCGGTTTTTTTTCGCTGGAGCGGCTGAAGTTCAATGTGATAAACAGGGGCGGGTGTTATTGCCGCCTAATCTTCGGGAATATGCTCGTTTAGACAAGGATGTTATTGTAATCGGAGTATCTAGCCGTATTGAAATTTGGGGTAAAGAGGCTTGGGACGAATATAACAACCAAATTGCTCCGGAGGTTACAAAGATAGCCGAGAATTTAGTGGACTTGGGGATTTAATAATGGATTTTGGACATGTTAGCGTTCTATTGAAAGAAACTATTGCCGCATTAGTGACAACAACAGACGGAGTTTATGTAGACTGTACTTTAGGGGGAGCTGGACATGCCATAGCTTTGACTTCGCAGTTAAGCTCCAAGGCGTGGTTTATTGGACTTGATCAGGATCCGGCTGCACTAGCGGCGGGAAGGGAGCGTCTCCAAGAGGCTGTTTGCCGAATTGATGTGGTGCATAGCAATTTTCAATACTTAAGTAAGGTATTGGATGATCTGGGAATAGCGACAGTTGATGGTATAATGTTTGATCTGGGAGTTTCATCTCATCAATTAGATGTGGCTGAACGCGGCTTTTCCTATATGCATGACGGCCCGCTGGATATGCGGATGAATCCTGGACAGAAGCTGACAGCGTATGAAGTGGTTAATAATTATAGCGAGCAGCAGCTTGTTGAATTGATTTTTGAATATGGTGAGGAACGATGGGCTAGGCGAATTGCCAACAGCATTGTCCAGGCGAGAGTTGTTTGCCCAATTAAAACAACTCTTGAACTGTCAGAGTTGATAAAGAAGGCTATTCCGGCTGCCGCTAGGAGAGAAGGGCCGCATCCAGCGAAACGCACGTTCCAGGCTATACGTATTGAAGTGAATGATGAATTAGGCATTCTACGAGATGCTTTTCGCACTGCGGTTGAAAGGTTGAAGCCGGGGGGGAGGCTATGTATCATTACTTTTCATTCGCTTGAGGACCGTATTGCTAAAAAAACGCTGTCAGAGTTGGCTAAAGGCTGCATATGTCCCCGAGATTTTCCAATTTGTGTTTGCAAAAATGTACCGAAAGTTAAGGTTCTTGGCAAACCGGCATCCCCGACGCCAGCGGAGCTTGAGGCGAATCCACGGTCGCGCAGTGCTAAGTTAAGGGTTGCGGAGAAGAGATAATCAAGGATGATTTTGTTCTAATATCCAGGGAGGGTAAATACTATGTTAGTAGATCGCAAACAAGAGTGGAATCAGTATTCTCCGCCAGAGTCACCTAAATCGACTTCGCCAAAACGGCGAAGGTTATCGAAGCCAGATAAAGGCTTTGGCAAAAAGTGTCTGAAATTAGTAGTTGTCGCTATTGCTGCAGCGATGATGATTACGGTACAAAGTGAAGCTATGGTGCGGGCTGGTTATGATTTGGTTCAAATGAAGAAGGAAGCTGCAAAAGTGGAGAAAGAAAATGATGCGCTACGACTGGAAATAGCTAAATTGAAATCACCGCAGCGAATTGTGCGAATTGCTTCAAGCGAACTGGGGATGGTTAAACCGCAGACAGCTTATTTTGCTGTTACGAAACCGGCTGAGGTTCATTCGACCGGGGGGAATGCTGGGACAGCAGCGAAGGGGTCTTTGGACAGTGTAGCTCAGGCAAATGGAAAACACTAATTATTTTTAATTGC
Organism: Bacillota bacterium; assembly: GCA_017889635.1. Classification (GTDB taxonomy): domain Bacteria; phylum Bacillota; class Negativicutes; order Sporomusales; family CTSoil-080; genus CTSoil-080. The sequence continues at coordinate 77,943 of JAGGAC010000004.1, read as the reverse complement.
TGATGGGGGCGAGACTTGTGGCGTCAGCTTCACATGTTACAATCAGAAAAAGGGCGGCTGTTCTTTTTCTTTTTGTCATTGTAATAATGATGGGGCTTATTGGCCGACTGGGATATCTCCAGTTTGTTAAAAGCAATTGGCTGATGGAAAATGCTACTGACCAGCGCGTAAGAGAAATACCTGTCGAGGCAAAACGCGGTATTATTTATGACCGTAATGGAAAGGAAATGGCGGTAAGCGTAAATACCGAATCGGTGTACGCCATACCAGCCGAAATACAAAACGCCGATGAAACAGCAGCCAAATTGGCTGCTATTTTAACGTTGGATGCCGACAAGCTGTCGCGTAAGTTGAAAAGGCGACAAGCATTTACCTGGATTGAACGAAAGATTGATGAAAGAACGGCGCGAGCTATTAAGACGATAAATTTACCAGGGATCGGTCTGACCCAGGAGGGACGCCGCCAGTATCCATTTGAAAACCTTGCGTCTCATGTGCTTGGGTTTACCGGAATTGACAGCCAGGGGTTGGACGGTGTAGAACTAACCTTTGACAGTTATTTGAAGGGGCGTCATGGAGGAATTGTTGTCGAATATGACGCTCGTGGCCAGGAGATACCATATGCAACTCATCGTTACGCGCCACCAGTCGAAGGGCAGAATGTTTATTTAACGATTGATGTCGTTATTCAGCAGATTGTTGAACGGGAACTTGACAGAGTTATCCGAGATACGCAGGCTAAGTCGGTGACGATTATCGTAATGGAGCCGAATACTGGGGAAATCTTGGCGCTTGCTAATAAGCCAGATTATAATCCAAATAAATTTGCCGATTACTCACCAAAGCTTTGGCGTAACAATGCTGTTTCAAATACCTATGAACCTGGTTCAACTTTTAAAATTATTACAACTTCGGCAGTATTGGGTGAAGGAATTATCAGTTCTAGTGATCGCTTCTTTGACCCGGGAGAAGTGGAGGTCCAAGGTCGAATTATTCATTGCTGGAAAGCTGGTGGGCATGGTAGTCAGAGCTTTGCCGAAGTTGTGCAGAACTCCTGCAATGTTGGTTTTGTCAATGTTGGCTTAAAATTAGGGGCTGAATCATTTTACCGTTATATTAAAGCATTTGGTTTTGGCCGAGTTACTGGGATTGACCTTCCTGGCGAGGCTAAAGGAATTATTATCGACGAGACAAAGGTTAAACCAATAAATATTGCTACGATGGCAATCGGACAGAGTATTGCGGTTACTCCAATACAGCTTATTAGCGCTGCAGCAGCAGTTGCTAATGGAGGAAAATTGCTTAGGCCTCAGCTTGTCAGGGAAGTACGTGATAAGGATGGAAATATTACTCGTTGTTTTTACCCTGATATAATTAATACAGTAGTTAATGAGAAAACAGCACAGGCAGTAAAAGGAATTTTAGAAAATGTTGTAGAACAAGGAACAGGGAGAAATGCATATGTGGAAGGTTTTCGTGTTGCTGGAAAAACGGGAACGGCTCAAAAGGTTGGAAGTGGTGGTTATGTTGCAGGAAAGTATGTAGCTTCTTTTTTGGGGTTTGCGCCTGCTGACAATCCGCGGATGGTTATGCTGGTGGTTATTGACGAACCGGTTGGGGCATATTACGGCGGGGTTATTGCGGCTCCAGTTTTTAACGCGGTGGCACGGGATATTCTTCAATATATGAAAGTGGTTCCAACGGCTGAAACTTCAACAAGTGAAGCCGAACCACATGTGATCGTGCCAGGCGTTATTAATTGTTTGGTGCCCGATGCAGTTGCAGAATTAAAAAAGATGAAGCTCGAAGCCAGAGTCGAAGAAGCTGGCAACAGGGTGGCTGATCAGATCCCTAAACCAGGCAGTCGTGTTCCAGCGGGATCACTTATTTTGCTGTATACTCTTACGCCGCGTTATTCAGTCGGCGAGGTTACAGTACCAGATTTAACAGGGAAAACAGAGCGCGAGGCTGCTGATGTTTTGGCAGAACTAGGTCTTTTCATTCAACCATTTGGAAACGGTAGTAGCACTGTTAGACAGCATCCTTTGGCAGGCAGCAAAGTGATGCCTGGAACGACGGTGGTTGTTTTCTGTGAATGATGGACCGGTTAATTTTGGAAACTATGGTAATAATATTAGTATAATATCCAGGAGGGAACGGCAATGGCCAAGAGTATACGAGAAATAGCTGCTTATTTGCCCCGGGCTGAAATTAAGGGGGAAATAGAACAGTTGATTACTACAATTACCCCCGACTCCCGCTCCGTTGGGCCTGGAGCGTTGTTTGTAGCTCTAAGCGGCAGCAAGGTTGACGGACACGATTATGTTGATGCTGCCTGCCGCCAGGGAGCAATAGCGGTATTGGTAGAAAAGGAAGTAACCGTAGGACCAAACGTAACGGTTATAAAAGTTACTGATACAAGGGCGGCTATGCAACTAGTTGCTCCCTATTTTTTCGATTACCCCAGCCGAAAGTTACGGCTAATCGGTATTACTGGAACTAACGGCAAGACAACGACTACCCACTTAGTGCGAGCAATATTAATGCGGGCTTCTTTTCGAACCGGCCTTATTGGAACTATTCATAATTTAATTGATCAACGGGTTTTACCAGTTAAAAATACTACTCCTGATGTAATTGATTTACAGTCGCTTTTTGCTGATATGGTGGCAGAAGGAGTGGAGTATGCGATAATGGAAGTTTCTTCGCATGCGCTTGCACTTGGGCGGGTAAGTGGGTGTGAGTTTGACGTTGGCGCTTTTACAAATTTGACGCGAGATCATTTGGATTTCCATGGTACTTTCGATAATTATTGCAAGGCCAAGGCGGCACTTTTTCAATCGCTGGGCGCAGATGGTTCTATTAAAGCCAATAAGACTGCAGTGGTAAATGTTGATGATCCAGCGGGAGAAACGATGCTAAAAAGCTGCAACTGTAGGACTATTTCTTATGGGGTGGAGCGGCAGGCTGATCTTATGGCTCAAGATATTAATATTCGATCTGACGGCGCGGCATTTTCAATAAAAGGGTCATTTGGGATTATGCCGTTGAATTTGAAATTAACAGGAGTGTTTAATGTATATAACGTTTTAGCGGCTGTTGGTATAGCTTTGGCCGAAGGAGTTACTCCTGATGTTATTAAAGCGGCACTGGAGGAGTTTGAAAGCGTACCAGGTCGGTTTGAACTAGTGGAGGCTGGTCAGCCGTTTGCGGTGATTGTTGATTATGCCCATACACCTGACGGCTTGGAAAATATTCTAAAAACAGCCCGCCAGATAGCAGATAATCGCATTATTGTCGTTTTTGGCTGTGGTGGTGATAGGGATCGTACTAAGCGGCCAATTATGGGCAAATTGGCGATGGATTATGGCGATGTGGTTATTGCTACGTCAGATAATCCGCGTAGTGAAGACCCAGTCAGTATTCTTAGAGAGATTGAAACAGGCTTAAAAGAAGGGATGACAAACGACAAGTCCTATAAGATTATTGTTGAACGACGGGATGCTATTGCTCATGCTCTGGGGATAGCTAATAAAGGTGATGTTGTTATTATTGCGGGAAAAGGTCATGAGACCTACCAGATTCTGGGTGATAAGACGATAAATTTTGATGACCGGGAAATAGCTCGACAAATTATTGGGGAGATGAGGTAATGGCGCAGTTCACGGTTGGTGAAGTGTTGGCGGCAACTGGCGGAAGTTTGGTGGGCATGGCGTCATCAGAGCTTTTTTCTGGAGTTTCAACAAATAGTCGCACGCTTAAGCCGGGTGAGTTATTTGTTGCCCTTTGCGGCGAGCATTTTGATGGTCACGATTTTATCAGCCAGGCTGCGTTAAAGGGGGCCGCTGGAGTTATTGTCAGTAAACAAGTTGCTATTTCTGAAAAGGTCAGCGTTATTATGGTTGGCGACACACTTAAGGCTTTACAGGATTTGGCCTGTTTTCACCGTCGAAGATTTAAGTTTCCGGTAATTGCCATTACTGGGTCAAATGGTAAAACTACAACAAAAGATATGATTGCGGCCGTATTGACTAGCAAATTTAATGTACTGAAAACAGAGGCGAATTACAATAATGATATTGGGTTACCGCTGACTTTGCTTCAGCTTAGTGATCGGCATCAGGCTGCTGTTGTAGAAATGGGCATGCGGGGGCGGGGCGAAATTAAACGTTTGGCTAACGTTGCCAATCCTACGGTAGGTGTTATTACCAATGTGGGGGAAACTCACCTTGAACTGCTCGGAACGGTGGAAAATATTGCGGCAGCTAAAGGAGAATTAATTGAAACTATAGGTAATGATGGTCTAGCAGTTATAAATGCTGATATACCTTTGGCGCGGGGGATGGCAACTTTGACCAAGGGTAAAGTGGTGCTGTATGGTCTTGCTAACGGAGCCACAATAAAGGCGGTGAATATTAGCGCCGCCGAAAATGGAACTAAGTTTGAGTGTGTTTGGCCAGAGGGGCATTTTCCTGTTTTTATTCCAGCTGTTGGCAGACATAATGTTTATAACGCTTTAGCTGCGATTGCCGTTGGGTTGGAGTTGGGGCTTAGTCCTGATGAAGCGTCAGCTGGACTGAAAAATTTCGTTGCAGGTGCAATGCGCTTGCATATTGAAACGAAGGGCGAATATACGATTATTAATGATGCATATAATGCTAGTCCGTTGTCAATGCAAGCAGCAATTGAAACTCTTGGTACGGTAGCTAAGGGGCGGAAGGTAGCGGTTCTTGGTGATATGTTGGAACTGGGGGATGTTGCTGTTGAGGCCCATCGGCGAATTGGCAAGAAATTGGCGGCAGAGGGAGTCCAGGTTGTTATTACTCTTGGTGAACTTGCCAAAAACATCGCCAGTGCGGCGCTGAAAGATCGTGTTGCGGTAACGGTAGCTTGTAAAAATCACGACGAAGCAAAGGAGGCGTTGAGTAAGCTGATTCGCCCGGGCGATACAGTTCTGTTGAAAGGATCGCGGGGTATGCAAATGGAGAAAGTGCTAGAAATATTCTAAGCATAATTATTGTTGTAATGTTAATGGAGGGGTATAATGCAGCAGGAAGTTTACTATGCTGGCGCTGTAGCTTTTTTTGTGGCGATTGCACTTGGTCCGGCGATAATTCCAGTTCTAAGGCGGCTTAAATTTGGGCAGAGCATTAGGGAGGAAGGTCCTAAGCGCCATTATGCCAAAGCTGGAACGCCTACCATGGGAGGAATTATAATTTTGACGGCGCTTTCAGTGTCTGCGCTCTTATTTGCCGGCAAAAGTATTGAGGTATGGTTAGCTTTATTTATTACCTTAGGTCACGGAATTATTGGGTTTATGGATGATTTTATAAAAGTGGTGCTTAAGCGTAATTTGGGTCTTAAAGCCAGGGAAAAATTGTTGGGTCAGATTATTATGGCAGTGGCTATGACTTATATTGCCATTACTTTTTTGGGACGTGGAACCGATGTATGGATACCGTTGCTTAATGTAAATATCGATTTCGGTTTGTTCTATTATATTCTTATCTTTCTTGTTCTAATTGGTACAACTAATGCGGTTAATTTAACTGATGGTTTAGACGGCTTGGCGTCCGGCACTGTTATTATCGCGGCTGCAGCTTATGCGGTTATTGCTCTAAGTCTGGGCAAAACGCCACTGGCAATATTTTGTGTCGCTTTAGCTGGCGCAACTCTTGGGTTTCTCAGGTATAACGCTAATCCGGCAAAAGTGTTTATGGGCGATACCGGTTCTTTAGCTATTGGCGGTGCATTGGCGGCGGTGGCAGTTATGACAAAGACTGAGCTATTATTAATCATTGTAGGTGGCGTTTTTGTTATTGAGGCGTTGTCGGTTGTTATTCAGGTTACATCATTTAAATCAACAGGTAAAAGGGTTTTTAAGATGAGCCCTATTCATCACCATTTTGAGTTATCAGGTTGGTCGGAAACAAAGGTTGTTAATGTTTTTTTGTTGGTCGGAATTTTATTTGCTGCATTAGCGTTGGCTATTTTTGTAGCTGGTAAAGGAGGTTTGGTTTATGGAGTTTAAAGGGAAAAAAGTGTTGGTGCTTGGGGCTGGAATCAGTGGTATAGCGGTGGCTAGGATTATCCAGAACTTGAAGGCTGAGGTTATACTTAGTGATACTAAGCATAAGAACGAAATAAAACATGATTTGAATAGCCTGACTGACGCCGGAGTTCGCCTGGCTTTAGGACCACAGGATGAGTGTTTGCTAAAGGATGTTGACTATGTAGTTTTATCGCCGGGTATTTCAATATATAGCCCGCTGGTAGAAAAGGCTAAGGAACAAGGAATCACGGTGATGAGTGAAATCGAAGTGGCCTATCGGTTGTGCCAAGTACCACTAGTCGCCATTACGGGCACTAATGGAAAAACCACGACAACTACTTTGATTGGCGAAATTATAAAAGCTGCCGGGAGGGAAGTGGTTGTTGGTGGAAATATTGGTCTTGCACTCTCGGAGGAAGTTTGCTCAGTCAGTAAAGATGGGTTAGTGGTGGCTGAAATTTCTAGTTTCCAATTAGAAGGAGCCATTGACTTTCGGCCCCATATCGCGGCTGTGCTTAATCTTACTCCCGATCACATTGATAGGCATCGTTCGATGGAAAACTATCAGTTAATGAAAGAACGGATTTTTGCCAATCAGACTGAGGATGATTACGTGATCTTAAATTATGATGACCTGGTAGTTAGGCATATGGCGGACCGGGCATCATCACAGGTGGTTTTTTTTAGTAGCCGAACTGAATTGCCGTCGGGAGTTTATGTTAAAGATGGTGTAATAAAAATGCGGTGGAATGGCGAGACGACGACAATTTCATCGATCAATGATCTTGGTATAAAGGGTGCCCATAATGTTGAAAATGCTTTGGTCGCCTGCGGTGCCGCTTACTTTCTTGGTGTTAAGGCGGATACCATAGCCGAAGTACTAAAAAATTTTGGCGGAGTGGAGCATAGAATTGAACCGGTTCTTACTGTGCGTGGCGTACCATATTACAATGATTCTAAGGCTACCAATCCTGAATCGGCGATAAAAGCGCTGGAAGCATTTGATGGAAATATAATCCTTATTGCTGGGGGACGGGATAAAAATACTGATTTAACAGAGTTTATGACGGTTGCTAAAGAAAAACTAGATTATCTGATTTTGGTTGGAGAGGCTAAAACCCGATTTGCAGAAGCTGCTGATAAACATGGTATTGAAAATGTGCGGCTGGTGAATGACTTTTCTTCTGCAGTTGAATTGGCATATAGTTTAGCTCAGCCGCCGCAAGTGGTGCTATTGTCACCAGCATGCGCCAGCTATGACATGTTTAACAACTACGAGGAACGGGGGAAAGTTTTTAAAGAACTGGTACACCAGCTACAGTAAGGAGGGGAATGGATTGGCGGTTAAACCGAAATCTCCAGACTTTATCCTGTTTTTTACGGTAGTGGCTCTCTTAGGCCTCGGTGTTGTCATGGTCTACAGTTCTAGCGCGGTTTCAGCCCAGGTAAACTACGATGACGGCTACTACTTTCTAAAACGCCAAGTGATTTGGGCAACTTTAGGAATAGTGGCTATGCTTTTCACAATGAGTATTGATTATCATTTATGGCGGAAGCTGGCTAAACCGGTTATGCTGGGGACGCTCGTTTTATTGGTGCTGGTGCTTATTCCAGGATTAGGTAAAGTGGTAAATGGCGCTAGGCGTTGGTTAGGATTTGGCTCGTTTTATCTTCAGCCATCAGAGATTGCTAAGCTAAGTATGGTGTTGTTTAGTGCTGACAGTTTAGCCAAAAACCAGAGTAAACTTGCTGACTTTGTTAAAGGCCTTATGCCGCAACTACTTGCTCTATTAGTTGTTTTTGGCCTAATTTTAAAGGAACCTGATCTTGGTACGGCATTAGCTATCGCTGGGACAATTTTTCTGTTGTTGTTTACTGCTGGCGCTAGGTTATCGCATTTGGCTTATTTGGGGTCAGTCGGTGTGGTTGGAATTATTGTCGCAATCATTGTAGAGCCTTATCGTTTAAAACGACTATTAGCGTTTAGCAATCCATGGGCTGATCCGCTTGATACCGGTTATCATATTATTCAATCGCTGTATGCTATAGGTTCAGGTGGTTTGTTTGGGGTTGGGCTGGGTCGCAGCCGGGAAAAGTTTCTTTATCTTCCTGAGCCGCATACCGACTTTATTTTTGCTATTTTGGGTGAAGAGCTTGGTTTTATCGGTACAGCGGCAGTTGTAACTTTGTTTTTTCTGTTTGCCTGGCGCGGTCTTAAAATTGCGATTGCCGCGCCCGATATCTATGGTAGTGTGTTGGCTACCGGAATGACAACAATGATTATTGTTCAGGCACTTATGAATATTGCTGTTGTTACCGCTTCAATGCCAGTTACGGGAATTCCATTGCCATTTATTAGTTTCGGTGGTTCTGCGCTAATTTTTATGTTGGCGGGGGTGGGGATATTGCTGAATATTTCCCGGTATGTTGACTATAAATAAGGAGTTCTGTGTATGCGGATTATTATTTCGGGCGGCGGGACTGGCGGGCATATTTATCCCGCAGTAACCATTGCAAAGGCCATTCAAGGGCTTGTAGATTCAAGTGAAATATTGTTTGTTGGCACGAAGAAAGGCATGGAGGCAGATATTGTACCCAAAGAGGGGTTTGATTTTGCCGGTATTGAGTCGCGGGGTTTTGAGCGACGTCTTTCTATGGATACTGTTTATACCGTGTTATCTACTTTGAAAGGAATTGGGCAGTCTTTTAAAATTATTCGCCGGTTTAAGCCTGATGTTGTTATTGGTACTGGTGGCTATGTCTGTGGACCGGTGCTTTTGGCAGCATGCTTACTTGGCATTCCCGCGATGATTCAGGAACAGAATGTTGTTCCTGGGGTTACTAATAAAATACTATCTCGCTTAGTGAAAAAAGTTGCTGTTGGCTACTCGGACGCGGCTAAGTTTTTTGGCAAGCAAGTGGACAAGGTTGTTGTAACCGGTAATCCTGTCCGATCGGATGTATTATCCGCTACTCGCGAGGAAGGTTTAAAGGCTTTTAAATTGAATGAGGATAAATTGACGCTCCTAGTTTCAGGCGGTAGCCGAGGTGCGCGTACCATTAATCAGGCAATGGTTGAGGTTTGTCGGCGTTTTGCCGGGAGGAGTGATATCCAAGTATTGCATGTTACTGGTCAAAGCGAGTATAATAATATGGTTAGTTCTGTAAAACAGTTGGGTATAGATGTTGCCAAAACTGGAAATATTAGTATTGTACCTTATTTGTACAATATGCCGCTGGCTTTAGCGGCAGCTGATATTGCAATATTCAGAGCAGGCGCGATCGGGCTTGCAGAACTTACGGCACGAGGGATACCATCGGTATTAGTTCCGTATCCTTATGCCGCTGAAAACCACCAGGAATTTAATGCTATGGTGCTGGAAAAGTGCGGTGCAGCCATTGTTATTAAAGACGCCGAATTAACTGGTGACATATTGGCTGAGGTCATTGAACAACTGGTGAATAACAAAGCAGAGCTATCGGCAATGGCCCAGTCAAGCAAAAAGATGGGCCAGCCTGACGCTGCAGTAGCCATTGCCCGAATGGCGATTGAACTTACGGATATTAGTATAGAAAGAATGTGACACTCTTGCCGTACGGCGCATACAATAACATTGCGTTAGAAGAGGCGCTGACGGCAGGAAGGAGGAGAATTGATTGCCCACTAATATTACTAGAATTCATTTTATTGGCATTGGTGGTGCTGGAATGAGCGCCATTGCCAAAATCCTGCTGCAAAAAGGCTACACTGTTACGGGATCGGACATCACTAAGTCGGAAGCAGTTCACCGGCTTGAACGGTTTGGCGCCAAAGTATTTATCGGTCATTGCCGGGAGAATATTAAGGACGTTGAGGCAATAGTGGTATCGACCGCCATTACTGCTGACAATCCGGAAGTGGTTGCCGCCCGGGAACGGGGAATCAAAATTTTCCATCGGTCGGATATGGTGGCAATGTTGATGAACGAGGCTCAAGGCATTGCGGTGGCTGGCGCCCACGGGAAAACAACCACTACTTCGATTATCGCTCTTATGCTGGAGAAAAGCGGGCTTGATCCTACAATTATCATCGGTGGAGATCTTGACTATTTAAATGGTAATGCCAAATGGGGGCAAGGCAAATATTTAGTGGCTGAGGCTGATGAGAGCGACGGTTCCTTTATTAAATTATCGCCTCATATTGCCGTAGTTACGAATATTGAAAATGACCATATGGACCATTATGGTACAATGGAGAGTATCTTGCAGGCATTTAAGGACTTTTTAGAAAAATTAGACTCTGTTACTGGTTTGGGTATATTATGTTTTGACAATGCGTATGTGAGGGATATAGCTGCGAACATTAATAGAAAGTTTGTTTCTTACGCAGTTGACCATGAGGCTGAGTATATGGCCCGTGACATTACAATTCGCGGCACTACTACGATTTATACAGTATATCATAAGGAAACAAAGCTCGGAACAATTGAACTTAACGTTCCTGGTCGGCATAATGTTGCTAATTCGCTTGCTGCTGTGGCTGTAGGGATGTCTGTTGGGCTTAGTTTCGAGCAGATTGCCGAAGGCATATCAATGTTTCGGGGTGTTAAGCGGCGGTTTCAAACTAAGGGGCGTGTTGATGGGGTTTGGGTTGTCGACGACTATGCACATCATCCGACAGAGATTGCTACTACCCTTCAAGCGGCTCGTGATGTAAAGCCTAAACGGCTAATATGTGTCTTTCAACCGCACCGCTTTACTCGTACTAAATTACTTATTAAGGAATTTGGCGGTGCATTTGGTATGGCTGATATTTTAATTCTTACCGATATTTACGCGGCTGGTGAAAATCCAATACCCGGGGTAAGCGGTGAGTTGATTAAAGACGAGGTCGAGCGTCAGAGTGGGAAGAAGGCCGTTTATATTCAGGATAGGGCCAATATAGCCAGATATCTTACCGAAATTGTGGAATCAGGTGACCTGGTAATGACAATGGGAGCCGGCAATATTTATCTTGCAGGCGAAGAATTGGTTGAAAAATTGGTAGAGAAATAATTATTCTTAAGGGCCTTGATTTTGATATGTGGGTGGTTGTACTTGTCTGGGAGGGAAGACGATGGAGCAATTTATCGTCAAAGGAGAAGTACAATTAAACGGTAATGTAAAAATTAATGGCGCAAAAAATGCAACTTTGCCGCTTATGGCTGCGACGCTTTTATGTTCCGGTATAAGTGTTCTTCATGGTGTGCCTAACTTGCGGGACATTTTGATGATGCAGGACATTATGACGCTGCTTGGTGCGAAAATTACTCGTGAAGGTACTACTCTGATTATTGATACCGGAAATGTGAGTAGGGCTGAGATACCAGAACATCTTATGCGTGAAATGCGTGCGTCAGTTTTTCTGATGGGCCCGCTTTTGGGGCGGTTTCGCAAGGTGCGGCTGTCGTATCCCGGCGGATGTGCTATCGGGCCAAGGCCGATTGATTTACATATCAAGGCGTTGGAGCGTATTGGGGCATTTGTTGGCGATAGATTCGGTTATATTCAAGCCGAAGCAGCTGAACTGACCGGCGGGGAGATTTGTTTTGATTTTCCAAGTGTTGGAGCAACCGAGAACGCAATGATGGCGGCGGCGGTTGCTGACGGTACAACGATTATTCGGAACGCGGCGAGAGAACCAGAAGTAGCGGATCTTGAGTGTTTTCTTAATAAGATGGGAGCTAAAGTTATTGGGGCCGGAAGCGATACTATCCGAATAACCGGAGTCGGTAAACTTAATCCGGCGGAACATACTGTTATTCCTGATCGCATTGAGGCGGGGACATTTATTCTGGCTGGCGCAATAACCTGTGGTGATGTTGTTGTGGAAAATATTGTGCCAGAACATCTTTCGGCTGTGACTGATAAGTTGCAGGAAGTAGGTGTTAAAATAAATAGCGGACTCAATTATATTAGGGTTAGAGCAGGCGGGTTTCGCGGGGTGGATGTCAAAACGCTGCCATATCCCGGTTTTCCAACCGATTTACAAGCTCCGCTATTGGCGATGTTAACTTTAGCAAAAGGTACTAGTATTATTACCGAAACTATTTTTGAAAATAGATTTAAACATGTTGACGAATTGGCCCGCATGGGTGCGAAAATCAAGGTGGAAGGACGCACCGCGATTATCAGGGGTGTATCTAAGCTTACAGGAGCACCGGTTGCAGTTCATGATCTTAGAGCTGGGGCAGCGATGGTTTTGGCGGCACTGGCAGCTGAGGGAACTTCAGAAATCGATAATGTCTTTCACATTGATCGTGGTTATGAGGCTCTAGAGGAGAGACTGCGGAGCCTGGGAGGCGACATCGTGCGGCGTGGTTCAAATTAGGAGGGCTGGTTTTGGAAAATAGGCGTATTGCGGTATTAATGGGAGGGCCATCGGCAGAACGTGAAGTATCGCTTAACACTGGAAAAGCAATTCTGGCGGCTTTAAAAGAAAAGGGCTATAACGCTACGGCGATTGATTTGGAGCCACATAGCCTTGTTAAACAATTAAATGATGCAGGTACCGAAGTGGTTTTCAACGCCATTCACGGTAAATATGGTGAGGATGGTATTCTTCAAGGAGCGCTGGAGTTATTAGGGATTCCCTATACTGGATCCGGTGTTTTAGCGAGTGCCATGGCTATGGATAAGGGGATATCAAAGCGCCTTTTTCTCCAAGCTGGCATTAGTACTCCAAAATCTCGCCAGTATGCTAAAAGTGAAGTAAACAGCGATTCGGTGCCGAAGATTTTAGCTGAATTCGGGGTTCCGGTGGTTGTTAAACCGGTTACCCAGGGATCAAGTATTGGCGTAGTAGTTGTCGAGAAAAGCGACGATCTAGCTGCGGCGCTAACTGAAGCCGTTAATTATGGTGACATATTGATTGAAGAGTTTATCCAGGGCAAGGAACTAACTGTGGCAATCTTCGGGGCTGAAGACCCAAGGGCGCTGCCAGTGATTGAAATAGTTCCTCATAACGGACGATATGATTATCAGTCGAAATATACTAAAGGTGCTACTGATTATATCGTACCCGCTAGGCTGGACGAGAAAACTGTTAAAATTGTGCAGGATGAGGCGCTTGCAGCTTTTAAAGTGCTGGGATGCAGGGGCATTGCCAGGGTAGATGTTATGCTGGATGGGAATAATACGCCATACGTTCTTGAAGTTAACACTATCCCAGGTATGACAGCGACCAGCTTGGTCCCCAAGGCGGCAGCTGCGGCTGGTATTTCCTTTGCTGATTTGTGTGAACAAATACTTTTTACTGCTACCTTGGACGGTGCAATTGGATAAACGACGTCTGCAATCAAAGAAAGTAGTTTAGGACAAAAATATAAATAGGCTGTTAAAGATTTCAAAACGCTTGCTGTAGGCCCGGTTCGGATGATGATTTCATTAAGGAACTGGTTCTATTTGTCGGAAGAAGAGCGGATAGAATCATTAACAGCCTATTATTCGTTTCTTTAGTTAACATTTTATATTTATTTGACGATCATATTGGTGTATAATTATTTGGTAAAGGCTGAGGTTGCAGGAGTGAATAAATAATATGCAAAACCGGGAACAACTTGAGCGAGTTCCACATGGCAGGCGGTCGGTACCAGCTCCAATGTTTGTTTGCTTATTGTTACTGCTTGTTGCGCTGCTGGCCGGATTTTTATTTATAAATTCAAGTTACTTTCAGGTTGGCACAGTTGTTATAGAAGGTAATAAATATCTATCGATCGAAGATGTTTCAAAGGCGGCTGGCGTTCCTGAAAAAATAAATATTTTTCGGCTGGATACCGCTGAGATTAAAAACCATTTACTTCGAGACCTTCGTATTGGTGAAGTGGAGGTTTCCAGGCGCTTTCCAACTACTATTGTTATTAATGTAAAAGAACGAAAACCTCTTGCGTTAGTGGCCAGTGCCTATGGTTTTGTTGAAGTGGATAAGCAAGGAATGGTACTGTCGGCGTTTAAAACTATTAAACAGGTTAATGTGCCGATTATAACAGGAGTCAGACTTGGAAGTATTTATATTGGTGATAGAGCGGAGGCTGTGCCGCTTAAAAAGGTGTTGGATTATTTGGCAGCGCTAGACGAAAATACGCTTAATCAGCTTTCAGAAGTTAATATAAGTTCTGGCGGTGATATTGCTGCCTATACCGTGCAGTCGGTAACCATTAGGCTTGGTACTGGCGATAAGCTGGCCGAAAAGGCAAAGCTTACAGGTGATATTCTTCAGAATATTGGAGAACGAAAAGCGGCAGTAGATTATATCGACTTAAATTATGCTTCGCCATATATAAAATTTCGACAATAGTCTGGAGTGGGGGAAAATCGTGGGACGTATCAAACAGGGACAAGTCGCCATTGCACTAGTGTGTGTTGTGTTAGGGGTTATGTTGGCTGTGCAATTTCGTACTACGCAGGATATCAGGTCTACAATACCTTATCAACGAGTTGAGGATCTGGCACAGCGGCTTAGTCAAACTGAAAAAGAACGGGATACATTAGTAAAAGAAGTAGAGAAATTGCGAAAATCTACAGGCAATGAGGCTGCATCGCAGGAACAAGAACTGATAAGAATGGGCGCCGGTTTAGTTGCACTTAACGGGCCGGGGGTTGTAGTTACTATTGACGATAGTAAACGTCCTGCCAAACTGGGAGATAATCCTAATCTTTATCTTATCCATGATGATGATATATTGAAAGTGATAAACGAACTTAGGGCAGCTGGCGCGGAGGCGATAGCAATAAATGAGCAGCGGTTGATTGCTACTTCTGAGATAAGGTGTGCTGGTCCTACTCTTTCGGTAAACAATACCCATTATGCACCACCTTATGAAATTCGGGCAATTGGTGAAACCAAGACGATGGAAAATGCGCTGCGTCTCCGCGGCGGGGTAGTGGAGACTTTACAGTTTTGGGGGATACAGGTAGCAATTAAGGTTCAGGATAATGTTACTATTCCGGCTTATAAAGGTTCTTTCCGTTTTGACTATGCCAAGCCGGTGGCAGGGGAGGTCAAACAATGATACTGCCGATTGTTGGGTTGATTGTAGGGATTATTATTGGTATTTCTTTTCCAGGCAGTGTGCCTTCTGAATATGCAAAATATATGTCAGTGGCGCTATTGGCTTCAATTGATTCGGTTTTTGGCGGGCTTAGAGCCGGGACTGAGGATAAGTTTGACAATACTGTTTTTATTAGTGGCTTTTTTACTAATGCTCTTTTAGCGGCGGGGCTAGTTTATATTGGCGATCGGCTAGGGATTGATCTTTATTATGTGGCTCTTTTGGCTTTTGGATTAAGGGTATTCCAAAATTTAGCGATAATTCGTCGTTACTTTCTCAAAAAATAAGGTTGTAGCTGACTGTACATTTGGGTTAGCATATTTTAAGTATTGGCAATTTTGGTATTTTATGGTAATATATAGGTAATTAGTAAATGTGAGGTAATTTTTATGAAGCGGGCGACTTTTATTCGAATACTTACAGGGATAAAATTAGTTTCGAATAATGTAAGTAGCGTGGAAAACTTTAAAAATAAGGCGCTGGTAATTATTAGGATTCCTGAGATTTTTGGGGAATCGCCAAAGCAAATCAGATCGTTTCAAAAAGTGCTTTCGCGCGCTACCTACTATAATATTAAGCCTGAAGGAAATGAACTTATTGTTACACTCGAGTTTGAGTGGACGTAAGTGATGCTAAAGCCGAAAGGCTTTTTTTTTGTCTTTTAAAGCTTATAACTCACCTATTTACCATATGAGAATAGTATGAAGGAAATGGTAAATGGGGGAGGTAAAATGACGATGACAGACACAGTATCAACCCGAATTGTAGTAGGTGTATGTTTACTTTTTTTCTTTTTGGGGATAGGTATCGGCGCTTACTCGATGCATAAATGGGGGCCAAAAGAGACTGTAACAGTTACGGAATCCGCTTCAAACGGCATAACCGAACCCATAGTGGTGAAAACGGAGACTGACAGTACAGCGAAGGTTGCTGTGGTACCAATTATTGAACAAGGTGACATGGTGCAGTTTAGGGAGCAGACAGGAAGGATAATTGCTATTGTTAATGGAAAGGAATACGACGTGCCAAATATGACTAATTCAGCTAAGGTGGAACTTGGTACATCAGGTCAATTGGAAATCCAGCATCAGACTACTGGACAGCTTGATGTAACGCCGATTGTCAACCAGTTGTTGGAGTTGAAATTATATGAAGAAAAAGCAAAGTGGTCCAAGGATATTAAGCATAATGCCGTAAGTATCGGCTTAGGTTATCATGATGAATGGTATATTCCGTTAGAGTATCAATTTGACTACGCTAAGAATAGGGCAATAGGGTTTGAGGTACACAAAGATTTAGGCCGCAATCTGAAGTCTAATGGTGGTGAAGTTAAGCATGTTTGGAAGTTTTAGTCTATTGTTAGAGGTTAAACCGACAGTCTGGCAGCTAGTGATTTAAAATTATCTATGTTATTTGCAATTTATGCAAACATAAAAAAGGGAAAAAGCCAAATATGTTGAAACATTACTGAAAAGAACCACAATATGTTCTAAGAGGGACAGTAATGGAAAAAAAATGTGCCCTAGGAGTTGATATCGGAACAGGATCGATTAAGGCATTAGTAGGAATGATAAATGGTAGGGATAATATCACAATAATCGGCAGTGGCTTTGTACCGACAGTTGGTTTTTCCAAGGGGCATCTTACCGACTCAGCTGAGTTAGCTAAGGCAGTAAAAGAGGCTATTGATTGTGCAGTTATGGCCTCGAGAGCCATCGTTGAAACCGTATATCTAGGGATAGGTGGCTTGGATATTGTTTCAGTCAATGGTATAGGTAGTATTGCGACTAAGCATGAAAACGCAATTACCGGTGAAGATGTAGCAAGGGCGGCAAGAGCGGCAACGGTGCTTCTAACACCTGAAAATCACAGGACGTTACATTCTTTGCCTACTGGATACTGGGTTGATGGGAAGAAATCTTCTGAGGTGCCGGTGGGGTACTGTGGTACTAGACTGGAAGTGGAGGCTCATATTGTGAGCCTACCTGAGTTGGTTATTGGAGAAATTATTGCTGCTTTATCTGCACAAGGGATTCAGGTAGCAGGCGTAATAGCTAATGCCGTGACCGTAGCAGAAATTTATGCATCGACTTTTGCTGATCATCCATGTATGGTAATTGATATCGGAGCCGGATTAGTTGATTTGGTGTTATACTATCAAGGTAAGATCTGGTTGTCTGCCTCCATACCTTTAGGTGGAGACTATGTAACAAGTGATATTATGCAGAGCATTGGCGTTAGTCGAACCCATGCAGAGGAAATAAAACGTTACTACGCTAAGCTTAGCAATGAACTTCGCGGACAGGATATTGTGCTGGACTGTAATAGTTATGGCACTACTGATAAAAAAGTTACATATGATTTTTTGGCTAAAGTTATTGAAAGCCGGGTCGAAGAAATTGTTGATATGATTCATCAGTATATTCAGCCAGTTTTATCGCGCCATGGTCTCGAAAAAGTTATTTTGACCGGAGGATCAGCCTTGTTGCCGAGCTTTGCTACCCATACCGAGAAAATATTAGGTGTTCTAGTCGAAGTTGTTGGACTAAAAGGCATGGTGCCGGTAGAGTATGATCACCCGTCTAATGTTGCCTGTTATGGCATTTTAAGAACTGTTGCCAGGAGGACGTTGGCAGAAAGATCGGAAACCGATGGTCGCGACAATTTGTGGTGTTCGTTGGTTAATAGAATCAAAAGATTTATGTAGTATGTACTTGTGATAAATAAGGAGGAAGTAATGTCCATGCTCGAATTTGATATGGATTTAGACCAGTTTGCAGCTATAAAGGTTGTTGGTGTCGGCGGTGGCGGAAATAATGCTGTTAATCGAATGATTTCCGCTGGCCTGCAGGGAGTGGAGTTTATTTCCGTGAATACTGATGCCCAGGCGTTGCTTTTGTCGCATGCACCTTACCGCATTCAAATCGGTGAAAAGTTAACCAAAGGACTTGGAGCAGGTGCTAATCCAGAGGTTGGCGAAAAAGCAGCGCAAGAAAGCCGCGAAGAAATAATTAAAGCGCTTAAGGGCGCAGATATGATTTTTATAACTGCTGGAATGGGGGGGGGAACGGGAACCGGGGCCGCTCCTGTGGTTGCTGAATGCGCTAAGGAAGTAGGCGCATTAACTGTAGGGGTTGTTACTCGGCCCTTTTCGTTCGAAGGTCGGCGTCGGCAGGGACAAGCTGAGCGTGGTATTGCTAAGATGAAGGAAAAAGTGGATACTTTGATTACAATACCTAATGATCGTTTAATGCAGGTTGTGGATAAGCGAACACCTATTTTGGAGGCTTTCCGGATTGCTGATGATGTCCTAAGACAGGGGGTTCAGGGGATATCTGATCTTATCGCTGTGCCGGGGCTTATTAATCTTGATTTTGCTGATGTGAAAACAATTATGCTGGAAACAGGTTCAGCTTTGATGGGGATTGGCAATGCTAGCGGCGAAAATCGTGCGATTACCGCAGCAGAAGCGGCGATAAAGAGTCCGCTCCTTGAGACTTCTATTCAAGGTGCTAAAGGGGTATTGTTAAATATTACTGGCGGAACCAGCCTTGGTTTATTTGAGGTCAATGAGGCTGCTGATATTATTGCTCAGGCCGCAGATCCAGAAGCAAACATTATTTTTGGTGCGGTTATTGATGAGAATTTTGATGACGAGATACGGGTAACAGTAATAGCTACTGGATTTGATGCCAAGCCCACAGCCTCTAAGAACGAAGAAAGCCCAGTTATTGAGCCCTTTAAACGCGGAGGTCTTGATATACCAGCCTGGATGAGACGTACGTAATTTATCTAAATGGGGCAATTTGCTAATCACCGCTTGCTGTTAAGCTTGCGGTGATTTTTTGTGAAGTTGGAGGTTGTTAATTTTGATGTTACCCTGTAAAATGGCCTTTTTCAACAGAGAAGGACTTGGCTTGCCAAGTCTTTCTTTATTTTGCACCGTTCGTAACTCTACAAAGTTACATTTTTTTAAAAATACGTTTGCTATAATAGGAATATCTGCTACGGTTACTCCATAAATTGTTTTGTGGTCCATATTGTGGATTGATTGTAAATATGCACCAGGAAGGTGCTGTGAATGTATATTTATGCCGATATTATTTTAGCTGTTAACGTTGTCATGAATAGCTTCATACTTATTCTTACTGGATGGTCTGCTGGAATTGACTATAAGGTTTGGCGGGCCATTACAGCCGCATTTTTGGGTGGAGTCTACTCTTTAGGGGAGGTTACAGTTGGCATTGCTTTATTATATACGCCAATGGCAAAAGCCTTAGTTTCGGTCATAATTATTTATATTGCGTTTGGCAAGCATAGCTGGCGTTCATTTATTGTTTCTATAGTTTGGTTTTATATTATTGCGTTTTTGATAGGTGGTGCAGTATTTGGCTGGTTATTTTTCGTGGGTGCTAGTTATACAACTGTGCCAGGTAACGAGGTTTGGATAACAGCTTCTTGGCAGCATATAGTTATGGGGACACTATTAGTAATGTTGCTATTCTTGGTGGCCTTGCGAAGGGTGAAGGCTGATACTTTTAGACGGCAGTTAATTTATCAGGTTATTGTTTATTATGGAGGTCGACAGGAACGTTTGATGGCATTACTGGATACCGGTAATCGGCTGTTTACTGCTACAGGTCAGACACCAGTAGTTGTAGTGGAGCATAAGGCGATTGAAACGCTGTTGAGCGAAGCGGCAAAAAGCTATTTAAAGGAGCATCTGCCAGCTATGTGGTTGGTAGATATGGGGCAGTGCCATGACCAAGCATGGTTGGATAGAGTTCAGTGTATACCCTTTCGTGGGGTTGGCGGTTCTAGTATGCTACTAGGGTTTCGACCTGATCGGATGGTGGTTGTTACTAAAAAGGGCAGGATAGAGACAGATTCGGTTGTGATAGGCGTCTATAGCGGCAGTATTGATGCTGCAGGTGCTTATAACGCATTACTTCATCCAGGGATACTCCAGTTTGGGAGTGGTAAAGAGGGGGCAAACATATGCGCATAACTTGGACTATTTTTAAATTAAGGATAAAGCTTCATATTATTGCGTTGCTTCAGTTTCTAAGAATATTAGAGCCTGATGAAGTATTCTATGTTGGCAGTACCGAGATTTTGCCACCGCCGCTTTCTAATGACGAGGAAATATTTTTGCTTAATCGTTTGCAAAAAGGCGATAATACTGTTAAAAGCGTTTTTATTGAACGTAATTTACGGTTAGTGGTGTATATAGCCCGCAAATTTGAAAATACTGGTGTTGGAATTGAAGATTTAGTGAGTATTGGGAGTATCGGCTTAATAAAAGCGGTAAATACCTTCGATCCGGTTAAGAGAATCAAATTGGCAACCTATGCTTCGAGGTGTATTGAAAATGAGATTCTTATGTATCTGCGGCGCAACAGCAAGACTAGGGCCGAAGTTTCTTTTGATGAGCCGCTTAATATTGATTGGGACGGCAATGAATTGTTATTGTCTGATGTTCTAGGGACTGATAATGATATTATTTACAAATCGGTTGAAGAAGAAGTTGACAAAACTTTACTGCATACTGCAATGAACAAGTTAACTGGACGGGAGCAACGGATTATGGAATTAAGATTTGGCCTCAATGGAGAAGGGGGAGAGCGCACCCAGAAAGAAGTCGCTGATATGTTAGGGATATCACAATCGTACATATCAAGATTAGAAAAGCGAATAATTCAAAAAATGAAGAAGCACATTCGATTAATGGGTGGGGAATGAAACTAATAAGCCAAGCGGAACCATTTCAGGTATTTATTATTTGATTCTCTTTAAGTTATAGAATAGTCATAAGAACGGGTCTGGGAGCGTCAGCTCATCAGGCCCGTTCTTATATTAAGGGTGTATAAAATGATTGTGGGCTGGTAATAATGCTTGTAGGAGATAAACTGCTGGACGTTCATGGGAGGGACGAAAGTGCTGATAAATAAAGTTGAAATTTGCGGTGTCAATACGGCAAAACTCCCGGTTTTATCAGCTGGTAAAATGCGTGAGTTGTTTGAGGTAATGCAGCAAGGCAGAATCGAAGTACGCGAACAGTTGATTTATGGCAACTTGCGTCTGGTGCTAAGCGTAATTCAGCGGTTTAACAATCGCGGTGAATATGTTGACGATTTATTTCAGGTTGGCTGTATTGGCTTGATGAAAGCTATTGATAACTTCGATCTTTCGCAAAACGTCAAATTTTCTACTTACGCTGTACCGATGATTATTGGTGAAATAAGGAGGTATCTTCGCGACAACAATCCTATTCGTGTAAGCAGATCAATGCGGGACGTTGCCTATAAGGCCCTGCAAATACGCGACTCGCTTGTCAATAGATTTTCTCGCGAACCGTCAATCATCGAAATTGCTGACGAGCTAAAAATACCCAGAGAAGAGATTGTATTTGCTCTGGATGCTATTCAGGAACCTATATCTTTATTTGAACCAATATATCATGATGGCGGAGATCCGATTTATGTAATGGATCAGATTAGTGATGATCGTAATCTGGATTTAAATTGGTTAGAAGGAGTAACTATAAAAGAAGCACTTCGAAAATTGAGTGACCGGGAAAAACATATTTTAACTTTACGGTTTTTTGAAGGGAAAACTCAAATGGAAGTCGCGGATGAAATTGGTATTTCGCAGGCCCAGGTTTCAAGGCTGGAAAAAGCTGCCTTAGGACATATGCGAAAGTTTGTGTAAATTTTTTAGGGAGAGGTTGGATGGAAAAAAAAGGTTGGTATCGGCTTTTAGCTATACTAGCAATATTCTTGGTTTGCGGATGGATCTTTTTAGACTCAAAACCTAAGTACAGGACTTATGTAGCAAAGCCTGAGGGAATAATTCGGTTACATATTTTGGCTAATAGTGACAGCCCTAAAGACCAAGCTCTTAAATTAAAGGTTCGAGATGCTGTAGTAGCATATCTTACGCCCAAAATGTCCAAAGTGTATGATCCGGTAGAGGCTCGAAGTATTATTGGAGACAACCGGGAAGAAATACTGCGGATTGCTCGGATAATTATTGATGAAAATGGTGCTGATTATCCAGTAATCATAGAAACTGGCTGGTTTGATTTTCCAATACGTTCCTACGGAACAGTAGTTGTTCCGGCTGGTAAGTATGAAGCGGTCCGTATCCTGATTGGTGCAGCTGCAGGGAAGAATTGGTGGTGTGTCCTTTTTCCGCCGCTGTGCTTTGTTGATGGTAGCGGCGGGGTTGCTGTTCCTGTCAATGCTAATCAGAACCAAGTTCCAGCCAAAGTGGAGATTAGGTGGAAAGTAGCTGAGCTTTTGCACGAATGGGAAAATAAATAAGTAGTAAAGTAAAAGCAACTGCCTTTAATGTTGAGTGGTTGCTTTTATTTTACTTTGTATACACATTTAAGCCGATTTTTATATTTTCATTGCCTGGAATGGATTGGTTGCCTTCGGTGCTGGCAATGATGGTTGATTTACCGCTTGACGATTTGCCAAAATTCATGGATAAGTCTACCTTAATTGTTAAAATATTGCCATTTACATTCATGTCAACGTTTTTCATTGAGAGGGCTCCTTTTCGATTATTTTTTTTGTTGTTATATCAAATAAAGAGCATAGACTTTGCTAATTTTACTGTTAAATATTGATTTTACTTGAATTATATAAAAAAATATCAGTCGAGTCAAAGAAAAGCTTGGAGAATTTTTAGAGTGTTAAAGTCAGCCATATATAGCCAAGTTTTCGACGAATGTCTGGAATTTATAGTTTTATTGAAAAAAACACTAGTCACATTTATTCCTTGTCCTTCATATAATAATAGGAAAACAAGTGCAGAAGGAGCGGGGGATTATGTTGAAGACAAGCGATCTGAAATCAAAGATGGTTATTAATATTATTGATGGCAAGCAATTGGGTGGGATTATGGATATTGAGATTGATATTTCAACAGGCAAACTTACTGCTATTGTTGTACCCGGTCCGGGGCGATTTTTAGGGCTGTTTGGTCGTAATGAGGATGTTGTAATTCCTTGGAATAAAATTAATAAGATTGGTGTTGACTGTATTTTGGTGGAAAGTCCTACAGTTGAATTGAAACGTGTTGATAATTAGCGACTTGCTAATTTTGCAATCTGGAAGAGAGCGCCTGTATAAGCTGTGTAAATGTTACAAAAGTGTGAAAAATGTCGAAATATTAACAGCTATTAAAGTAAGAAATTTCGCTGGGCTGAAGGACAACTCCAATGTTTGTCGGATTTTTATTTTGTAAAAAATTCAAACTTTTTGTAGAAAATTATTTTTGAGGCAGGATTCACACAATATGTGGCGTAATATTATTTAAAGAATACAACATATGGTATTTGCTGGGGATTCGGCGAAGGTATTAACGGTTAAATTACAGGTGTGATAGTTAGTGGTAAGGAGGTACATATTATGCGCTGCCCGTTTTGCAGTTTTGCTGAAAGTAAGGTAATTGACTCACGGGCCGCTGAGGAAGGCAGCTCAATCAGGCGCCGACGAGAATGTCTACAGTGTATGCGGCGGTTTACTACCTATGAAGTTGTGGAAGAAACCCCATTAATGGTAATTAAGAAAGACGGTCGGCGAGAAATGTTTGATAGATCCAAACTATTGAATGGATTGCTTCGAGCCTGTGAGAAGCGGCCCATTCCAATTACTGTCGTCGAGAATCTTGTAGATAAGGTGGAAAAAGAGATCCGCAATTTGATGGAGCGGGAAGTGGCATCCCATTATATTGGGGATGTTGTGATCAGGCATCTAAAAGATATCGATCAGGTTGCTTATGTGCGGTTTGCTTCGGTCTACCGTCAATTTACTGATCTCAACAATTTCATGCAAGAGCTGGAAGCTTTAATGAAAGCACAAAAAAAGGTCCAATAAAGGGTCAAATTAAAGGTGGGAGATTTAAATGTTCGTAAATATCAGAAAGCGTGACGGACGAGAAGTTCATTTTGATGAGGCTAAGATAACGGAAGCTATTTTTAAGGCCGCTAAAGCTGTTGGCGGAGCGGACAAGCAGATGGCTATGGAGTTAACACTTGATGTTCTGCGTTATTTGAAACAAAAACATAACGGTGGTTTATTTAGTGTGGAAGATGTTCAGGACGCTGTGGAGAAAATGCTAATTGAAAAGGGCCATGCTAAAACCGCCAAGGCATATATTATATACCGCAATCAGCGGACTCGGATACGGGAAGCTAAATCTGATCTAATGGCTGCAGTTGGAGAGATTTTGGTGGAAACCAACAAGGAGAATGCTAATGTTTCCAACTCGCCTTCAGCCAAAATGTTGCAGATTGCCAGTGCCGCCAGCAAGGCGTATTATTTAAACCGTTTGATTCCCGAAAATATGGCGGCAGCTCATAAAAGGGGAGATTTCCATATCCATGATCTTGACTTTTATGGCAAGACGCTGACTTGTATTCAAATACCGCTAGGAAAGTTACTGCGAGATGGTTTTAACACCGGACATGGTTTTATCCGGCCTCCTAAACGTCCAGCTTCGGCGACAGCTCAAGCAGCGATTATTCTGCAGAGTTCACAGAATGATATGCATGGCGGCCAGTCGTTCGCCTTTTTTGACCGGGATATGGCTCCGTACATGGAAAATGTCGATGAGAATGAAGCTTTTCAGGCTATGGAAGCTCTGATTTATAATCTTAACAGTATGCACAGCCGGGCTGGAGCTCAAGTTCCTTTTTCCAGCTTAAATCTAGGAACTGATATTACACCAGCCGGGCGAATGGTGACAAGGAATATTCTGCTTGCTTATGAAAAGGGCTTGGGTCGTGGTGAAAACCCGATTTTTCCTAATATAATTTTTAGGATCAAAGCAGGTATAAACTTAAATTCAGGCGATCCGAACTACGATTTGTTAAAACTGGCTATTAGGGTAGCGGCTAAACGGCTTAATCCGACATTTAGCTTTATGGATGCTTCTTTTAATAAAGCGTACGGCGATCAAGTGGGTTATATGGGGTGCCGTACAAGGACCATGGCTAACCGGCGGGGACCGGAGGTGACCGATGGGCGGGGAAACCTGAGTTTTACAACAATTAATTTGCCGCGACTAGCGATCAAAGCTGAACGTAACTTGATGAAGTTTTACCAAAAGCTGGCTGAGCTTATTGAACTTACTGTGGAGCAGCTTTATCATCGTTACCAGGTGCAGGCGCAGCTTAAGGTAAAAGATATGCCGTTTTTAATGGGGCAAGGGTTGTATCTTGATTCGGACAAGTTGTCACCTAAGGATGTTATCGAAGATGTAATTAAGCACGGGACACTTTCTGTTGGCTTTATTGGGCTGGCAGAAACGCTGGTGGCATTGACAGGGGAGCATCATGGCGAGAGCGAAGAAGCGCAGGTTTTAGGTGAAGAGATTGTTGCGTTTATGCGCAATCAGGTTGATAAGGCCGCTGAGCGCTATGATCTTAATTATACGTTATTGGCTACCCCGGCTGAAGGATTGTCCGGGCGATTTGTGGCAATGGACCGCCGTGAATACGGAATGATTCCAGGGGTAACCGATAAAGAGTATTATACAAACTCATTTCATGTGCCGGTTAACTATCCAATTTCTTTTTTTGATAAGATTCGCATAGAGGGAGTATATCATAAGTACGCTAATGCAGGACATATCAGCTATGTGGAATTTAATTCGCCGCCGATAAATAACCTCGGTGCGGTAGAAGATATTATCCGATATATGAATCAGTGCGACATAGGTTATGCTGGCATTAATTTTCCTATTGATTTTTGTGACGGGTGTGGCCAAATCGGGGTAATTGATACCGAGCATTGTCCATCATGTGGAACTACGTCTATTCGTCGGGTGCGTCGTATTACTGGTTATTTAAGTACTATGGATCGATTTAATGACGCGAAGTGTCACGAACTGAAAGAACGGACTGCTCATGTTTGATAGTGGTTGGTGGGTAAAGAAGGGATATTTATGGAAGTGAGAATTGCTGGTACAATCCAAGAGAGTGTTGTCGACGGACCGGGTATAAGATTCGTTATTTTTACTCAGGGGTGCCCTCATCGTTGTAAAGGCTGTCATAACCCCAAGACACATGATCTGGATAAAGGGACTTTTGTTACTACTGAGGATTTATTAACCGAGATTGCTAAAGTTAAGCTTATTCGCGGTGTTACTTTTTCCGGAGGGGAGCCGTTTATTCAGGCTGAGCCGTTAGCATTAGTTGCTGAGCGCGTTAAAGGACTTGGACTTAATATTGTTACTTATTCCGGGTACACTTTTGAACAATTGTTGGCTATGGCTGACAGAAATCCGGGAGTGCACCAGTTACTTGTCAAGACCGATATACTGGTTGATGGCTTGTACAAGGAAGAAGAAAGGGACATTGGTTTAGCCTTTCGTGGGTCGCGTAATCAACGGCTTATTGATGTAGTGCAATCTTTTACGCTGGGGCAGTGTGTTGAGGCGGATATTAGTTTTCAGGTTTAAAATTTTGTCATCGGGTCTGATCTTTCCGCATATACTCTAGAGTATCCTTAAATGGCGGAGGGGAAATAATGACGCCGATAGAATTTGTGTTATTGTTGTTAGTGGTGCTTTTAACGGTAGAAGTATTAGTATTGAAGCGCAATTATACGGAAAAGTTATCGGATCAAGCTATGATACTAAACTCTTTGCTGGACTTCGTCGGAGCCAAGTCTGATGAAGATAAGCAGTTAGGTAAGTATAAGGAAAAAATATTTGACAGCTCACAGTAATTGTGAGTTGTCTTTTTTTGGGGAGTACGTTATGACAGTGGCAATAAAGGGAATAAATAAACCGATGTATAACTATAAAATTAAACAATGTTAATGTAGAGATCAAGCGAGTTTTTATCGCGATGTATGGGGATGTGAAGCACAGTATGTCTTGGCAGCTTAGAGAGAAATTGCAAAAAACGCTGATTGCCGAATTGGGAGCACAGGTGTATGCTCCAGGATCCCGCAAGGGATTTGTTTTAGCTTATCCCAATACTTATAATGTCGGGATGTCAAACTTAGGGTTTCAGATTATTTATCAAGAGATCAATCGGCGTGGCGATACCGCTTGTGAACGGCTTTTTTTGCCGGATAAAAAAGATACTGACGAGTACAGACGGACGAATACGCCACTATTGACGTTGGAAACACAGCGACCGGTACATGAGTTTGAGATTTTGGCTTTTGCCGTGTCTTTTGAGATGGATTATTTCAATTTATTAAATATGCTAGCATTGGGCAAAATACCGCTTGTTGCAGCTCGGCGCGATGAGAATCATCCGCTGGTAATTATTGGAGGACCGTGTGCCACCTTTAATCCTGAGCCACTCGCTGATTTTATTGATGTTGCTATTGTTGGTGAAGGTGAAGAAGTAATTAACGAATTTCTGGATGTGTACTACCATGGTCGAAAGGCTGGCCTATCCCGGTCAGAGATACTGCTGAACCTTGCAGGTATAGATGGCGTTTATGTGCCGCGGTTTTACCATCCAGAATATGGTATTAATGGACTGCTTAGCGGATATAAGCAGCTGACCAATGTTCCTGCGAGGATTAGTCGCCGGTGGATAAAAAGGTTGGACGACTATCCTGCTCAAACGGTAATTATTACGGATGAAACTGAATTTAGGGACATGTTTTTAATTGAGATTTCGCGCGGTTGTGGGCGGCATTGCCGATTTTGTATGGCTGGATATTGTTTTCGTCGACCAAGGGTAAGGTCTTATGACCGGGTTGTGGCGGCGGTCGACTTTGCAGCGAAATATCGCAGTAAGGTTGGGTTGGTGGGGGCCGCGATTTCTGATTATCCTGATATCGATAGACTGTGTGAGTATATTCTTAGTCAAGGAATGAAATTATCGGTAGCGTCGCTAAGGGCCGATTCACTTACTCCAACTTTGGCAAATGCTTTGGCAGTCAGCGGCCATAAAACGCTAACTCTGGCGCCGGAGGCTGGCAGTGAACGGCTGCGGCGGGTTATTAATAAGGGGATAACTGATGAAGATTTGGCTAAGGCGGTCGGTCTGGCGATTCGGGCGGGAATACCTAATATTCGCCTGTATATAATGGTTGGACTGCCTTATGAAACTGATGAGGATATAGCTTCAATTATTGCAATGACAGTTACGCTTAAACGAGAGATGGAGCGACTTGGCAGTAAGGGGAGATTAACATTAAGCGTAAACCCATTCGTTCCCAAGCCCTTTACTCCGTTCCAATGGGTACCAATGGTTGACCTTTCAGTGGTTGAGAAAAGGCTAAAAACAATACAGTTGGCGTTCAAGGCTGATAAAGGAATTGAGGTACTGGTGGAATCGCCCCGGGAGGCTTATATTCAGGGTGTCTTGGCTCGGGGGGATAGGCGGCTGGGAGAAGTGCTTCTTGCTGCACAGAAACGTGGTGGTATAAAGGCATGGCGGCAGGCTTTGAAAGAAACGGGTATTAATCAGGAGGACTATTTGTATCGCTGTCGCACCTTTGACGAAATCTTCCCTTGGCAGGTGCTTGATATTGGTTTAGCAGATGCTTATTTGAAGGAAGAATGTAATAAAGCGGCAGCAAAAAAGTCTACTGCGGTTTGCTTGCCAGGGTGCACACGATGTGGTGTTTGCCAGTGACTTTAGAGGAGGTAGAAAAGTGAAAAATTTTAGTGTAAAACGGCATAGTAATGGGGTATGGTTTGGTACGTTTGCGCATTTTGATCAGCTAAATATAAAACATGGCCTGTCGACAAGACTGGGTGGACTTAGTAAAATGCCTTACGACACACTTAATCTTGGGCTCTCGACCGGTGATGATGTTGAAATAGTAAAAGTTAACCGACGTCTGTTTTGCGAAGCAGTTGGGGTTGATGCTGACAAACTGGTGACTGCAGGGCAGGTACATGGTGATAGTATTTATGTAGTTGAAGAAAAAGATGTTGCTGAGGGAGCGACTCTGATTAAGGAGACTGACGCGCTTATTACTGGTGCTAAAGGGGTACCGTTAATGCTTTCTTTCGCCGATTGTGTGCCAGTTTTGATTTATGATCCGACGCACAATGTGGTGGCAGTTAGCCATGCCGGCTGGCGGGGAACAGTGGCCAAAATTGCCCAGAAGACTATTTTTACGATGCAAGATAAGTTTGGAACGAAGCCGACTGATTGCGTGGTAGCAATTGCGCCGTCTATTGGGGCATGCTGCTATGAAGTAGATAAAACAGTAATTAGCGTTTTAAAAGAATCGTTTAGCTGGTGGCAAGATATTATTATTCCCAGGGGGGAACGTTGGTTGCTTGATCTTTGGGAAGCTAACCGGCGTCAACTGGTAGATATTGGTGTGGATAATAGTAATATAACGACTAGTGGTGTTTGCACTAACTGCAATACTGAACTGTTCTTTTCCTACCGTGCAGGAAAAGGCCATACTGGTAGGATTGGTGCTATTATCGCGCTATAACAAGAACTGAAAGTAGAAGATAATAGCACTAAAAAATGTCAATATGAAAAGAGGCTGTCTCTTCTAGAGACGGCCTCTTAAAATTTTTACGTACATAATTAGAATTGATTGCTACAACCGTGATAGTGATATCAAACTTTTTCTCGTTCGCGAAATAATAGTGAAATTGCCCATACGCCTGATAGTCCAACAAGTGTGTATATGGCCCGGCTGATAAGTGAAGCTTGTCCACCAAAGACGTTGGCGACAAGATCGAATTGAAATAATCCTACCAGTAACCAATTAAGTGCGCCGATAATGACTAAAATTAATGCTGCTCTATCCAAGCAATAACCTCCTTTCAACCTGTCTTAGAAATCGGGTCGTAAGGTACTTAAACTAAGTTTGCTCCAAGAATCGTCAGGTACAATAACCTCTGACAAAGCTTAAGCTTACTTATATTATGTGACAGTTGCCGTATATTATGCCAATTAGTACAAGTTTTCGAAATCTGTAAATGATGTTATAATTATGTTAACTTGTTTGACTCAGGGAGGGTAAAAATGACTTGGAATCATAATAACTGGACTGTGTATGCAGCTACTCTATTTATTACTATAGCAGTATTGGTAGCAGGGCAATTGGTATGGAATAATTATGGGATTGCCAAGCCTCTGAATAAAAGTATGCAGGATATACCTGGAGTTGAAGGAGCTACTTGGAATGAGGCTGGAAAAAACTCTGACGGTATAACAATAACTGTTACTCTTGGTCAGGTGGCGGATTTGCAAAAAACTTATAATCAGATAATGTCAACCAGCAAGAAAATATTGGGTCGTAGGTCCTTTAGCGTTATTTTAGATGATCACCGGACTCCGGAATTAGAAAGCTTATATTATGATATTCATTATTATGTTCAGGAAGCAATTACTACAGGGAATTTTGCGGCAATGGCCGATAGCATAAAGGCTCATGCTAGAACCGCACAGGTTGAAGCAAGGGTGTATGTGGACGCAAAATATGTTTATGTGGAACTTACTAAGGGACAAACTGCGCTGTACTCAGTGATTCCTCGTCAAAGCTCTAGCCAGGAGGTTAAGTGATGCGATTATTAGCGAGTGGTGGCGGAGTTCTAACCGGGATAATAATATATCTGATTTGGCAAGGGGTAAATCTTTGGCCGGTTTTGTTTATTGCCGGGCTAGCTGGTATGCTTATATATTTTGGTAATGGACGCGTTGGCAGCAAGTCGTTCGCAGCCTTTCAAAATCCCAAAAATCAAGAAACTGTTGCTTTCGATGATATCGGTGGGCAGGATGTCGCCAAAAATGAGCTTGTGGAGGCGTTGAATTTTATTGCGAATGCCGAAGCCATTCGTGAACTTGGTATTAGACCTTTGAAGGGACTACTGCTTAATGGTCCGCCAGGGACAGGAAAAACGCTTTTGGCAAAGGCTGCTGCTCAATTTACTAATTCCGCATTTGTTGCTGCAAGCGGCTCGGAGTTTGTTGAAATGTATGTAGGTGTTGGAGCAAAAAGAGTTAGGGAGATATTTAAACAGGCGCGCTCGCTTGCAAAAAAACAGGGAAAAGTAAGCGCGGTGGTGTTTATTGATGAGATTGAGGTGCTTGGCGGAAAACGAGGTAGTAATTCCGGACATCTAGAATATGATCAGACTCTGAATGAATTGTTGGTACAGATGGATGGGATTGCTGATGGTGATAATATCAAGATGTTGGTGATTGGTGCTACCAACAGGGCAGATATGCTTGATCCAGCCTTACTCCGTCCCGGACGGTTTGATCGTCAGGTGCGGGTTGATTTGCCGGATAAAGGTGGACGTCTGCATATTCTTAAACTTCATACTAGAAATAAGCCTTTGGCGCCAGAAGTATCGCTTGAAGAGATTGCAGCAGCTACTTTTGGTTTTTCCGGCGCACACTTAGAAAGCTTGGTAAATGAAGCGGCGATTATGGCGTTAAGAGAAGGAAAAAACAAAGTTAAAGCCGAGCACCTTACCTGTGCTATTGATAAAGTTATTATGGGAGAGAAACTTGATCGCTTACCGGGAAAGGAAGAAAAGCACCGCATCGCCGTTCATGAAGCAGGCCATGCGATTATTAGCGAAATCTTTCAGCCTGGGTCGGTTGCTAGTGTTAATGTTTCGCCTCGAGGGAAGGCCTTGGGCTATGTTCGTCAGACTCCGCTGGATGATATGTACTTATACACTTGTGATTTTCTTAAAGCTAGAATTGCGGTAGCTCTTGCTGGGGCCATTGCGGAGGAGCTTATATTAGGAAACCGCAGTACTGGAGCGGCAAGTGATTTCGAACAGGCAGCTGATTTAGCGCGTAAAATTGTTCATGGCGGGATGTCTGGAATCGGTATTGTGTCACCAGCTGATTTGCCGCAAGAGTCCTTGCACTCAGCAATTGTGACGATTTTTAAAGAGTTAGAAAACAAGGTTCAGGCTATTTTGAGCAACCACCGGCCAGTGCTTGTCCATACAGTGGATATACTGCTAGAGAAAGAATCTATTGATGGAGAAGAGTTCCGTTCGTTTATAAATAGCGATAAGTCAGCCATCTCAGCTTAAAACTGAATTTTAGATTTCTAACAAAAAACCACCGCTAACGGTGGTTTTTTGTTAGAAGATGAGTTTTTGACAATATGAATTGCATTATGGAAGGAGCGGCGATTAAAAATCGATTAGTAAGATAAAATAGTACTACGATTTTACCTTGACGTGACCACGGCGGTTAAGGGAGATGGCCGCAGCAAGGACTGCAAAAGCTGCACCTGTCAATAGGGCGGTGTGATAGGCAGATAAAAAGGCAGTAGTATTTTGGGAAAGATCTGGTTGAGCTATACTAGCCAGAAGATAATGACGTCGGTTTTCGAATATTGACACCGCTATAGCGGTGCCAATAACCATTCCAATATTGCGTGTCAGAGCATTGAGGCTACCGGCAATGCCTGCTTTACTTTGTTCTACCGAACTTATGATACTGTTGTTATTTGGTGCCTGGAAAAGGCCATTACCAATACCTAGTACTGCTTGTATTACTGCTACTTGCCAGAGGGCTGTCTCTGGTCCTAGGTTGGCTAAAAAGACTAGTCCTGCTGCTGTGATAGTCAAACCGCAGGTTGTTAATATTACCGGGCTGATTTTTTCCGACAGGTAACCGCTGAGTGGGGCAGTAATACCCATTACTAAGGGAAAGGGAGTAATTAGTAATCCGATATGGGTTGGATTTAATTGTAGGATTGTGCTGAGATAAAAGGGTAGCAGAATTAAGTTACTGGACATTGTCATGAATGAAAGTAGCCCAGATAAATTTCCGGCCAAAAAGGGCCAGTTGTGAAATAAAGTCAAATCAATCATGGGGTGGTTGATTTGTTTTTCTACCCGTATGAAGAAAAGTAGGGAAATAAAAGCCAACAATATGCCGCTAGTAACCCGATGTGAGGTCCAACCCCAATCTCCTCCGTGGCTTAACACGAGGAGAAGACTACATATGCCTAGGGAGAATAGGCTAGCACCAACAACATCGAAGGATTCGTCATGCCGTTTCTTGCCAACAGGCAGAATGAAACGTCCAAGGATAAATCCGGCAATGCCAATGGGGATATTGACATAGAAAATGGCCTCCCAGCCGAAAGCGCCGATAAGTATTCCGCCGAGGCTAGGGCCAGTCATGGTTCCCAGAGCGACTACTGAGCCGACAATACCAAGTGCGCGACCGCGTAAAGCAGGCGAAAATGTTTTGGCAACTATGGCCGGCGCGTTGGCCATCAGCATTGATGCACCAATTGCCTGGAAAACTCGGGAGGCGATAAGGAGAAGAATGCTACTAGAAAATCCACATGCTGCGGAACTGGCGGTAAAAACAATAAATCCAGAGGTATAGACTAGGCGCTGTCCGTAAATGTCACCAGCCCGTCCGAATATCGGCAATAGGCTAGAGATAACTAATAGGTATGCTGATACTACCCATTGAGCTAGTGTGAGGTCAACTTGAAACCAGTTAGTGATTGATGGTAACGCAACGTTAACAATGCTGGAGTCTAAGGTGGACATAAATGTGCCTATAGCGGTAACTCCAAGTACTAACCATTGGTTGTGGTGGGAATTTTTTTGCATATTATATCTATAACCTCCTAGAGTGCGATATTGTATAGTGAATATGTTTTTTCAATTATCGGTTAGTAATATAATTTAATTAGGTTTGAGTAAGAAGTTTACTTATAGGAATAATGTTACCAAACATAGTTAAAATTAAGCAATATTATCTTATGGGCTCCACAGTAATAAAAGTAAGTTTACTGATGATTGTCAGACTAGGACTATAGTCTTATTTTTGCGGTATAAAATCCCATTGTTAATGCCTTTGCCTAAGTAATTTGTATGAGAATCCACAAGGCTTTAGTGTTAAAAAGTATTGATAAACATAAACATAAAAAAGTATAATAAAACCAGAGTGTAAGAGGAAAAAATTATTAATAGGCGAATACTATATTATGTCATTGGAGGAATTATCCGTGGCAATTGCCAAAAATCTAGATAACATTAACGAGAGTGTGCACACTGCCCTGACTCGGCGGCATAAGGACGTAATCGGGACAGGTTGTGCTGTGAAATTGGTTGCTGTTACAAAAAACCAGGATGCTGCGCTTGTTCGAGAAGCAATTGACGCTGGAGCATGGTCAATTGGCGAAAACAGGGTGCAGGAAGCCTTAATAAAAGCTAAAATCTTGGAACGTAAGCCAGAATGGCATTTGATTGGTCATCTGCAGACAAACAAGGTCCAGCAAGCTGTGCCGCAGTTTGATCTAATCCATTCTGTGGATAGTGAACGACTGGTTTTGGAAATTGATCGGGTCGCAGGTAAAATTGGCAAACGTCAGGATGTTTTAATCCAGGTAAATGCAGCTGGGGAAGACACCAAGTTTGGAGTGGCTCCGGGAGACTTAAAAGAACTTGTACGCATTACTTCAGTTCTGGAAAATGTTCGGCTATGTGGACTAATGACGATAGCGCCGTATTACGATGATGCAGAGGCTGCTCGGCCGGTGTTTAAGGAAATGTATCAGTTATTTATGGAATTGAAGGCTGTAAGCCTCCCCAATACTAGTATCGAGTGGCTTTCGATGGGTATGACTAATGATTTTATCGTCGCTGTGGAAGAGGGATCTAATCTGATAAGGGTTGGCACCGGTATTTTTGGGTCGCGCGATTAAAAAAAGGAGGTACCATAGGACATGAAGTTTATTGAGAAGGTTTGGGGTGGTTTGGGACTTTTTGAAGCTGAGGATGCTGTAGGGGAAGAAAGCACACTCAGGCAGGATGAATATGAGCCAAAAACTAAAAAAGGCAATCTGGTTAATTTGAATGCGTTGCCAAAACAAATGAGAGTGATGGTGGTTGATCCTAGTACTTTTGATGATGCGCAGCATGTGGCTGAACACCTGAAAAGCCGTAAGCCTGTGGTGGTAAATTTGGAAAATGCCGATAATGAAATAGCAAAACGAATTGTTGACTTTGTTAGTGGGACAACTTATGCTCTGAACGGCAGTATTCAAAAAATTGGGAACAATATATTTCTGTGCGCGCCGAATAATGTTGATGTCGCTTATAGCTCTCGAGAGGAAAGTGATAAGTCGTTTTTACCTTGGAATAGCAAGCGGTAGAGGTTTAGGTCGCCGGATGCAGGAGGAATATTATGTTGAATAATAAAATAATCGGGATTATCGGCGGCGGAGCAATGGCCGAGGCTTTAATTCGAGGTATGCTTACTGCTAAGTTAGTGGCAGCGGAGCGAATCGTTGTTAGTGATGTTTCAGAGGAGCGTTTGAGTTTTTTAGCTAATACTTTTGGTGTAAGAACATCGCTTGATAGTAAAGCTGTGTCTAACCAAGCCGATGTCTTGTTTTTGGCAGTCAAGCCTCAGGTTATTAGTGGCGTTTTGGACGAAATTGCCTCGTCAACTAAAAAAACAACTGTAGTTGTATCAATTGCTGCTGGAATTACTATCGCAGTTTTAGAGGCTAAATTGCCGGGCGTGCCTGTTATACGGGTAATGCCTAATACTCCTGTAGCGGTAGGAGCGGGAATGTCGGCCGTTGCTTTAGGCAGTTATGCTACAACTGCGATGGGGGATTTGGCGGCTACCGTTTTTGCTTCTGTTGGCCGGGTGGTAATAGTAAATGAGAGTGCCATGGATGCTGTTACTGGTTTATCTGGTAGTGGTCCATCGTTTGCATATGTACTTATTGATGCATTGTCTGATGCTGGTGTGAGAGTTGGTTTGCCTCGCCAGATGGCATTGACGTTAGCTGCTCAGACTCTTTTGGGAGCGGCTAAAATGGTGCTGGAAACCGGTGAACATCCAGCAAAACTGCGGGATATGGTTACATCACCGGGAGGAACATCTATTGCGGGGGTTCATGTACTGGAACAAAGGAGTGTGCGCGCTGCCCTAATTGATGCTGTGGTAGCGGCAGCAGAACGTTCTCGGGAGATGGGGACGAAATGAGTGAACGGGATAAAATTTTGCGTTATTACCGAGATGGGGGCGACTTCGAACTGGCAGCTCGGCTTACTGATTTAGCTGAGGGGGCGCTTAGATCCCGTAAGTATAGGGTCAGTGAATTTATTGATCCACATGGCTATAGTATTGCCGAGACAATAGTAGCTCATTATGAACGTATCAAACTTGAGACTGACGGAGGATTCTGTGGAGCGGAGAGAGTAAAGGCTGCATTTGTTGAGGATGATTTTCCTGGTAGTATTGATTTCGGAATAGCTGCGTTGTCTCTTAATGTAGATGTCCGTTATTTTCAGATTTCCCACAGGGACGTACTGGGTGCTGTTCTTGGTTTGGGTTTGAAACGGGAAGTAATTGGCGATATTATTATGGGTACTAATGGCTGTCAAATCGTATGTGAAACAGCTATGGCTGATTTTATCAGTCGTAATTTGTTAAAAATAGGCGTGGCGCCAGTGGAAATAGAGCCGCTGGCGCTTACTGATATTGCGCCCCGGGAGGAACGAGTCAAGGAGATTAGAAATACGGTAGCATCTCTCAGACTGGATGTAGTGGCTGCGGCTGGGTTCGGAACTTCACGGACGAAGATGTCTGGAGAAATTGCTGCAGATAAAGTTAAAGTTAACTGGCAGGATGCCAAAAGTGCAGCTCAGTTTGTTAAAGCAGGAGACATAATTTCTATGCGTGGTCGTGGACGAGTCGAAGTTTCTGAGGTGCTAGGACAAACAAAAAAAGGCCGTATTAGCGTATTGTTGAAACGGTTTATATAAGGAGAGGAGGGGTGAGATGTTAACACCGATGGATATTCACAATAAAGATTTCAAGAGGAGCTTTCGTGGTTTTAACGAGGAAGATGTAGACATTTTCTTGGAACAGGTTGTCAGAGACTACGAGAAGCTATACCGAGATAATCTTGAACTGAAAGAAACACTTGATCGCTTGAATGGTAAATTAGAGCATTATCAACATATGGAAAGTACGCTTCACAATACATTAGTAATTGCCCAGGAAACGGCAGAGGATGTAAAACTAAACGCCAAGAAGGAAACGGAACTGATTCTAAAAGAAGCACAAGTTCGGGCCCAGAAGCTGTTGGAAGAAGCGACATCAAAGGTTCGACGTGCTAATGCTGAATATGATGAACTCAAAAAGCAGTCTCAGGTATATCGGGCCAGGATACGGACTTTGATTCAGGCTCAACTGGAATTATTACAGACTGAAGAAGAGGATGATAATTAATTTTGAGGCTGGAAGCTCTTGATTGTCGAGAATTTCAGGGCGGCATTACTGTTAAGGTTAAAGTGCAGCCACGTGCCAGTCGAAATGCTATATTAGGAATGATTGGCGACAGTTTAAAGCTTGCGCTGACTTCTCCGCCGGTGGAGGGCGCAGCCAATTCGGCTTGTATAGCGTTCTTTGCTGCACTTTTTTCTGTGGGTAAAAGCCATGTGACGATTGTTAGCGGACAGAAAAGTCGTGAAAAGATTATAAAAATAACCGGTTTAGATAGAGACGGTTTCTTTGCTGTTTTAGATAAGGCTGTTTTAGATAAAATTTGACTAATTGCAAGAAGTTTTATATAATATGTTTCATATTCAACTGAATATATGTAAAAAGTGATGATGGAGATAGTAACCGGTCAAAAGTTTTCAGCGAGCTAGGGGTGGTGGAAGCCTAGTAAGTTTTATTCGGCGAATATCCCTCCTGAACTGCGAACTGAAGAATAATAAGTAGGATTCGCCGTATTACTGACGTTACAAGGTATTAAGTGGCGTATATGAGCAATTAGGGTGGTACCACGGGAATATAACCTCGTCCCTTAGGGATAGAGGTTTTTTATTATTTTTGGAGGTGGGTATTTTTGGATTACGCAAAAACATTAAATTTGCCTCAAACTGATTTTCCAATGCGGGCTAATTTGCCGGAGCGGGAACCGGAACTTTTAAAGTATTGGGAAGATAAGCGAATTTATCAGGAAAAATTGAAAGCTGCTGCGAATAAGCCAAAGTTTATCCTGCATGATGGGCCGCCTTATGCTAACGGTAATATTCATATTGGTCATGCGCTAAATAAGATATTGAAGGATATTATTATAAAATATAAATCACTTCAGGGATTTTGTACTCCATATATTCCAGGATGGGATACCCATGGACTTCCGATCGAGCATGCGGCAATCAAAATTTTAGGCCTTAACCGCCATGAGCTTGATCCATTGGCCTTGAGGATGGAATGTAAAAATTATGCTTTGAAATATGTTGATATACAACGGGAAGATTTTAAACGACTGGGTGTTGGGGCTGATTGGGATAATTCGTATGTTACGCTAAAGCCGGAGTATGAAGCAAAACAGATTGAGGTTTTTGGTGAAATGGCCCAAAAAGGCCATATTTATAAAGGGTTGAAGTCGGTTTACTGGTGCACTTCTTGCGAAACGGCTCTTGCGGAAGCGGAAATTGAGTATGCAGAAAAAAAATCACATTCAATTTATGTTAAGTTTCCGCTAGTGGATGATAAAGGGCAGCTTCCAACAGGTATAGATGCCGTAAATGTATACGCTATTATCTGGACAACAACTCCATGGACGATGCCGGCAAATGTGGCGATTGCTATAAATCCTGAACTTGAGTACTCTTGGGTCGAAGTTAACGGTGAAGTGTATTTATTGGCCTCTGAACTGGTGGCAACAGTGATGAAGGTCAATAATCTTGTTGATTACTCTGTTTTGGGGAGTGCAAAAGGTTCGGCGTTGGAAGGGATGGTTTTTGCTCATCCATTTATGGATCGACAGTCACCGATTATATTGGGTGACCATGTAACCTTGGAACAAGGTACTGGCTGCGTTCATACCGCACCCGGACATGGGCAGGAAGACTTTGAAGTTGGAACTAAATACGGTTTACCAGTAATAAATCCAGTGGACCACAGCGGCCATTTTACCGCTGAAGGAGGTATTTTTCAGGGGCTGAAAGTTGATGACGCCAATGTGCCAGTGATTAAGGAGCTAGCTTCGCGCGGGCGCTTGTTTGCTAAGGGAACTGTAAAACATCAATATGCCCATTGTTGGCGCTGCAAGAATCCAATTATTTATCGAGCTACCGAGCAATGGTTTGCTTCGGTGGATGGATTTCGCGATAGCGCTTTGGAAGCTATCAAAGGTATCCAGTGGATTCCAGCCTGGGGTGAAGAGCGGATTCACAATATGGTGGCTGATCGCCATGATTGGTGTATTTCTCGCCAGCGTGTTTGGGGTTTGCCTATTCCAATTTTTTATTGCGAAAAGTGCAATGAACATATTATTAACGATGCCACTATTAAGGCAGTAGCGGATTTGTTCCGGCGCGAAGGGTCTGATGCTTGGTGGGCACATAGCGCTACTGAAATACTGCCAGAAGGGTTTAAGTGTCCAGAGTGTGGTCACGCTGGGTTCCGTAAGGAAACCGATATTATGGATGTATGGTTTGACAGCGGTTCAAGTCATGCTGCAGTACTAGAAGAGCGACAGGAATTAGCTTGGCCGGCTGACCTCTATTTGGAAGGCAGCGATCAACATCGGGGATGGTTTCAATCGTCATTGTTAACATCAATTGCTACTCGGAGTAGGGCTCCGTATAAAGCAGTGCTTACCCATGGGTTTGTTGTCGACGGTGAAGGTCGGAAAATGTCTAAATCAATCGGCAACACGATCTCGCCTCAGGATGTTATTAAACAGTATGGTGCAGATATTTTGCGGCTTTGGGTTGCTTCTGCCGATTATAAGGCTGATATTCGTATATCTAAAGACATTCTGAAACAATTATCTGAGGTTTATCGTAAAATTCGCAATACTTTTCGCTATATTCTCGGCAATATTGCTGACTTTGACCCCGAAACCGATAAAGTAGGTTATGATAAGTTGTTGGAAATAGACCGTTGGGCGCTTTTGCGTCTGGAACAGGTCCGCCAGCGAGTAACCAGGGCTTATGAAGAATATGAGTTTCATCATCTTTACCACACGGTGCATAACTTCTGCGCCATTGACTTAAGTTCAATATATCTGGATATCTTGAAAGATCGTCTGTACACCTCGGTGCCAAGTTCGGTTGAAAGACGAGCTGCCCAGACTGTGATGTATGAGATTCTTACTACCACGGTGGCAATAATTGCACCGGTGCTGACTTTTACAGCGGAGGAAGTTTGGCAGCATATGCCGAAAGTTAAGGGAATGCCGGAAAGTGTTGAGATGACGGCATGGCCGATTGCTC
This sequence comes from Bacillota bacterium, assembly GCA_017889635.1. Lineage (GTDB taxonomy): Bacteria > Bacillota > Negativicutes > Sporomusales > CTSoil-080 > CTSoil-080. The sequence continues at coordinate 37,611 of JAGGAC010000004.1, read as the reverse complement.
ATCAGGAATATCTTGATGAGGCACTTGAAAATAAGTGGGGAAAAATACTGGCAATGCGCGGCGAAATTACAAAGGCGCTGGAGAATGCGCGCCGGGAAAAGGTTATTGGCCATTCGCTCGATGCTACGGTTAGCATTTTTGCCGATGGGGAAGATTATGATCGGCTGGCAGCTGTCCGGGATGATTTGGCGACTATTTTGATTGTTTCTGGGGTAGAACTTCAGCAGGGAATGAAACAGGCTCCGGCTGACGCCTATCGTGCTGATGGAGTGCAAGTAGCATTGGTTGTCACTCCTGCTAGGGGAACAAAGTGTGAACGTTGCTGGATATACAGTGATACCGTTGGTCAGGACGCTGAACATTCTGCACTCTGTGAACGTTGTGCGACGGTGGTTAAACAATTATAAAATAAAAACCGGGGTGTATACCCCGGTTTTTATTTTATAATTGTTATAATCGCTCAGCTAAAGCGGTTTTTTTTAACCTACGAACGTAATAGATACCTAGAACTGCAAGAACTAGGACTATCATGGTGATCATCAGCATTTCATCTGAATATTGATTAAGAAGACGCTCAGCGGTGGGGCCATAATAGTAGATGAGAAGGCCTTCCAGTAAAAAACGTTTACCTCGGCCAATAATGGATATGATTAGAAAAACAGGAAAGCTAATTTTGAGAGCTCCAGCGGTAATGCTGACAAATTTATAAGGAATTGGGGAAAGAGCAGCTAAAAATATTGCCCATTTAGCATTGTTTTGGGCGTAGAAGTGAACTTTTTCGGCATACTTGTCAGGGATAATTCTGCGGGCGGCCGGACCACCTAGTTTGAAGCCGATGCCATAGCCGATAATACCACCCAGCGCAGAAGCAATTGTAGCAATTACTCCGTAGATCACGGCGCTTTCAGGATGAGCTAGGGCCAGCGGAATTAGAATAAGATCAGGAAAAATTGGTGAACAAAATGATTCTGTAAAGGCTGCGATGAGTAACCCCATCCAACCCCAATTAAGCAATAACGCAGTTAGTTGTTCCAAGGCTACCTCCAGCAAAGTATTTTAGCTATTATTTATTCTGGCAGCAATCTAACCATAGTGGCCAGGTACCAGTAATAAGCTAAGTTGCTTTTTATGAAATAAGACCTTAGTATGGCATAACCTTACTGAGGTCTCATTTTATTATAAAATATATTATAGCGCGTAAGGAATATCTGGTCAAGTGAGATGGTGTCGAGAAGCTGTGCCTTGGTTTAAATCTATATGTTGTGGTGAAGAGTTTCGTACAGGTGGATAAGTTCAGTATCGGTTAGTGAACGTTTGTATCTGACGGAAAAGGCACGTACACTTGCTAAGAGACGAACCGCTGCGGCTTTGTCTAGTTCAAAGCCAAGTTGGGCCATTCTTTGGCGCAGTACGGTCGATCCAGAATGTTTACCGATGACAAAATGGCGTTCAAGTCCGGTTTCAATAGGATTAAATGCCTCATATGTGGAGGGGTCTTTCATGATGGCGTCGGTATGAATGCCTGACTCATGGGAAAATACACCTGCTCCAATTATTGGCTTAGAAACAGGGATAATACGGTTGGCGGCGCTGGCGACATAGTTGCAGGTAGCTTGAAGTTTTGTGGTATTAAAGGTGGTAGGTATATGAAGTATATGTTTTAACGCCATAATTACTTCTTCTAGTGCCGCATTGCCAGCCCGTTCTCCTAAACCCAAGACGGTGGTAGAAATAAAGCTGGCTCCAGCCTGGAAAGCGGCGATTGCGTTAGCTGTCGCCAGCCCAAAGTCATTATGGGTGTGAACTTCGATGTCAATAGGAACTTCTTTTCTAAGACGGTTTATGCGATCAAAAATGGTAAGAGGATCCATAATTCCAACGGTGTCGCAGTAGCGTAAGCGGTCAGCGCCAGCTTGTTTTGCTACGTGGGTATATTGAATGACAAATTCTTCGTCACTGCGAGTTGTATCTTCGGCTCCTACTGAGACGTAAACGCCATGTTGCTTAGCATAGTCAACCGCCTGAGCCATATTATTCAGTACGACTTGTCGCGAAGAGCGAAGTTTTTGTCTGATGAGAATGTCTGAAGTGGGAGCGGAAATTTCTAGTGCAGTTACGCCGCAGGCTAATGAGGCTTTAATGTCATCAATCTTGGCTCGGTTCCAAGCCATTATACTGGCTTTAAGGCCAAGGTTTGCAATTGCTCTAACGGAATCGGCTTCATCGCCGCCCATGATTGGAATTCCGGCTTCGATTTGATTAACGCCGATTTCATCAAGAAGTTTAGCAATAGTAAGTTTTTCTTGGAGTGTAAAAACAACTCCAGGTGTTTGTTCACCGTCGCGAAGGGTAGTATCGACGATGTATACTGGCGTTTCTAAATTAACTGGCTCAAGATTAGGGCTCATATTGCTACTCCTGATAGTTTAGTATATTGGCTATACCATAGCTGATATATTTTTGATTGTCAAATACTATTATCAAATATGTCAGTTTTGATGTAATGTTATTATGATAACTGTTAGGGATCTGGTTAGAAAAGGTACGTGCTTCTTAGGGGAATTATATGCTAATAAATAAGGAGCGGTGCTGAAGCTAAAGCTTCAACACTGCCCCTTGAACTTTGGTAAGTTTTATAGTTTGGCTATTATCGCATCAGCCATTTGACTGGTGCCAACAGCACTAGGATCATTGCGATCGGATTTCATATCATAAGTAACCTTTTGGCCTTCGGTAATAACGGCCGCAATAGCATTTTCCAGGCGCTCTGCAGCTGCGGTTTCACCGATATGGCGCAGCATAAGCATCCCTGAGAGAATGAGTGCGGTGGGATTAACTTTGTTCATTCCTTTATATTTGGGACTAGAGCCGTGAGTAGCCTCAAATACAGCCACATCGTTACCTATGTTAGCACCGGGTGCAACTCCAAGACCACCAACTAGTCCGGCGCAGAGGTCGGAAAGAATGTCGCCGTAGAGGTTTGGCAGGACTAAGACATCGTAGCTTTCGGGCCGTTGGACTAGTTGCATGCACATTGCATCAACTAATACTTCATCATAATCAATTTTACCTTTATATTCGGCGGCTATTTCCCTAGCAACCCTGTAAAACAGGCCGTCAGTGTATTTCATAATATTTGCTTTAGCAACTGCCGTAACCTTTTTACGGCCATTTTTTACGGCGTAGTCAAAGGCATAGCGAACAATGCGTTCAGATCCGAAAGGGGAAATGGGTTTGATCGAAATAGCGGCATTGTTATGGATTTTACCGCCGCCCATCGCAATGATTTGTTTTGCTTCTGGCGTTCCCTGGTCGAATTCGACACCAGCGTATAAGTCTTCACTGTTTTCACGGACAATAACAAGATCAATATCTGAATAGCGGGACCGTACGCCGGGGTATGTTTTACAAGGCCGGACGCAGGAAAATAAATTTAAGGAATGCCTTAGAGCTACATTTACACTGCGAAAGCCAGTGCCGATAGGGGTGGTGATAGGACCTTTGAGTGCGATTTTGTTGCGGCGGATAGACTCCAAAACATGTTCTGGCAACGGGGTGCCATATTTATCCACAACGTCGATACCAGCGTCATGAACTTCCCAATCGATTTTTACGCCAGTGGCGTCGATGACTCTACGGGTTGCTGTTACAAGTTCTGGGCCGGTACCGTCACCGGGGATAAGAGTAATAGTATGTTTCACGAAAACTTGCTCCTTTCTAAAAGTAAATAATAGACTAAATTATAGGGTTACACTAATCATTTTTCCTTAGTAAGGTCAAGCAAGCCGCCAACAATAATAATTTTTTTTTTGGTTTGGCGTCTTGGCTGACTCTGATTACCTTCATTGAATAGCAAACATTCTACCTAGATATTTATCTACTTAGTTATATGGCTAAGTTATGGTGTTATACTATTAAAATAGTGTATGTAGGTGCAATTCTTAATAATAAAATAAAGTAGAAAAAGTAAAGTTTGCTTCATATTACGATACCTGATTGCCGCCGTGTTGTCAATATAGAGTAACTGTATTCAAGTGATAGCGTATTATTCAAATGTAAGTTGGAAATAACTGTATTATAATTGGCTAATTTTGACTAGACGCCTTAGATGACGTATAATGATAGATATACCATCATAGGGAGTTAATGTATGAAGTTTGTACGTAAGGTCGAGGATTTATTTGAAAAATATATTGATGGCTTTTTTAGCTCAAGATTTGCCGGCGGGCTGCAACCGGTAGAAATCGCTAAACGGCTATCACGTGAGATGGACAGTGACAAAACGGTTGGCATTGCCAAGGTATATGTGCCGAACCAGTTTAGTGTTTTTTTGAGCGGTGAGGATTATGAGAAGTTAAATCCTTATGGTCAGTCTATAAGGGATGAAATTGCTGCCTATGTGGCGGAAGAAGCCAAGCGAAAAGGCTATACCATTGTTGGTAAACCGATCGTGGATATTTTTATGAACGAAATGGTGAAACGAGGTAGCTTTCGGGTGGAAAGCCGCTATACTGAGCCAATTCCTGAAGAGCAGTCTCCAGCTATTTCAGCTGATACCCAAGTGTTTGAGAAAGTATTGCAACCAGAAAGAAAGCAGCAGTTCAAACGTAATACAGGGCTTTTAACTGTTATAGAAGGTCAGGATATGGAATTAAGTTTCGATTTGGGGGGAGAGAGGGTTAATATCGGGCGGAGAGAGAGCAATGAATTGCCACTTAATGATATGAATACTTCTCGCTTGCATGCATATATAACCTACGAAGAAGGCTCGCACACACTTTATGACGCGAAGAGTCTTAACGGCACTTACGTCAATAATTGCCGCATAACCCGAAAAGTGCTTAAGTCCGGGGACAAAATCAAGTTGGGTAATACTGTTATTTTGTATGAGGTGAAGTAATGCCCGGAAAGGTATTTATTCTCAAAATTATTGGCGTTATTTTGAATTATGGTCTTGTAGTTTTGCTTTACTATTTTATGTTTCGCTTATTCAAGATAATTTATTGTGAGTTTAAGAACGCACCAATCGGGCGCTCTGCCTCTGATTACGCGGCGGCGAAAGAGGAACTAGAAGAACAGGCGCGGTTGGTTGTTGTAAGCGCCGACAAAGTTAAACTTAGTCAGTCGGTGTATATGATAGGCGAAACTGCATCCATTGGAAGAGGCGAGGGTAATGCAATAGTGATTGATGAGAACTTTGTATCACATGAGCATGCTTGTATTACTAGGTATAAGCAAAGTTTTAGGTTAACTGATTTAAAGAGTACTAATGGTACTTTTTTAAACAAACAACGAGTTAAGGACGAAGTTCAGCTGAAACAAGGCGACATAATCACCATTGGGTCAGCTAGTTTTAGGTTTGAGAGGTGAAAGCATTGCAGGCGTTTGCAAAATCAGACATAGGAAGAGTACGGGAAAGTAATGAGGACAGCTTCTTATGCCTGTCGCCGCTCTTTGTTGTTGCCGACGGCATGGGAGGACATGTGGCCGGAGAAATAGCTAGTAAAATGGCTACTGACATCATTAAAAGATGTATAATTAAAAATGAGTATTTAAAAGATCCTGCCTTGGCGTTGGCAGAGGCGGTTGGTGATGCTAATACCGAGGTATATCGGCTTTCACAAGAAAATGATCAGTATGCCGGAATGGGGACTACCGTAACTGCCGCTTATTTTGACGATAACAAGATATACTGGTGTCATGTAGGAGACAGTAGGATATATCTCATACGTGACAATCAGCTGACTCAGATAACACCGGATCATTCGCTGGTTGGCGAATTGGTCAGGAGCGGCAACATTACACCAGAGGAAGCATTGATTCATCCACAACGCAACATTCTTACCCGGGCGGTTGGCACAGGCGAAACTGTCTCGAGCGAAAGCGGCATTATTGATTGTTTGCCTGGGGATATGCTGCTTTTATGTACTGATGGCTTGACTAATATGGTTAGAGAAGAAAAAATTTTGGAGGTTATTAGAATAGCGGATAAAGATAGTGCATTGGCTCTAGAAACGCTTGTTCAATTGGCTAATTCAGCCGGAGGTGTTGACAATATAACTGCAATACTTGTGCAATGCGGAGAAGTAAAATATGAGTAAGGTCAGTGATGAACTAAAGCTGCTTGTACTGGCGGGACTCATTCTTCTTTCAGGCTTAGGTACGGTGTGTTTGGCACAGGAAAAACTCGATATTATTGCACTGGCTATAGCTGCAGGGCTATCAATCGGGTGGATAGTAGTGCATTATGTGATGCTTCGGCTCGGGCGCGGTGGCGACCATCTGTTGTTACCTGTGGCTGCAGCTTTGACTGCGATTGGCTTGGTATTTGTTTTCAGGCTTAAACCAGAGTTGTTTTTAAGCCAGGCAATATGGGCTACTATTGGTATGATTGCACTTCTTGCCGCTAGTATTGCCGGTCGGCGAATTGAGGCTTGGGCTGATTACAAATATATTTGGGGAACTGTTGGTATTATATTATTACTTGCAACAGAAATCTTCGGCGTCGATATAGGCGGTAATAAAAATTGGTTGATTATCGGACCTATTCATTTACAGCCGTCAGAATTTGCAAAATTATTTATTGTCCTTTTTTTGGCGGCATATTTGAGTGAGCGGCGGGAACTACTTGCTTATGCCACAAAGCGGTTAGGCCCTTTGGTTGTTCCTCACCAAAGGGTAATGGCTCCGCTTTTGGCTATTTGGGGGCTAGCAATGATTATATTAGCTCTCGAACGTGATTTTGGTGCAGCGATTCTTTATTTTGGAACAGCACTTCTTATGACATATTTGGCTAGTGGACGCTATAGTTACCTTATTTGGGGCGGAGGAATGTTTCTCGCAGGTTCGCTAATGGTGTATAAATTTTATCCGCATGTTCGGGTTAGGATTGATATATGGCTTAATCCTTGGTCCGATCCAAATGGAATGGCGTTTCAAATAGTCCAGTCGCTATTTGCTCTCGGATCTGGTGGAGTAATGGGGAGCGGTCTGGCGTATGGGTTTCCTTCCTTGATTCCTGAAGTGCACACCGATTTTATTTTTTCGGCAATTGGTGAAGAGCTAGGTTTGCTAGGTTCTGGTGCAGTGATGCTGTTATATATAATTTTGGTTTATCGAGCTTTCCGGGTGGCTATGGTGGCCAAATCAGCGTTTGATATATTGTTGGCCGGTGGTTTGGCAATTTTACTAGCACTACAGGTCTTGGTAATTGTTGGCGGAGTTACTAAGTTTATGCCCCTTACCGGCATTGCATTGCCACTAATTAGCTATGGTGGCAGTTCGATGGTCGCTACCTTCATCTTAATTGGTATGCTATTTGCTATATCGGAAGCGGGTGCAGGCGATGCTTGACGATTTAAGAGTTAACGCCCGCCGGACAAGTTTTCTTTTGCTTGGAGTTTTAGCTATTCTATTTGTGTATATATCGTATATTCAGTTGGTAGAAAGTGAATTTTTAAGTACAAATGCTTTAAATCGACGTTCGATTGAAGCTGCGGCTCAGATAAAACGAGGCAGTATTGTTGATAGAAATGGTAAGGTTTTGGCATTTAGTGAACGTGGTCAAGATGACAGGTATGAGCGCAGATATCCATATGGGCCAATACTGGCCAACATTATTGGTTATACAGATATAAAATACGGAACAACTGGCATTGAGAATAGTTATAATGGCGAATTATCTGGAGTTATAAATCCTTTACATTTTTTTGGGCCTATTGCTAATCTTTGGACTGCTAAAACTGGCAATAATGTTATCATGACTATTGATACCAATCTGGAAGAGGTGGCCTATAAGGCACTTGGCAATAGACGAGGGGCGGTTGTTGCCCTTGACCCTAAGTCTGGGGCGGTATTAGCGATGGTTAGTAAACCAGGGTTTGATCCGAAGACGCTAGACCGCGATTGGGTTACTATTGCTACCGATAAGGAAAGTAGGCTGATGAATCGGGCAGTACAGGGGCTATATCCGCCAGGATCAACACTAAAAGTAATGATTGCTGAAGCGGCGCTAGCGGAGAAAATTACCGATACAAAGAAAACATTTGTATGTGAAGGAAGTCTGAAAATCGGATCGGATTATGAATTGACGGAGGCGCACCACCACGCTCATGGTAAGGTTGATTTAAAGGAAGCGTTAGCAGTGTCATGTAATATTACTTTTGGTACACTGGCACTAGAACTTGGGCGTGACAGGATGGCTGAGACCTTTACACGCTACGGTTTTGACCGTCTAAGCGGAGTGGATTTAGTGGAAATGCCATCACGGTTGCCTGATTTTGGTCACTTGGGTGATGGTGATTTGGCACAGACTGGAATAGGACAGGGAAGTCTATTGGTTACACCACTAAAAATGGCTATGTTGGCTGCAGTTTTCGCTAATAAAGGTGTTATGATGACGCCGTATTTGGTGGGGAAGATTACGGATACTGATGGCGCCATAATACAGGAAGTTTCCAGTAAGGAATTTTTGAAGCCAACCAGCCAGGAACTTGCTCAGACTGTAGGCAAGATGATGGTGGCCGTTGTTAATGATGGGACAGGCTCAGCTGCAGGCCTAAAGGGCATTCAGGTTGCTGGCAAGACTGGTACAGCAGAGAATCCGCATGGTGCGTCGCATGCATGGTTTATCGGGTTTGCTCCAGCTAACGATCCGAAGATAGCTGTTGCTGTTATTATAGAGAATGCAGGAGCAGGCGGCGAAGAAGCGGCGCCTGTTGCTCGTGAGATATTTGCCAGGGCATTACGTTAAAGGGGGTGGAAGGTTATGATAAACCGTACATTTGATAATCGTTATACAATATTGGAACGAATTGGCGGCGGCGGTATGGCTGACGTCTATCGGGCCCATGACAACCTACTAGATCGTTCTGTTGCAGTTAAGGTTTTGAGGTCACAATTTACGGATGATGATGAATTTGTTACCCGTTTTCGGCGGGAGGCCCAGGCGGCCGCACGCCTTTCCCACCCTAATATCGTTAATATTTATGACGTTGGGCGTGACAATGATGCGTACTACATCATAATGGAGTATATATCAGGCGAAACGCTGAAAGAACGCATCCAGCGTGAAGGATCACTGCCTGTAGAAACAGCGATCAGATTTGCTTTAGAGATCGCGGAAGCTCTTGAACATGCTCATCAGAACAATCTTGTCCATTGTGACATCAAGTCCCATAATATTTTAACAACAAAGGCAGGTCGGGCAAAAGTTACCGACTTCGGTATTGCTCGAGCGGTTACTGCTGCTACAATGACCCAAACAGGTACTGTTGTTGGCTCTGTACACTACTTCTCGCCTGAGCAGGCTAAAGGTGTTGCAGTAAGTGCGAAATCCGACATATATTCTTTGGGTGTGGTATTATTTGAAATGCTGACTGGCACGGTGCCGTTTAATGGTGAAACTCCGATTAGTATTGCCCTAAAACATCTCCAGGAAGAGCCGCCATTGCCGCGAAGCATCAATCCAGCCATTCCACCATTGTTGGAAGCTATTGTGTTAAAAGCAATGGCTAAAAATCCAGAGCAACGCTTTGCGGATATTGGTGAGATGATTGACGATCTCAAATTGGCGCAAAACTATATGAGGGATGATCATACCCGGCGCTTGTCAAAGGAGGACTTTCCTACACAAGTGCTACCGCGGGTGCCGCTTAATGACAAGTATACAGTTGCCAGACCGGTTGAAAATGTCCTCCCGCTTTGGCGTAAACGGTGGTTTTGGGTACTACTTGGCTTATTGCTCATAGGTTTTTCTGTTGGTGCCTTTTTGGCTTTCGGTAAGTTTTGGAGTTTAAGCGAGGTTACTGTGCCAAACGTTGTTGGAAAACAGGCCGAAGCAGCGAAGACAATTATTACCAATGAAAACCTTCGGGTGTCTGTTTCAATGGAGTTCAACGATAAGATTCCTGCGGGGATTGTTATTTCCCAAAATCCTGAGGCAGGAACGACGGTTAAGGAACAGCGAACGGTCAATATTGTTGTCAGTAAGGGAGTGGAAGTTGCTGTTGTTCCTGAACTCAAAGGGTTAAGTCGCCGGGATGCTGAATTGCAAATAAAGAATGCCGGTTTGGTCTTAGGGCGAGTTGATGAGCAATTTGCTGCTGATGCTCCCCAGGATACTGTAATAAGTCAGAATCCACGGCCGTCGGCTCAGGTTAATAAAGGTACGACAATAGATCTTGTGGTTAGTAAAGGAGCCGGGCCGCGTAAAACGGTGTTGCCTGATTTCCGTGGTACACCACTAAATACAGTAACAACACAACTTGAAAGTTTGAAACTTAAACTTGGGACAGTTAGCGAGACGCCAAGTAACCAATATCCTGCTGGTAGTATAATTGGACAGAATCCAGCTGCTGGAACAGAAGTTCTCGAAGGGGCTACTATCGATCTTAATGTGGCGAAAAACGTTTCCGGAGGAAGCGGAGGAGCTACTAAACGGGCTGTAGTGCAGATTACTGTACCGGATGGAGCTGTGCGTCAGATAGTACAAATCGTTGTTACTGATACTGGCGGCCGGAGAGTGGTGTATGAAAACCCGCAAAAACCTGGTGATCGCATTGAGCAGGCAGTGGAAGGCGTTGGGCAGGTACGGGTTCAGGTGTATATCAATGGAGCTTTGTTACAGGAACAGTTATTGTAATAGGAGGCAGCCACTGTGCAACAAGGAGTTGTGGTGAAAGCCTATAGTGGATATTATTATGTGCAGACTGGCAATAAGGTTACTATGTGTACTTTGCGGGGAAGGTTTAAAAAGGAGCGGTTTTCCCTGCTGGTTGGTGATGAAGTTCAATATAGTGCAGTAGGTGATGAAAAAGGTGTTGTTGAGCAGATTTTGCCGCGGCGAAGTTTGCTCAAACGCCCGATGGCTGCAAATGTTGATCAGGTAATGTTGACTTTTGCAGCGGTAAATCCAGATATAAATACTTTGTTAGTGGATAAGTTTTTAGTTTTGGCGGAGTCGTCAGGGCTAACTGCTGTTATATGTGTAAATAAAATTGATTTAGCTGATACTGATATGATAGGATCAATTGCCGACCTTTACCAAAGTATCGGTTATCATGTGATTTTATCATCAACAAAGGTAGGAACTGGAGTTCAAGAATTGAGAGCTGGATTATATAACCATATCACCGTATTAGCTGGTCCTTCTGGTGCCGGAAAATCAAGTGTGCTTAATTCTGTTGAACCAGGTTTGGCATTAGTTACCGGTGAAGTCAGTCGAAAAATTGGTCGCGGCAAGCATACAACTCGTTATGCGGAACTGCTTGCTCTGTCTGGAGGAGGGTTTGTGGTGGATACTCCAGGCTTTAGCTTTACTGAGTTCACAGATATAGATCCCCACGAGTTAGGGAACTATTTTCCTGAATTTGTAGACTTTATACCAAACTGTAAGTTTAATTCTTGTTTGCATGACAGAGAGCCTCAGTGCGCTGTCAAGCAGGCGGTGGATAAGGGACAAATTGCCAGGGAACGCTACAATTCTTATATGGAAATACTTAATGAGGTTAGGAGAAAATAAGAAAGGGTTTTTTAGTTATGATAAAGATTGCACCTTCAATATTGTCTGCTGATTTTGGTTGTTTAGCGTCGGAAATACAGCGAGTTGAGGCAGCCGGGGCCGATTTAATCCATATTGATGTTATGGATGGCCATTTTGTACCAAACCTAACTTTCGGGCCACCGGTAGTAGCTGCTGTTCGTTCAGCTACTAAGCTGTTGTTTGATGTTCATTTGATGATTACTAACCCTCAGGATATGATATTACCTTTTATTGAAGCTGGAGCCGACATTATAACAGTACATGCTGAAACTGCGCCACATCTTCACCGACTACTTCAGACTATTAAAGAAAATGGTGCACAGGCAGGGGTTTCGCTTAATCCATCTACACCACTTTCAATAGTAGAAGAGGTATTGACTGAGGTTGACATGGTGCTTATAATGTCGGTTAACCCAGGCTATGGCGGGCAAAAGTTTATTCCGCTGGCAATTGATAAAATTAAACGACTAAAAGAGATCCTTGTTGCTCGTAATTTGGCGGTGGATATTGAAGTAGACGGGGGCATTAATATTGATACCGCCAAGGCAGTAATTAGTGCAGGTGCTAATATTCTGGTGGCAGGATCGGCCATTTACGGTGCTGATAATCTTAGCCAAGCTATTAATGGGTTAAGGGGTGCTTGACCAGATAAAAATTAAGTGTTAATATAGTTATGGAAATTAAATATTGAGCCTTTGGGGCAAGGTGAAAAAGAGCAATCTTTTGATTCCTGACCGGCGGTAAAGCCCGCGAGCCGTATGGCTGATCCGGTGTAATTCCGGTGCCGACAGTATAGTCTGGAGGGGAAAAGGCTGTGTTAATTGGTCTAAGTGACCAGGCACGTTGTTTTTGTTGTCCGAAAGGCTGTTTAAAAAGTTTGCACTTTTTAAGCGGTCTTATTTTATTTTGAGGTGCCATTATGAAACAAGATATTGAGTATATGTGTCGAGCTCTTGACCTGGCTCGGCAAGCTATTGGACGAACTAGTCCTAATCCAATGGTAGGGGCAGTTATAGTTAGAGATGGACTGATTGTTGGTGAAGGCTACCATCAACAAGCAGGTACGCCGCATGCTGAGATTCATGCGATCATGGCTGCAGGAGAGAAGGCTCACGGAGCTACACTGTATGTTACGTTGGAGCCATGCTCACACTATGGACGTACCGGGCCGTGCGCTGAAGCGGTAATTAACGCTGGGATCAAAAAGGTTGTTGTGGCTATGACTGATCCTAATCCACAGGTAGCGGGACGCGGTTTGACACTGCTGCGAACTGCTGGAATTGAAGTTGTGGAAGGTGTGCTGGCTGCGGAAGCTGCAAAACTTAACGAGGTTTTTATTAAGTGGATTTCTACAGGAATGCCTTTTGGCCTTATGAAAACAGCGATGACTCTGGATGGAAAAATTGCCACCCGAACTGGAAATTCAAAATGGATAACAGGTGAAATATCCAGGGAACGTGTTCATCTGCTGCGGGATAATTGTGATGCTATCATGGTTGGAATTGGTACTGTGTTAGCTGATGATCCGCAACTAACCACTCGGTTGCCTCAAGGCGGAAAAAATCCACTCAGGGTTATTGTTGATAGTTTTGCACGAACGCCACTCTCGGCAAAAGTACTTACTGATGGTCAGGCACCAACCATTATTGCGGCAACCTGTGATGCACCAACGCACAATGTATTAGCTCTAAGGGCTATAGGGGCTGAGGTTTTAATTATGCCGCGCAGCGAGAATGGCGTCGATCTTCGAATTTTATTTGATCAGCTGGCAAAGCGGAATATTACAAGCGTGCTAATTGAAGGCGGAGCGGCCATAAATGCTGCTGCGTTAACTGCAAATATTGTGGACAAGATTTACGCATTTGTCGCACCTAAAATCATTGGGGGTAATGCTGCTCCAGGACCGGTTGGCGGAAGGGGTATTGAACAAATCGAAGCTGCTATAAGACTTGAGGAAATGAATGCTGTACCTAGCGGCGAAGACATATTAATCAGCGGTTATCTGCTGGGAAGGGAGGGACGCGATGTTTACCGGACTTGTGGAAGAGTTGGGAAGGGTTAGAAATATTGTCAGAGGTGCGAAGTCGGTCCGGATAACGGTTAGCGCCAGGTTAGTGCTAGGCGACATTAAACTAGGCGATAGTATGGCTGTTAATGGAACTTGCCTGACTGTGGTCGATTTTACTGACGAATGGTTTACTGCCGATGTTATGCCAGAGACTGTTGAACGCACGGCTTTGGCAAAGCTGAAAGCCGGTGATGTCGTAAATCTTGAACGTACGCTTAAGGTTGGGGATAGATTCGGCGGTCATATTGTTAGCGGACATATTGATGGGATGGGGACTATCCTGGATAAAGAACAAAATGATATTGCTGTCGTTGTTAAGATAGAAGCCCGCCCAGAAGTTATGCGCTACATAGTAAAAAAAGGGTCAGTAGCTATTGACGGTATTAGTCTTACTGTAGTTGAACTAGGCGATAGTTGGTTTACTGTTTCGCTTATTCCTCATACTGCGGCGGCAACGACGCTAGGCATTAAAGGAGTTCGTGATAAAGTGAATCTGGAAACTGATATAATCGGGAAATATATTGAAAAATTTATGAGACTTGGGCCAGTCGAACAACAGCAAGTCAAATCAGGATTAACCGCAGAATTCTTACTGGAAAACGGATTTGCCTTATGAAGGAGGAGTTTAACTTGAAACTTAACACTATTGAAGAAGCTATTCAGGATATAAAAAACGGTAAGATTATTATTGTTGTAGACGATGAAGATCGGGAGAATGAGGGAGATTTATTGATGGCTGCCGAAAAGGTAACCCCTGAGGCCATCAACTTTATGGCAACTTATGGACGAGGGCTTATCTGCATGCCGGTTGCTGGCAGTCGTCTGGATGAACTTGATATTGATCTAATGGTTGCCAATAATACTGAGACAATGGGTACTGCATTCACTGTTTCCATTGATGCTGAAAGTGTTGCAACAGGTATTTCTGCTTTTGAGCGAGCTGAAACTGTTAAGGCGGTACTTGATCCTAAGACTAAACCCAAGGATATTCGCCGTCCAGGGCATATATTTCCGCTCCGTTATCGTGAAGGTGGCGTGCTTCGACGACTCGGACATACTGAAGCAGCTGTGGACTTGGCTAAGCTGGCGGGACTTTATCCGGCAGGTGTTATATGTGAGATTATGAATGATGATGGGACAATGGCTCGGTTGCCTGAGCTTCTGGAATTTGCGGCTAAACATGGTTTGAAAGTGATCTCTGTAGCTGATTTAGTAAAATTCCGTAAGCGCACCGAACAGTTTATTACTAGGGCTGCGCAAACTAACCTGCCTACAAAGTTCGGGGATTTTAGACTGGTTGCCTATGAAAGCGAGATTGATAATCAGTGCCATGTTGCATTGGTAAAGGGAGATGTAGCAGGCAAGGAAAATGTTCTTGTTCGTGTGCACTCCGAATGTCTTACTGGCGATGTTCTTGGATCGCTTCGCTGCGATTGCGGCGAACAACTTGAATTAGCCATAAAGAGGATTGATGAGGAAGGGCTTGGGGTACTTCTTTACATGCGTCAAGAAGGGCGTGGCATTGGGTTAGCTAATAAAATTAGAGCTTATGCATTGCAGGATCAAGGTAAGGATACAGTGGAAGCAAATGAGCTATTAGGCTTTGCGCCTGACCTAAGGGATTACGGTATTGGAGCCCAGATTCTCGCCGATCTTGGTCTGTCTAGTATCCGATTGTTGACTAACAATCCCAAGAAACGAGTAGGACTTGAAGGTTACGGCTTGACTATTACTGAACGTGTGCCATTGGAGATTAAAGCCAATAACTTCAATAAGCGGTATCTTTCAGTAAAAAAATCTAAGTTAGGCCATCTTTTGAAATAATTAGGAGGTAATTTATAGTATGAAAACATTTGAAGGTAATCTTGTTGCTGAAGGGTTAAAGTTCGGCATCGTTGTGGCCAGATTTAACGAATTTATCACCAGCAGACTGTTGGGGGGGGCTTTGGACGCATTAAAGCGTCATGGCTCAGTTGATGAAAATATTGAAGTTGCCTGGGTCCCTGGTGCCTATGAGATTCCATTAGTGGCTCAGAAAATGGTGGCAAGCAAGAAATACGATGCTGTAATTTGTTTGGGTGCAGTCATCAGGGGCAACACACCGCATTTTGATTATGTCTGCGCCGAAGTGTCTAAAGGCGTTGCACAGGTGTCATTGGCAAGCGGTTTGCCAGTTATTTTTGGCGTCCTGACTACTGAAACTATTGAGCAGGCGGTGGAACGTGCTGGAACTAAAGCCGGTAATAAAGGGTTTGATTCGGCGGTATCAGCTATTGAAATGGCGAATCTATTAAAAGTCATTTGAAATAATTTGCAATAATCAACGGAGGCGATGCCTGATGAAAATCGGCGTTATCAGCGATACTCATGGCTGCATAGAAACCTGGCGAATAGTTTATGAACGGTATTTCTATGATGTTGATTTTATTATTCACGCCGGTGACGTGCTGTACCATGGACCGCGCAATGACATTTTAGCCGAGTATAATCCAAAGGCATTAGCGGAAGAATTAAATAACTGTCCTGTGCCAGTGACAATTGCCAGTGGTAATTGTGATGCCGAAGTTGACAGCATGGTTCTAAGTATGCCGGTTCAGGCGCCATACGCGTATGTAGTGGTAGAAGGAAAAAGGATAATTGTAAATCACGGTCATATGCTGACTGAAGATATGGTATGGAAAACAGCCAGTAGAATGAAGGCTGCAGTTATTATTACCGGTCATACTCATAGAGCTACGCTTACAAAGCAAGAGGGCATTATCTGGCTTAACCCTGGCTCACCGTCAATGTCCAAACGCGAAGACAAGCGGGGTACAATCGCGTTGATAGTAGACAACAGGATAGAGATTTATGACTGGCAGACCGGAGAAGTGTTGGCTAGAGAAGAAATTTCAACCTAATAATAAAAGTTCGTCGGAAATATTTCCGGCGAACTTTTATTTTAGGAATTGTAAAACATTATCAGGTTATAAGGAACTTTTCTTTTTTTAGTGACTCTAGAAATAATGGAATCAAAGGATTAGGGTTCGTGGTTTTCCAGGCGACAGCATATCCGTTAATAAATGAGCACCCATCAAGGTCAATAAAACGGAGATTGGAATTTGCATAGGCTTTGACATGCTTGGTTTGAATGGCAATACCCATTCCGGTTGCAACCATTAACAGCAGTGTTTCCAGGAGGGGGACAGTTGCTACTATGTTAGGATAAAATCCGTTGGATATACACATATGACGCATGTGTTCATACGCTTGAGGGCATTCTGAACGTGAAAGAATAATTAAAGGTTCGGTGGCAAGTTCGGAAATGTGAACTTTAATTTTGTTCGCAAAGGGATGATCATCAGGTACTATTACCGAGAGCGGATAAAAAAGACGGCTCAACTGAAAGGAAATGCCTGGCAAATCATGCAGCCCCTGGGTCATAGTAAACGCGACATCAATTTTGCTGGCTTCCAGAGATTCGGTCAGTGCTCCCCAGCTGAGTTTGGAAAAGCTGAGGGCGGCGCGGGGGTAGTTATGGCGAAAGTTACTGACTAGTTTTGGCAATTCTTCGCGTTCAAAAGGACCTAGAAAGCCGATCGATAAACTGCCGACATTTCCATTGGCGGCGAGTCGAGCGTAGTTTATTGCGCTTTCTGTTTCGGTAATGATAGCAATAGCCTCTTTTAAGAATTCGGCTCCGGCAGCGGTCAGTTTGACCCAACGTGTATTACGGTCAAACAATTTTAGACCGATTTGGGCTTCTAGATCGGCGATTTGTTTACTAAGCGCCGGTTGAGTGATGTTAAGATTTTTAGCGGCTGCAGAGAAGTTTGAATACTCCGCAGCGGAGATAAAGTATTGCAATTGCTTGATATTCATAGTTACTCCTTTGCAATCGCGATAATAGATGAATTATTTATGCTAATTTTTTTGCGGATGTTTTATAAGTGATTGTTTTAAATGATATAATTAAAAAGAATAAAAATAGCCATATAATGTATTATACCAGACAATATTCTTTGTCAAAGGTGTTTAGAAATAAGGGGATTAGGGGATTTGAGTTGGTGCTTTTCCAAGCAACAGCCATATTAAATGTAAAGGGGCAATCTTCGAGGTCAAGGTAATGAAGATTGCATATTCCATAACTACTAACAAGCTTCGAATGAATGGTAATGCCCATTCCGGTTGCAACCATCAAGAGCAACGTTTCAAGAATCGGGGCGATGCCAACAATGTTCGGGGTAAAACCACTGGCTTTACATAGCTGACGCATGTGATTATAGGCTAGAGGACATTCCTGTCGAGAAAGTACCACAAAAGGTTCATGAGCAAAAGCTGATAATGGTACCGATTCTTTAGTTGCCAAAGGATGTTCCTGGGGAACAATAGCTGTAAGGGAATAAGAATGATAACCTAATTTCCAGCTTACTCCAGATAAGCCTTCAAGCCCATAGGAGGGAGTAAAGGCGATATCTAAATTGCCGTCTTCCAAAGCCTGGTTTAGAAGGCCCCAATTGAACTGAGAAAAGGTAATATCACAGTTTGGGAAAGAAATGCGAAACTTTCTTATTAATTCTGGTAATTTGTTTTCAAACGAACCTAAATAACCAATATGCAATCGTCCAACACTCCCTTGGGAGGCTAGGCGGGCTTTGTTTATAGCTGCGTCTGATCTGGCAACGATTGCCAAGGATTTTTCGAAGAGCGCGGCGCCAGCAGATGTAAGTTCAACATTTCGGGTATTCCGTATAAAAAGCTGAAGACCTGTTTGTGATTCCAGATCGGTGATTTGTTTACTAAGAGCTGGCTGACTGATGTGCAGATCTTTAGCAGCTGCAGAAAAATTTAAATGTTCAGCAACCGAAATAAAGTTGCGCAATTGCCGTATATCCATGATTTCTCCTTTGAAATTGTAACTATCAAAACAATTATAGTATGACAATTAAATTCTTACAATTAAATTCTTACAATTATATTCTTTGACCAAACATTTATCCGATTATTTTCTGAAAAACACTATATTTCGAAAAAATCATAACAGATTGAATTTGTAACAATTTATTATAAATGTTAGAACTAAATAATATTTCTACAAATTTTTTTCACGTGGTATATTAATAATAGCTAACATTTTATAAGATTATTTAAAATAAAATTTGTTGTGTGCGAAAGGGGGGATTTTATGAAAGCAGTAAAGTATCATGGTCCACGTAATGTGGAATTTATAGACATACCAAAACCTCAAGCAGGGCCTGGACAAGTTGTTGTTAAGATTGCATATTGTGGTATTTGCGGTACTGATGTTCATGCTTATTCAATGGAAGGTATCTTTAACTGGGAACTCGTTCTTGGCCACGAAGCAGTTGGTTATGTTGATGAAATAGGCGAAGGCGTTACTTGTGTTAAGGTCGGCGACCGCGTAGCTGTCGGACCTCCTGGTGATTGCGGCAAATGTTATTCCTGCAATTCAGGTAAACCTAACACATGCATAAACGGTTTCCCAAATACAATTGGCATTGGGCCTAACACACAAGGCGCGTATGCTGAATATGTCCTTTCAAAATTTCCACAAAATGAACTTTTTATAATCCCTGATAATGTAAGTTTCGAACAGGCGGTTCTCTTTGACGTTCTTGCTGTTGGGTTCCATGCTGTTCGTCGGTCAGACATGAAGGTTGGCGATAGTGTTGTCGTATCAGGGTGCGGCTCCATCGGTCTTTCTGCTATCCAAGCTGCAAAGATGGCTGGGCCAACTTACTTAATCGCATTTGATCCCTTAGAGTCTAAACGTAAACTTGCTCTCGAAGTAGGTGCGGATTATGCTTTTGATCCGTCTAATGAGAATGACATTGCTAAAGCAAAGGAACTTCTTTCACAGGCAAATGGCGCTCAGGTTTGCTTTGAGGCTGCAGGACATCCATCATCCATCGATACCTGCATTAACCTCTGTATGCCAAGTGGACAGGTAATGCTTATCGGTAACGATGGTCGCCCTTATCAGTTGGTAACTGCGGCATTAGGTCATTACCAGTATGATTTGAAGTTTACCTTTACTTACACTAAGGAAGAAATTACGATGCTATTCGCGCTTATTAGTATGGGTAAGCTGGACACCAAGCCTTATTCCATATTAAAGGCACCACTTGATGATGCGATCAACAAACTGGAAGAGCTTGCTACAGGCAAACTTGAGCTTGCACGTGTTCTTCTTATGCCAAACGGTAATATCTAAATAACGTAACGCATTTAAATGAAGATTTTGAGTGAGCAGTAAACAATAATAAAAATTTTCTAAGGCAATAGCCTAATGAAATGGAGGAGTCAAAGATATGGCAAACTGTAATAAATGTTCAGAACCTGTTATCAAGCCCTTACATCAGGGAATTAGCGTACCGGATATCGAAGCTTCAATAGCATGGTATCAAAAAATGTTCGGTTTCAAACTTGTATCAGATAATTTCGTTCCTCAATTGCCTGCACGGATTGCATTTCTTGAACTCGGCGATTTTAGTATAGAGTTGTTTGAAGTAGAAGGAGCTGCTTCGCTGCCAGAAGATCGGCGTACTCCAAACCTTGATATTCGGACTCATGGAACAAAACATGTCGCTTATGAAGTAAAAGATCTCCGCAGTCTAATGGTTGATTTGAAAACCAAAGGTGCAGAGGTAGCTATGGATGTTTTCCCGATGGCAGGCGATTTAGTATCATTCATCAGGGATAATACCGGAAATTTAATTGAACTTATCCAAAAACCAGAATAGACTGTTTAGTAAGTTGAAATGGGTTACAATTGTGGGATAAGTCTTCTTATATGAACCTTATAGGTTTTGTCTGTGAATTCCTCTTGGATCGACCAGAATCTGACCATCTTCAGCAATACAGGGGCTATATAAGCACCAGATAGAGATAGTGGATTATGGCAAACTGCCAGAGGCAACAATGCTTATGGCAGTTTGTTTTATGGCTTAAATTTTTAACCAATGTAAATGGCGTATAAGTGTGAACAAAATACCGTTCATTTATGGTAATTTATGTAATATGAACCGCAAGGATTAGATAGCGAAGTGCGGTTTTATAGTAACGAAAGGAATTAGGCAGATGAGTAGCAAAGATAATTGTTGTAATTCGGAGAAATATCCGACTTTTAGGTGGTTTGTATTAGCTTCAGGGATACTAATGATGATTTTTTCAATGATGACTGGTTTGGCTGTAGCTCCGTTAATGGGAGTAATCGCCAAAGATCTCGGCGTAGATATTGGCACGGCATCCTTTGGCATCATGGGACTCAATATTTTTTCCACTGCTGTAGGAGTTATGATCGCAGGATATCTTCTGGACAAGTTTGGCGTATTTAAGGTAATGGTAGGCAGTATGGCAGTGCTTATTGTTGCCAATACTGCTTATCCCTTTATTGGGCATAGTTATGATGGTGTGGTTTTTCTACGGGTATTAACGGCCTTGGGAGGAGCGGTTGGCCTGATCGTTATTAACCCAGTAGTATCACTTTGGTTCTCAGAGAAGGAGCGGGGCTTGGCACTGGGTTTAAACGCTCTTACTATGTTGGGGGCAATATGCGGGTTTATCCTTGGGCCGGCACTTGTTCAACGCGCTGGTAGTTGGCAAGTCGGGATAGCTTGGATGTCAACTATTTTGCTAGTTGGTTTTTTGTTTATTCTTGCTGTATCAATTGCTGCGAAAAATTATCAGGCGCCAAATAGTCATGTGGAGTCGTCTGGTGATGCCACTTCTGAAGGTGATTTTTGGCAGGTTATTAAGCATAATCCGGCCTTCTGGCTTGGTCTGGCAGTTATGGCGCTCAGCGTTTGGGCAAACAATGCATTTAATGATCTGAGTCCAGGGTATTTGGCTGTAGAGCCGCCTGTTGGTGTTGGCTATGGACCTGAAGCCGCGGGACAATTTTCTTCTGGTACGTGGGTTGGTGTCTTGTTTGGTATATTTATTGGCGGGCTTGTCATTGACAAAGTTTTTAAGGGAAAGTCAGGAGTATTGGTAATAGCCGGGTTTGTATGCAATTTAATCTTTTTTAACGGAATATTGTTACATTCGATCTATAGCAATCCTGCTGTGCTCACAGTATGGTTATTAGCGGCTGGCTTTGTCAACCCATTTACTGCAGTAGGCAACCAGTATTTTGCTGTCAAGAGCTTTTCACCGGAAGTAATTGGCAAGGTGGCAGCTACTTGGACTAGCGTCAGTAATTTCGTTGGGGCATTTGGCGTTATGATTGGATCCTATGCGCTGAAAACTAGCGGAACGTACCATATATCTTTCGCGATTGTAGCTGTGGTTAGCGTACTAGGGATTATTGCGGCTCTGGTATCGAAAGAGCAGCGTACAGCTATTGAAATGGCCAATATGTAAGATTTGACTTGAGGTTTGCAGGAATTAAATCATTCGATTTGCATCGTTTTTGCATAGCATACAAAAGATAACTGTCTTGGTAAACAATTTTCCAAGGCAGTTATCTTTTTTGTAACTGTGCTAAATCTGACATATGGAACTTTACTTTGACTTTCGTAAGTCTTATACTTTTTATAGATTGACTGCAGTTGAATAACAATTAAATATCGATTTGATGTAGGAGGAGTTATGAGCGATCATTTGGCAAGAGCTACTGTTTCTGGAGTACGGGCATTCGCGGCTGTAACTACCAATTTGGTGGAGGAGGCGCGGCGAAGACACGATTGTTATCCGGTGGGGACTGCAGCGCTGGGGAGGACGATGACAGCGGCGCTATTATTGGCGGCTGACTTAAAAACTGAAGAAGCAATTACGATACGTATTTCTGGTGACGGTCCATTAGGAACAGTAGTAGCTGACGCTAATTCTCAGGGAACCGTTCGTGGGTATGTAGAAAACCCTCAGGTTGATTTGCCGCTTGTAAGCAGAAAACTTGATGTGGGCAGCGCTGTGGGAATTGGAAACGTTTTTGTTCGTCGCTTTACTGGGTTAAAGCAGCCTTTTACTGGCAGTGCACCGTTGATTAGCGGTGAGATAGCCGAAGATGTTGCTAACTATCTACTTGTTTCTGAGCAGACGCCATCTACTGTGGCATTAGGAGTTTTAGTTAACTCTGATTTGAGTGTCGCAGCCGCTGGCGGATTTTTGGTGCAAGCTATGCCTGGTGCTGAAGATGAAGTATTGGCGGTGGTAGAAAAAAATTTGGCGGCGCTGCCACCAGTATCAGAACTTGTTAATCAGGGTAGCGACGCTAACGCTATTCTCAAGCAAATTTTTGCCGGTATGTCGGCTAAGGTTTTTGATTCTTCAAACTTAGCATTCTATTGTCAGTGTTCTACTGCGAGGGTAGAAAATATGTTGGTTAGCCTAGGCCCAGAAGAATTGAGTGGTATGGTAGAGCAGGGTGAGGCTGAAATCATTTGTCATTTCTGTGGCGAAAAATACAATTTTGATCGCACGCAGCTTAAAAGGCTACTTGAGCAAGCCTTTCCAACGCAAGTTTAACAAGTGATAACTAGAAACGATAAAGGCGGCTCTCTTTAAGATCGAGAAAGCCGCCTTTTATTGTTAATGGATACAAAAAAAATAAGGCACAAGGCTTTCGCCGTACCTTATTTGCTGTTACATCGCACGTTGTACTTTACCGGAGCGGAGGCAACGGGTACAAATATTAATCTTTTTTATTTCACCCTCTACCACGGCTTTGACTTTTTGGATGTTGGGCTTCCAAGTGCGTTTGGTTTTCAAGTGCGAGTGGCTGACATTGAATCCGCTACGCTCACCTTTTCCACAAACAGTGCAAACATTGGCCATTTATTCCACCTCCTTTAACGAAGGACAAGAAACTCTTGCCACAATAACGTTAATATTCTACCATATCAGTCTAGCTGATGCAAGGCCTGGAATGATAAATTGGCGAGATAATTAAGAGTATGGTACAACGGAAGGAGTTTCGGCATAAAGATGGAAAAAGAAAGTGATAACATCGTAGGAGGTTGTCAAATGATTACGAAAGATACGCCGTTGATCGAAGTTCTGCGTCTCTGTCCCAAAGCAAGAGAGATTTTTACAGCCTATGGTATGAGTTGTGTAGGCTGTATGGGGTCGGCTACAGAGACAGTCGCTAATGCGGCTAGAATGCATGCTGTTAAGGTAGAAGAGTTATTAAAGGAATTAAATAAACTTTAATAGGAAAGCTTTCTGCTTTATTCTATGAAGATTTATTTGCTGTATGTATTAGGATTAACGAATCACTAGGTAATCCTTGCTGTGATGAGGTGATAAATTTGCAAAATTGGGTGGCCAACATAAAATATATTAAAGGTGTGGGACCGGCAAAGGCTGCTTTACTTGCTAAGCTTAATATTTTTACTGTCAGGGATCTATTGGAGCATTACCCACGGCGTTATGAAGATCGTAGTCAGCTGAAATCCGTTAGCCTTTTAACTAATGACAGTGTTGATACTTTCCAAGCAACCATTGTTAACTGTCAAGAATCTAAACCACGGCGCGGTCTTACTATTACTAAAGTAACTGTACAGGATAAGAGTGGTTCAGCGCAACTGGTTTGGTTTAATCAACCATATGTGAAAAAGTGGTTTAGACCTGGTGTTGATTTAATTGTCTCTGGCAAAGTAGAGCGCAGGTTCGGACAGATCCAGATATCTCACCCCGAAGTGGAGGTTATGGACGGTTCGGATCTTTTACATACCGGTAGGATAGTTCCTATATATCCGGCTTGTGAAAATATTGGTCAGCGTTGGCTTAGAATACTTATCCGTCAAGCACTTGACGATTTCGGTGCGCCTGGCGATTTTTTGTCACCTGACATTATAAGCGAGTTCGGACTGAGTGAGCGCCGTTTGGCGCTTAATAATATTCACTTTCCTCCAGATCAAGAGTCTCTTAATGAAGCGCGAAAACGCTTGGTTTTTGAAGAGTTGTATCTATTACAATGCGGTTTGCTAAATTTAAAAATGAAAAGCCAGAAATATGGGAGTGGCATTAAGTATGCTGTCGACGGTGAAAGAGTAACCAAAATGATAGCTGGTTTACCGTTTACACTTACGAGTGATCAGCAGGAAGCGCTAAACGATATCAAAGTTGACATGGAGGATGTTGTTCCTATGCAGCGACTTATACAAGGGGATGTCGGCTCGGGTAAAACGGTGCTAGCGGCAATTGCTTTGGCTAAAGCAGTGGAAAATGGTTACCAGGGTGCAATGATGGCTCCGACCGAGATATTGGCAGACCAGCATTATCATACACTGGCCGAGTTAATGGCGCCGTTAGGTATTAGGCTGGCAGTACTTACCGGCAAATTGACGCGCCGCATCAGGCAGGAGGTTTTGTCGCGTCTTAGGGACGGTCTAGTGGATATAGTGATAGGGACACACGCTCTTATTCAAGATGACGTTGAATTTAAACAGCTTGGTCTGGTTATAACTGACGAACAACATCGCTTTGGCGTACGTCAGCGTGCCAGCTTTCAGGCCAAAGGGAAGATGCCTGATGTTTTGGTTATGACAGCGACTCCCATTCCCCGAACCATGGCTCTAACTGTATACGGCGATTTAGATGTTTCGGTTATCCGTGAGTTACCTCCAGGACGCAAGCCGATCAAGACATACTCCGTAGGTAGTGAAATGCGGCAACGGGTATACAATTTTATAGTCAAAGAAGTGAATGCGGGGCGTCAGGCCTATGTGGTATGTCCTTTGGTTGATGAATCGGAAAAGTTCGAGGCTAAATCTGCTATTCAAATGTACGAACAGATGACCGCGACACATTTTTCCAATATATCCTGCGAACTTGTTCATGGTAAAATGAAATCCCAGGAAAAAGACCGGGTGATGAGTGCCTTCTACGCTGGTGATACAAAAGTGTTGGTGGCAACTACTGTTATTGAGGTGGGAGTTAATGTACCCAATGCCAGTGTTATGGTGATAGAAGGAGCCGATCGGTTTGGTCTGGCCCAACTTCACCAGTTGCGCGGACGTATCGGGAGAGGTGAACACCAATCCTACTGTATTTTATTATCCGATAATGAAAATACCGAAACCAGAGAACGATTGGATATCATGGTAAAGGTGGACGATGGTTTTGAACTGGCTGAAAAAGATTTGCTCTTACGAGGACCAGGGCAGTTTTTTGGCATGAGGCAACATGGGCTGCCTGATCTGAAAATTGCTGATATTGTTCATGACACCGATATTTTACTTGAAGCAAGAAAAGCAGCCAAGCAAACCGTAGTTGACAGCGAACAATTTGCTATCGTTCAACCAATTCTGACCGAACGTTTTGGCAATTATTTTGGGATGATACGCAATAATTAATTTTAAATACGCGCCATCAGTACAATATTAGGTTTATATTGTTTTGCATTTCGGAAACAATAATATTATTATCGACTGGGATGGTGTTAGGAAATGGAAGAAAAATTTAGCGAGAAACAGGTTCAAGACATTGCGAGGGAATGCGGCGAGTTTGAGCATATTATTAATGCCATGGGGTATGGCTACTCACTTATCAATGTGTCACCGGAACGTTACCTAAGACGGTGCCCAGACTGTGTTCATTGGCTAGGTGGGTCGTGCGAAATATTTCTGGGCGAGATTGAGTGACAGCACTATTAAGTGCTGTTTTTTTGTGGTTGCCTTTTTTCGCTAAATTTAGTATGCTATGTCCATATGTGAAAATCAGGTTTTAAAGGAAGAAAGTATATGGGTAAAATTTGGGGCTGGTTAGTTATTATTGGTTTGGCTGGTTTGGCATACTGGTGGCAACCAGCGTTTTTTCAGCATTCATACAGTATAATCGAACACGGTGATATTGAGGCACTGGCAGAATACCTTCGTTCTTTTGGAACAAGTGGAATTTTAGTTACCATAATTCTCTTTGTTATAATGACTTTTACGATTGTATTTCCATTCATGATTTTATCTGGGGCAGCTGGCATTGTCTATGGTCTCTTTTGGGGGATTATCATTTCCTGGGCTGGCGAATTTATTGGTGCAGTTGTTGCATTTGTTCTTGTGCGCTATTTCTTTCGTAACAGTGTGGAAGGATGGATTGCTAAAAGCAGGTATCTTAAACAGGTTGATGATTATAGCGCCACAAATGGTTTTAGTGCTCTCCTTATAGCTCGATTGTTGCCGTTGGCTCCGTCTGGGATTATTACTGCAGTAGCAGCTATCAGTCGGATTAGCGTGCGGGATTTTTTGTTGGCGACTTTGATTGGTAAGTTGCCGCCAGTAGTAATAAAAGTCCTAATCGGGCATGATATTGTCTATTTAGGACAACATGGATATAGATTGATTGCACTTGTTTTGGGAGTAATAGCAATTTACGGTTGGCTATGGTGGCGAAAACGAAAGAAGCGAAATTAAACCTGCTAAGATAAAAAAACGCGGCTACGGCAGCGTTTTTTTTTGCAGAAGTGCTCGATTTTGGCGGTGGTGGAAATAGTAACATGTTTTGTAAATTCGGCATAAGTTATATTAAGCTATACTAGCTATGAAATAGGAGGCTTGTGCATGAATACAGGATTACACCACTATTGCAACAGGGATTTCGCTAGGGAGCTTAAGGGGCTGGCTGGGCGAAATGTGTTGCTTTTACTTTTAGACGGTTCAGCTGTATTTGGGCGACTAGGCGGCATAGATGATTGGGTTATAAGTGTGTTGCCGGCGGTTGGCCTAAGCGGTGTTAACACTGTGCGGTTTCGCCCACCTAACGCTACCCTCCCTGAATTTGACATATTACTAAGTGAAGCTCTGATTGACATATGCAATATTGCGGCAGCGATAGAAGGGCCGTACATTATTCCTCCAATCAGTAAGGCATGTGGCGCAGCCAATACCCAGATTAGTGCTCCCAAATCGCCGGTGAAACCTAAAAGTACAGGTACCTATGTGCGTCAGCAAAGTCGATTGCTGGAGCAATTAGAAGAATTTGATGGCCAGAATATGGGGGTTCTACTCATGGGAGGCTGGGTAATTGGCGGTCAACTTAGTGAAGTTGACGAATGTGTAATCCTATTTGGTCCTGGAACAAGTGCGGCTCCGTTGATGGTTACTATTGGTGCACTAAACGTATTTGGCGCACCGTTTACAGGCGGAATTTTGCCGCTTTTCGGAACATTCCGGGCCTGGATTAATCTAAAAACCTTGACTTCAATTTTAATTCCTTAATTAAAGCTAATTTTGTATGTCCTTTAAGAAGGTAATCTTGATTATGGCAGGGATAATATACTCATCGCCGAATAAAATATCAAAGTAGCCTGACAAGTAATGTTACACAGGCTTGTGTTTGAGGAGGAATCGCCGTATGAAAGAATTGCGTTTTGCTGTGGTTTTAGAGGCTAGCATTCGCCATGAGGTTGAACACATAGCCAAGCAGGCATCCGCGGAATTGCAGCTAGTATTGGATATTGTAAGCAGGTTTCAAGCTGAATTTGAGCTTCTGCTTGATCGAGCGTGCAGTATTGATGTAAGCAATGGAAAATATCCAGAGGTGCCTGTTAATGTGTTATTGGGTTCTGATGGTGAATGGCAGCAAGCGATAAAAAGCTTTACTTTGTCAGGTGATAAATCAGTTGCTAATTTGACCAATTTATGGATGATTATTGCGCTAATTGAAAATTCTCGGCAGTTTTATCAGCAGGCCCTTCTTAACTGCCCCTATCCAACAGCTAGGATCTTTCTTAGTTCGCTGGCTGAAATCAAGATAATTCTCCGGCGGCGCATTGATGGAGTGTTGCGGGGGATGTATAACGAAGTATGGGCTCAGGTTGGTTTTGCACCATTTGTGATTGGCAAAGACTAACCTTTTATTATCGTGGTCAATATGAGTTCGGTATGTAAAAAGTAAAAGTGTATGTATAATATAGTATGAAGGCAGGTCAAGCCTAAAAGTCTAATTAGGTCCGACCTGCCTTTAGTCTATTAGAATATTAATTTTGTTAGGGGTAAATATAGCTTGGTAGGAGTATGAGTTTTTATAACGAAATATTCTAATAATTATTTCGGAATGCTTGCGCTGAGGTGCGAGATGAAAAATTATGGCAGAAAGAAGCTTAGGGATATGACTGCTAGGTTGCGTCAGACTCTTGAGGGCTATTTTAAAAAATGCGGAGCAAAAGATGCTGGT
Source organism: Bacillota bacterium (assembly GCA_017889635.1). Lineage (GTDB taxonomy): Bacteria > Bacillota > Negativicutes > Sporomusales > CTSoil-080 > CTSoil-080. The sequence goes on along the minus strand of JAGGAC010000004.1, from coordinate 8,887 downwards.
GATCAAGCTTGGTATTGGGCGTTTAAGCTGGGATTAGAGGCATCAATGAGGGTTAGGCAAATTAATGGTTCGGCACCTGCTTTTCTTATGAATGATAAGTCTGTTGAACAAATAGACGAAGCTGTGCTGAGAGAGTGTCGCAGTCTGTTTTGCGCTAACGAAGTGGCAGGGGCGTTTGTCTTTACTAATGCTATGGGATGGTTATATCAGTATTGGCGTGATGATGAACGAAAAACTATTTCAGCGAAAATAGGAATAGATAAATTCGCCAAAATTACCGCAGCAGAAGTTATCCCCATCACTCAGATATACACCGAGCCTTATATGGTTGATTTCCTTTTGCAGAATTCACTTGTCCCCTTGTGGCGGAGAATGCATCCGGCGAGTAATATAGTAGCCGGTTTGCCATTCTATGTAAAAAGAGTTGATGGGCCAAGTATTAAGGAGAAACCGATTGAAAGAATAACAGTGCTGGACCCAGCTTGCGGTTGCGGAAATTTTTTATTAGGGGCATTCGATTTATTATACCTTATGTATACTGAGACAGGCGGCTATAATGCAGAAGAAGCGTGCGAATCAATTATAAGCAATAATTTATTTGGCATTGATATTGATGCAAAAGCGTTGGAAGTAACTCGCGCAGTGCTTTGGTTAAGAGCTAAAGAGACGGCACCAGGTTTTTTCGAGACGGCGCAATTTGGTTTTGAACGTCACATTATTGCAGCGGATGAATATATGTTGGCAGGCACTGGTGAATTAGGTTCTTTGCTAAGGGTTGAAAGTCCAATTAATTCGCTGGCCGAACTGTTGGTAAATAAATATGATGTGGTTGCAACTAATCCTCCGTATATTGACAAACGTAACTACCCTATTATGATAAGGGAATACTTGCGGCGGCATTATTCAGTTGGTGCCGGCAACCTTTATGCTGCGTTCATTATCCGTTGCCAGGAATTAGCTGAACATTATGTTGCGATGATAACTCCTCAGACTTTTCTGTTTATTAAAAGTTACAGTCAGTTAAGGAAGGACATGTTTCAGTGCGGTACTATCCGGACGTTAGGACATTTAGGGTTAGGTGCTTTTCGCGAAGTTTCTGTCGATACCGCAATGTTTGTTCTGGCTTTAAATGACGATCAACCTGGGGTATATTTTAGGTTAGTGGGTGTACAAGATAAAGCAAATGGATTATTAAAGTCGATACATGGGCATAACAAAGATGAGAAGAGTGATGGGGTTTTTATACGGTCTCAGCGCCAAATAACTCTTTTAGCGGGATCACCGGTGGTCTATTGGCTTGGAAACGGCGTGCTTCGTATGATAAGAGAATCCTGCCAGTTAAAGGACTATGCTGATATAGTTCTTGGGATGAAGACTTCGGACAATAAGAGATTTGTTCGGTACTGGTGGGAACTACCAGGATGCGAACGTCGGAATTTTTCGAACTGGCTACCGTATGAAAAGGAGGCCAGTGGCTATCGGTTTAAGCGAAATTCAGCCCATATTATTCTATGGAATGATTTTGCCCAGGATTATTACAGACGGCATTATTCGGCTCAGCTACCAAACCGTAAGTATTGGTTACGTCCGGGAATTGTTTATGGGCAGATTAGCAGTAAAGCTTTTACCGCTAAACTTCTTCCTTCCGGACATATGACCGATATGGCGGCTAGCTGTGTATTTCCACATAAGGATGAAGACGTATGGATTATATTAGCGCTATTGAATTCTAAAATATACCAGTGGATACTAAAAGCCTTTAATCCTACTCTTAATTATCAACCCGCTGATTTACAACGGTTGCCTGTTCACGGTTTTGAACAAGAGATTAATAGGATTCTGCGAAAACTGGCGGTGATCGCATCTGAAGCATCAGGCAGACTACATGAGATGGAAATAACTGATCGGGAATGTGGCTTTGACTTGACACAATTTTTCCCGCTGGCGGAAAAAATGACTGATCAGTTTTCTGAGGCATGGTTAGCAGCACTTCGATATATTTTGGCTACGGATGCAATCGACGTCAAATTAGCTGAAAGTTTGAACTTGCCAAAGTCTGAAAACCAGGATATCTTCTCTGAAGTCGGTTATATAGCTTGTCAGCACCCAGTAATATTTGATTATGAACCAAAGGTGATTGAGGATATATCTATGCCGCGTCCTCACCGTATGTTAGTCGAAGCAAAAGAGATAGTGGCGATAAAACATCGTTTGAAAGAAATATATGAAGCCGGACCTGATAAGGAAATGATTTATTTTGTTACTATGTTGGAAGAAATGGCGCATAAACTGAGGATTCATCCAATATCAATTTACACACTTGTAATTGATAGCCTTGCCTGTGAAGGGTGGCGATCAAGAATGATTGAAAAACGGTTTGCCGAGGATGCAATAACTAGAGTGGTGTTGGAGACAATCGCCTCAAGTGCGTTTATACCTTTGACTACTATGGGTGAAGATAAAATTGTGGTTGATTTTGTGCGTGAATATATAGGAGCGGTATGTGAACTGCCAATGCTTGAAGCTCAATTTGAGGCTTTTGTTGGCGTTTCGTTAGAAGTATGGCTGGCTAACAACTTTTTTAAGCGGCATATTATCCAGTTTCGTAAACGTCCTATTGTTTGGCAGCTTGCTAGTCGCCCAATGTATGGAAAACCGGCCTTTTCCTGTTTTGTCAACGCCTATGATGCTAATTGTCTGCCGGAAGTTCGCTTATGCGTACAGAAACAAATAAAATACCTTAAGAAGACTTACCAGGTAAGTGAGCTTGAAGACTTTATTTTTCGGTTGGATAATGTGATTATTCAGCAGGTTCGCCCATCTTATGGGGTACGGCTGAATATAGCACCTTTTGAGAAGGCTGGATTATTGGCGGCACCAGTTTTGGGAAGTGTTGACGTTGCCAGGGCGATGGAAGATTATTATAAATGGCAAAATACATTCGAATCTTCGAATTAATTAATCAAAACGTTGGGATTTATTACTGGAGTAATGTCTCTTGGGGATACTGGGACAAATTTTTACAGCAACTGTTAGAAAAAGCTGGATTTGACCTGTTTAGATATGATATTATTACTTAAATACGGATGAAACTAACTTGTGAAAGGAGCAATAATTATGTTTGATGATAAGTTTGGCCCGGAAGGCCTGACTTTTGATGATGTTTTACTAATTCCTAATCGGTCAGATGTTTTGCCTAGGGAGGTTGACGTAAGCACTGCGCTTACAAAAAATATCCAGCTAAACGTGCCCCTTATGAGTGCAGGTATGGATACAGTAACTGAGGCCCGTATGGCGATTGCCATGGCACGGGAAGGAGGCCTTGGCGTTATCCATAAAAACATGTCTATCGAGCGTCAGGCCAATGAAATTGACAAGGTTAAACGGTCTGAACATGGCATTATTGTTGATCCAATATTCTTGGCACCGCATAATATTCTACAGGATGCCCACGATTTGATGGCAAAGTATAGAATTTCAGGGGTGCCTGTTACTGAAGGTAGTAAACTTGTCGGTATTCTTACAAACCGTGATTTGCGGTTTGAAACCGATTTGTCGCGCAAAATCAGCGAGTGTATGACCAGAGAGCATTTAATTACCGCTCCGGTGGGGACTTCACTGGAAGAGGCTAAAGCTATTTTGGCTACTAATCGGATTGAAAAGTTGCCACTGGTTGATGCCGCAGGTAATTTAAAGGGTCTTATAACCATCAAAGATATTGAGAAAGCGCAAAAATATCCTAATTCAGCAAAAGACTCCAAAGGAAGATTGATTGCTGCTGCGGCTCTTGGCGTAGGGGCCGATATGATGGAACGGGCTGAAGCTTTGGCTGCTGCCAAAGTCGATGTTTTTGTTGTTGATACTGCTCATGGACATTCCCGTGGTGTTGTTGAAGCTGTCAGAACCATAAAAACTACATACCCTCATATTGAAATTATTGCCGGAAATGTTGCTACTGCTAGTGCCACACGCGATCTTATCGAGGCGGGGGCAGATGCTGTAAAAGTTGGGATGGGTCCAGGTTCAATTTGTACTACCAGGGTTATCGCTGGCATCGGTGTTCCACAAATTACCGCCGTTTATGACTGTGCTACTGCTGCTCGTTCCTATGGAGTTCCGGTAATAGCTGATGGTGGAATAAAATATTCTGGTGATATTACAAAGGCTATTGCCGCTGGAGCTAATGTTGTCATGATTGGCAATCTTCTGGCTGGGACTGAGGAAAGTCCAGGTGAAACTATTATTTATCAGGGACGTAGTTTTAAAGTTTATCGTGGAATGGGGTCTCTTGGGGCAATGGTTGAAGGCAGCAAAGATCGTTATTTCCAGGAAAACATGGACAAGCTAGTGCCGGAAGGTATCGAGGGGCGTATCCCGTATAAAGGGTCGGTGGCAGATACGATTTTCCAATTGGTAGGTGGCTTAAGATCAGGTATGGGATATTGCGGCGTAAAAAATATTGAAGAATTAATTACTAAAACCCGCTTTATCAGGGTTACCAGCGCCGGACTTAAGGAGAATCATCCTCACGATGTCAGCATAACAAAAGAAGCTCCAAATTATAGTTTGTAAAAGTTAGAAGCTTAGCTTCAGTATATTAAAGCCGCCTAAAAACTATAAGGATGAACTAACTCAGATAAGTCGAACAGTAAAAAGTACCCCCATTCGTAGAAAAAATGAACTACGAGTGGGGGTATCCTTATAATGAGAAAGAAAGAGCAGGTATACACATAATGACAAATTAGAAATGAATAGATGGAGTGTCTGTGGTTCTCTTTTTATGTATTTAATAATCGTCTTGTTTAATATGATTACCAGGCAGGCGGGGTTTCAAGAGTAACCACTCGAAATTCAAAGCCCTCAGTTTTGAAGAAGGTTATAATATCAGGCAAGGCTTTCAATGTTTCACTATGGCCCCGGCCGTCATGCATAAGAACAATTGAATGACTCCAGAGAAAACTATGTTTGGTGATTTGGTTAGTTATATTGGTTATAAGTTTGTCGGCTTTGGTGTGTGAAGCATCTCCAGATTCGATATTCCAGCCGACTTCTTTATATCCCTGAGAACTTAAAGCATTCCAATATTCCTTGCTAAAAGTGCCTGTTGTTCCACCGGGAGCGCGGCAAATTACAGGGCGGACGCCGATAACTCCTTTAATAATTTCATCAGTATGCTGGAGTTGGCTGGTAAATGAATTTGTAGAATGGTAAAGATCTCGGTATACATGATTGTAAGAATGATTGCCGATAGCGTGGCCGGCGTGGAAAATGCGTCTCAGGATAGCAGGATATTTTTCTGCTTGCGTTCCGACAACAAAAAAAGTGGCTTTGACATTTTCTTTTGTAAGGATGTCCAGGATTAGCGGAGTAATATCCGGGTCTGGTCCGTCGTCAAAGGTGAGATAGACTACTTTTTGGCCGTAGTACGGAGCAACCTGCGGCAGACCTAATGGCAGTCCAGCCTTCTGCCGTTGAGGCAAGGTCAGAGCGTCATATAATGCTATACCTGATTGCGGTACCGTAGGAATGTCACTAAGATAACAGACATTTGGTGGCGGAGAAACCTTTGTTTTGGGAATTCCAACTTGTGATGCCAAGGTGGTGATATCCGGATCGTCAGGGATGTTCTCATCATCCCAAGCCAGTACGGCAAGAGGTGAAAGAGACGAAAAAAGAAAAATGACGACAAAAATACGACAGATGGTACTGAAAAAAGTCGAATAGCTTAACATAACCAATCCCTCTATTGTTGTCAGGTTTTAGTACTGTATTCGGCGTTTATATGATGATTCCTGCGCGTAAGTGCTGTCAACCTTTGGGTATACTATTTTTGGACAGAGGAGGGTTTGGGTATGGAGAAAAAAAATATTAACACTAAAATATGGTCTAATTGGTGCAAAAAAATATTCCGGGTAATTTTTGCGACATCTTTTCTGATGATGTTTGTAGATGTTGGTTATGCTTTTTGGGGTCTTCCGGCCACCGATAATTTGACGAGCTTTGCAATGAAGGCGGCTACAGAGGTCTATGATATCAATGGACAGCTAATTTCAAAACTTTTTGAAGAAAATAGGGTTGTAATATCGATTACGAAGATGTCGCCGTATATTCAACAGGCTGTTGTTGCCAATGAGGATGTACGGTTTTATAGTCATTTTGGGGTCGATCCAATTGGAATTCTAAGGGCTATTTGGATCGACATTACTACCGCTAGTTTTGCTGAAGGCGGCAGCACTATTACTCAACAGCTAGCTAGAGGTTTATTTTTAACACAGGAACAGACAGTGGGGCGGAAACTAAAAGAGGCAGTACTTGCAATTATTATTGAGCGTAAGTTTTCAAAACAAGAAATACTACAGGCGTATTTAAACCAGGTATATTTTGGTGAGGGTGCTTATGGGGTAGAAGCAGCCGCCCAAACATATTTTGGCAAACATGCCGCCGAACTAAGTTTGGCTGAAAGCGCCCTAATGGCCGGATTGCCGCGTGGACCTAATATATATTCTCCGTATGCTGATATTGAGGCAGCACTCAGGCGGCGAGGCGAGGTGCTTCAGGGAATGGCGAATGCCGGTTTTATAACCGCGGAACAGGCAGTTTATGCTCAGAAAGAACCTATTCGATTGGTGGGTAAAAAGAAACGGACGGTGCAGGCCTCATACTTTCTTGATTATATAGCAAACGAATTGGTGGGGCGATATGGTGCAAATCAAGTATATAAAGGCGGTCTCAAAGTTTACACAACATTAGATATTAAACAACAACAGGCTGCAGAAGCGGTACTAGGAAAGTTTCAGGGGGCGGTGCTGGTTCTAGATCCGCGTACAGGGGAGATAAAAGCACTTGTGGGTGGTCGAAATTATGAGGAAAGCCAAGTTAATAGGGTTATAGCAGAAGTTCGCCAGCCGGGCTCTATTTTCAAACCATTTGTTTATACTACAGCACTCAATCAGGGATGTACTGCAAGCTCAATTATTGTTGATGAAAGAATTAATATTAATGGGTATTCGCCACAAAACTATGACCAAAAATATCGTGGGCCAGTAACGCTAAAAAAAGCGCTGCGCTGGTCGATTAATGTGGCAGCAGTAAAACTTGGGCAGCAAGTAGGCATGGCGAATGTTTTGGATTTAGCAAAATCAATGGGGATTACTACAATTGTGTCTGAAGATAACAATTTAGCAGCTGCGTTGGGTGGGTTGAATAAGGGAGCAAATTTGATGGAATTATGTTCGGCATATACCGCCTTTGCTAATGCTGGCGTTGTGTCTAAACCGGTGGCGATAATCAAAGTTGTGGATGGCAATGGTCAAATATTGGAAGAAATGCGGTTTCAGCAGCGGGCGGTGGTTAGGCCGGATGTTGCATATATTATTACTGATATGCTGAAAGGTGTGCTTCAGGACGGCACTGGAGCTGCTGCCAATATTGGACGTCCGGCCGCAGGTAAAACGGGAACTACCGATAATTACGAAACTGCCTGGTTTATTGGTTATACCCCGGAGTTGTTGGCCGGAATTTATGTTGGTAATGATGATCGTACTTCTGTAGGTATATCCGGCAGTCAGGTAGCTGGCATGTGGGGAACGTTAATGACAAAAATTTTGGCCGGTTCTAAGCCAGTGGATTTTATGGTTCCCAGTCAGGTTGCCACTCAAATTCCGATCTGTGCCGATTCTGGTAAACTTGCATTTCCAGGATGCCCGGAAACAGAGTATAGCGCCTTTGTAAGAGGAACCGAACCGACCGCGCTGGATCCACGGATCAAGTCGGGGCAACAAAATCCCTACGGATCTTCTAATCAGCAAAATCAGCCTATGGAGCCTTCTCCTGCTCCAAAACCTGGCTGGAAACTGCCTTGGCTAAGATTGCCGGGGATATGATAATATGGTAAAATGAAACATAATTATTTAAATTATGTTAAATCCATGTTAAGGGGATTAGCTATTTGTGCAAACACGAGTGTTGGGCGTAAGGGTTGACGTTGTTACAATGGATAAGGCGGTAGAGATTCTTGAAAACTTTATTGCCGAAAGAGTTTCACGCGTAGTTGCTACTGCGAATGCGGAAATGATTATGGCTACAAAAGGTGACAGTAATTTGGCTCAAATTCTGGAACAAGCCGATTTGGTGGTGCCTGACGGTGCCGGGGTGGTTTGGGCGGCTCGCTATCAAGGATGTAAAGTTCCGGAACGAGTTGCCGGATATGATTTAGTGCAGCGGCTTTTGGCCCAGGCTGCATCACATGGTTATCGAGTATACTTTTTCGGTGGGGCAGAGGGGGTAGCTGATAAAGCTTGCCAGGCTGCTAAGAAACAGTATCCGGGATTAAAGTTGGCAGGAACGCGTAATGGTTTTTTTTCCGCCAAGGACGAGCGCTTAATAATTGAAGAAATACGGTCAACTCGGCCGGATATATTACTAGTGGCGCTTGGCGTGCCGAAACAAGAAAAGTGGTTGGCAACACATCTTAAGGAACTAAATGTGCCGGTATCAATAGGGGTGGGCGGTACTTTTGATGTAATGGCCGGAAATATGAAAAGAGCACCGCTTTGGATGCAACGCTTGAACCTGGAATGGCTGTTTCGCTTGCTTATGCAACCGAAAAGGGCACTAAGAATGATGGCTCTGCCGCGCTTCGTCATAGCGGTGATTGGAGCCAAAAAACATTAGACAAAAACAAAGTGGGTATATTATAATGAGTGAGGAAAATGGGGCAGATTGCTTGCCTTGTTGTTATGTTCCAGAAAATATAAATATGATTTTCAGGCATTTGTGTATGGAGCATGGTGCCCAAAGGGGGTGGATGGATGGTTAAGGCTCCAATTGTTAAGGAAGGCTATTTGTATATAAGTATCTTAGCGTGCATTACGATTATAGTTGGCTT
>JAGGAC010000050.1 GCA_017889635.1 Bacillota bacterium | reverse complement strand
GATAATACTGTCAGCGTCACCACCGGTACTGTTACCATCACCACTTCTGGTGCCTTAAGTGTTACAGGCTCCGTCAATGTTGATAACACCGTCAGTGTTACCATCGGTACTGTTACCATCACTACTTCTGGTGCCTTAAGCGTCACCGGCTCCGTCAATGTTGATAACACCGTCAGTGTTACCATCGGTACTGTTACCATCACTACTTCTGGTGCCTTAAGCGTCACCGGCTCCGTTACAGCAGACAACGCTACTACCGACGTAACCGCACTCAATCTTACTACAAGTGACACTACGTTCTCAGCTTCAGATACCTGGACAGTACTGCCGTTTAATGTTTGGACAGTTGGCGCGTATAATGCCAGTACCACCAATAGTGCAGGACTTATATTACAGGTAAGTCCCGATGGCACCAACTATTTAAATGAGGAACCAGAAATAACTTTGCCTGCAGCCAGCCTTTCCGCCTTTGTTTCCACCTATCACTTTAAGTATGCAAGAATGTACTATCGGGCTACTACTTCTGGTAGTACTGTGACACTAAACCTCTATTTACAAGGCCACGCCTAAAAAATGCTGCTTATCTTACTAATACAGCACACTAAAAGTTATCCTTATATGGATTAAATCCAAAAGGGGGCGTGTTGAAACTTTCGTTTCAACCCCTCCCATTTTGGAATGATTACTACAATCATTACTGCCATGTCTATTTTCTCTTTATTATGTACCCTAAAGTACCCCCTGCCTGTATGCTAACATTAGGGAGGAACCAATTATGGGATTTACAATTATTAAGCCGCCGCAAAAAGATACATTTGTAAAACAAAAATCGATTGGCTGTAAATGCTTTAGCAAAAGCCTCACTGTGGGGAGAATAGGCAGCAAAGTATACCGGTCGCTAATCGAATTTGATATATCACAGTTGCCGCCCTTTTTAAAAATCTCAAATGCAACTTTAAACTTATACTTAGCCCCAAACACGTACCCTAGCATCTCTAAAACGGTAGAGGTTCACCAAATTCTATCAGAATGGTGTGCAAGATGTGTATCCTTTAAACACCAACCTCTATTTAAGCCAACCCCTGCGGCTAGCTTGAAGCTGACAAAACACCACAAAAACCTAATATCCTTTGACCTAACCTCATTAATTGAAAAGTGGTACCAAGGCACAGAAGCTAATCTAGGGGTTTTGCTAAAAATGGCCAACGAATGTTTTCCTAATGAAATTGTCTTCGCAAGCAAAGAATCGCCTAACTCCGAGTCTTGGCCCTATCTGCGAATAGAATATTTAGACCCTGCCGTTCCCTGTAAACCAGTCCGTCCACCGCTGGAAGTAACGCTGCATGTAACTGCGCGTAAAGACGCTGCTTTTACTGATCCCATTAAAACCCTGCCGTTCAACTATACTTATATCGTTACAAATGTCGGCTCAGCTCCGGCGTTAGCCCACCTTCAGTTAAGTCCCGACGATCATCATTGGGAAACAACCGGCCAAACCAAAACAATAAACCCAGGTGAACAAAAATTCTTTGTCCCGGACTATATTGCAAAATATTCAAGGCTAGGCTATAAGTCCGAACATGCTGACGACCATAGTACCAAACTGCTTATTCACATTCAAGGCCATAGCTAGTCATTACTCCTATTCAATTTATAAACTGTCAAACATTCTTTAAGCTCTTGTGCCTTCCACAGGAAGGCATCAAGAGCCTTATTCATTTTTCAAACCATTACAACCAGTATTAAGATTTCATAGCCATTATTGCTGCTATGCCAACTATTAATCGTCCTTAGCCAGCCGCTTTTTTAATTAGTCCCAAATATAGGTCAACGATTTTCCCACCACCAAATTATTGTCATATAAATATCGTCGCGGTGAAAAGCAGGTTGTTTTATCAGCAAATGCCGGATACTGCCGCTCAAAGAAATCCTGCGCATCATTGAAAAACATGCCGCACTGCTCAGAAAAATATGGAGCCGGTGTTGCTCTGTCATAGCTAAACACTGTTCGCAATTCTACACTATAATAATTCCAGACAGTATTTCGCCAGCAAAGCACCGGAACGTTCATAGCCATCGCTTCTAAAAGAGCAATTCCCTGACTTTCGGTTGCTGACAGCCATACAACGGCCTTAGCCTGATCTAACAACGCCTTATATTCGCTTCGGCTATATTTTCCATATGTAATTTCATGAACCTGTTCACCAGCCGAACCCAAACCATTCTTCAGCGCCTCTGTCAATGCAGTATTTCCTTTGTTATAAACCACTATAAGCTGTTTCTCTTTAGTCACATCGGGCCGCCATTCATCGGTATCAATACCTACCGGCCATATCACTATCTTTTCCCTAATACTGGGCATCAAAAGGGAATAAACCTCGCCTGGCCACCGGCAAGGAACAATCACCTTATCAACCTTAGAATGTCCGATAATACCTTGCAATTCCTGCGGAACTACTACCAGATTCGGACCGGCCCATAACTGTTTACAGCCCAACTTTTCTTTATTTTCTATGGCCCATACAAGATGATTAATGTCGTTGACTACCCATATAACCGAATAAATCCTATCAAGCTTGGTTACCGGCGTAACCAGCATCCAAGCCACATCATCGCGCTGCCGCAGTTCTTTTAGCAGATTTTCGGCAACTACCGTCGGCCCGCCGGAGTGTCCGCTAGTACTCCAACGCAGATAATATTGAAAAATCCGCTCATCTATTTTGCCAGCCTTATCACCATCGGCTAAAGGTTCCAGTAATACAATCACCGCACCTCACCTGCCATTATATTATTTAACTATTCTCGGATGCAGTTAAGCATGGTTTCCCAATATGCCTGCGGCAAGCCTACTAAATCAATCCAAGCCCGGGTATTCCAGCCGCAAAAGGCATCAAGCGAACTGCCAAAATCAAATAAAAATACATTTAACCCTTTGTTTTTTAATAATCGCTTTTCCAACACCCTTCCCGAACACCCCATTGCTACAACAATTACTTCATACTCCCGCTTACGTTCAAAATAGTTTTGGATAGTTTCCTGTTCTATTCGGTCAATGTCCACAAAAGAATTTTGGGTAGGAGTTTTTACATGCGCAGTATTACCAAAAAGCTTTTCTAGCGTAAACGGTGAGACATTTTCATTTCCTACAAAAATCGGATTTTGCGATCTTAATAATCTTAAAAAAGCAATTGCACTACTCGGCTCAAACACTGCTAAATAAGCCAATGCGACAGGAGAATAAATTTTCTCGCCAATAAAATATTTATATATCCGCGAAAGCATATTATCAGCCCATTCATCAGGCGATAAGTGAATACCTGGCTGCATCCCCGGCATAAATCCAAATTTTTTTGAGTGCAGAGGCAAACACTTTACTATTCCATCACCGGCTAAAGAAAAAGCTTCCTGCATCTCAGCCGCAATTTGTTTATTTCCTGCTTGCAGCATATCATTTTTGCTTTCCAATAAATTAACATCACCATCACCAAAACGCATATAGGCACCATTTTGTCGTAGAGAAATTAACTCTTGGCACTGTTTAATTGTGGTAAGCGGCGTTTGTATTCTAATACACGAAGGAAAGCCATTCATGCTATCGTTCATATCAATGCATCTCCTACTTGCTTTTCTGGTCCTTCACTCGGAAGAACTAAACCGACAAAAATTGAAGAGTCTTCATTCTTAGGTATGTTCCGTCGAAGTTTTTTAGGAAATTACGGCAAACTTGCCTGGTAAAATCTTGATGATCTTGTTGTTTCATAGCAAAAAACCCCATAGTAACAGGAAGTTCAACATAGTCACCGGGAAATCCGTAACAAAAAATCACATAATTGGTAAACCCGGCTTTACTTAGTAACTGCATTAGCTCCTGTTCATCAAATAATGATTTATGTAATTGCGCGTGATAGTTATCGAATAATACGTCTTCCGTATCGCCTCCATGAGTGTAACGATACACATTATACAAATCAAATACCGGACCAGCAGTTCCTGGCATATTTTCAAGATAAAATCTCGCAACGTTCTTAAAGTAAGGAATCCCAATGTAACAAATGAACCCTGTAGTTGTTAATTTATTGTATAAATCAGTTAAATGCGTTACTCGTTTATCACGATACAGATGCTCAAAAAATGCGTTACTAAACGCACATTCAATTGATTTAAAAGGAATTGGTAAATTAAGATCCAGTACTAAATCTGTCGCCACCGTTTGGCGTACATCAATATTAATAAACCCGTTTATTTTAGCACCACCACAACCGACATGAATCTTTACATTCTCCATTTCCGCTAAATTCATAGCCTCACCCTCCCAAGATATACTCAAACCGCACCTCACAGCCATTCTTCTGGAATTAAACACGAAAACTCTACTCTTTTATAAGCGAGGCATCTACGCCAACAAGACCTGACACCCCAAGCTTTTTTAGGCTGTTAAACTTATCTTTAGCGATATTCTGATATAAGGCATCTTCTATCGAAACTCCGGCCACTAATAAAGGAATAGCTTGCTTTAGAGCATTCAGCCACATTGGATATTCGTTTTGGGAAAATCCATACAAACGAGTCGAAATCGCACCTTCACATATAAGAGCATTAAACTTTTGCAAATTCCAATTATTGAAGTTAAAGTCTTCGGATAAAAAATAGCGACCGCTAAGTTTCATAACAAAAGGCGTTGTTTCGTATATTAGATATGGTGCTGTCTGAATTAATGAAATTGCTTCCCCCAGCCCTTTAAACTTACTGTCCACAGCCGCTCTAACTGCCGTATCGGTTCCATTATAAAGATAACAATCCACTAAATTAGCAATATTACACGGCAATTCATTGTTTAAACCAGATTCTATAAGCAGTATTTTAGCCTTAGAAAACCTGGCTCTAATTGATTCGATTGTCCAAACAGTTTGCTTCGCTCTTTCTTCCGGACAAAAAATAGACCTTATGTCGGTATAACACAACGGCGCATTTGTATAATATATAACTGATGTAATAATAAACAGCACTGGCTTATCACATAGCTTTTTTACTTCATCCATCAGCGCTTTCCCCTCGTACTAAATTCGACCACCTTCATGCAGAGCTATTGTACATACACTGCTTCCTATAACTAAGGCATTTCTAAAACCTTAAGTTTTTTCTTGTATCAGTGTATTCTGCATAACTATCATTGTTACAGCAGCTAAAAAAGTAAAAGTCCGAATGGTAAAATCCATCCAGACTTCTTTATACGGCGTCATAATATGCACTTTGCCGATGCAGTAAAAAATTGGTCTTGCAAGCTTTGGGCTGCTTGATCTTCCTTAATAGCCTTTATCGCTTTAGCAACATTATTGGCGGCGTAAAGTATCAGCTTATCGCCGACTGAGCTAGTAGCAGCTGACGGATCACCAGCCTGATGAGTGGGAAAATTGGCGTACCAGGATATCGATGCCGCCACCCCAGGAAGATGGTTTAACCGTCCCAAATTTTTATGTCCTTCCGGATTCACCTGTTCCATATGAACAAGCTCCGGTCTTATTGACATTATTAAAGAAGTTTCAATAGCTCCGGCGTGATCCAACACTTGGTCCAGGGTTAGCATTTCCATTATCTCCGCCTGCTGAGCCTCAGTCAGCCAATTGAAGAAACCGATGCTGTATATAACATAATCCTTCTGTTCATAAAGACTGCCCTGCATAAAATAATCAACAAAGGCAGCGTTACCGCCATGCGATGAGAGAATAACAATCTTCTTAAAACCATTCCTAGCTATTTCCTTAAATACCTCATCCAGGAGAGCATATTCCAATTCCGGTTTTATTGCAATCGTCCCCGGCGTATGCCGAGCCTCATTTATCTGTCCGAAATAGTAATAGGGAAAAACCACTGCCGGCTCGCTTTTTACCGCTTCCTCAGCTATTTTTCTGCCAATCATCATATCAGTCCCCAGAGGCAGGTGACTTCCATGCTTCTCAATAACGCCAAGCGGAAAAATACAAGTACCTCCAGTATCTTTAGCCGCCTGCGCAAACTGGTCGGCGGTTAAATCTTCCCATAACATCCCTATTCCTCCCAAAGTTTATTTTAGAATAGTTTAACCGTTTAACGCTAAAAACAGCCAATCGGCTTGTGAAGATATTTCTTCAAAGGCCGATTGGCTGTTTTTATATTGGGGTTATTACTCCCACGGCATTTTGTTTACTGTCGCCGGGATGTCAGGTATTAGGTCGCTGTTAACGCTATAGCGGAAAGAGTAACTGCCTGAACCAACTTCCAAACTCACGCCTGCGGCGTCTTCAGCAAGTAACCCGAGCAGCGGCAGATTCGCTAACGCTGCGCCACCTTCAGTTACTGCACTTACTTTAGCATAAGGCAATGTAACTTTAGCCGTAGTGTTTGGCGGGATGGTCACATCTACCGACAAAAAATCACCTGCATATAGCCACTTAGTTTTAATAAGGCCGTACATTGATTCCAGTTCGGCACTCGCCCAACTAAGAGCTTTTGAAAGCTGCGGCTTAATAATAATCCGCTTGTAGCCAGGGATTGTTTCATCAAGATCCAAACCGGCCACAACTCGATACAGCCACTCACCAATCGCGCCATAAGCGTAATGATTGAAAGAATTCATGTTTGCGCTCCAAAATGAACCGTCCTCCTTAATGCCATCCCAGTGCTCCCAAATGGTGGTAGCACCTTTGGTTACCTGGTATAGCCAGGACGGGTAATCGGTAGCCAGAAGCAATTTATAGGCCACGTCCGCTCGACCGTTGCTGCTCAGAACATGGCAAAGATATGGCGTACCAACAAAGCCAGTATCCAAATGCCACTTGTTTTTATCTAAATATTTAACCAGCGTATCAACGGTTCGCTGCCGGTCCTTTTCTTCCATCAGATCAAACATTAAGGACAGAATATGCGCTGTCTGAGTCGGCACTGCAAGCCGCCCGGCAGGGGTAAAAAACTCTTGTCTGAAAGCCTGAACAATGTTAGCATGCAGTTCACGATAAAGCTTCTCATCATCTGCTTTTTCCAGAAGCGCCGCTGTCTTGGCCAAAATACTTGTTGAATAGGCATAGCAAGCGGTAGCAACCAACTCATTGGACGTCGCCCCAACAAAGCTGCCTTCTTTAGCGTCAAGGGCAAGCCAATCTCCAAACTGAAAACCGCTTTTCCACAACAACCCATTTTCAGCTACACTCTTGACGTATTCGACGTAAGAGCGCATACTTTCGTAATGGTCTTTTAGTATTTGCAAATCGCCATAGCACAGATAAATTGTCCACGGGCAGATTACCGCCGCGTCACTCCAAGCCCCGGCAGTAAAGCTGCCAAAAGGAGCGCCAAGAATGTTTGGCACTACAACCGGTACACCACCGTCATCCCGTTGTTCGGCCTTTACATCCCCCAACCACTTTTTCAGGAACAGCGCAGTATCCATATTGAAGCAGGCCGTACGGGCAAAGATTTGGGCATCGCCAGTCCAGCCAACCCGTTCATCTCGCTGGGGACAATCGGTGGGAACTTCAACAAAGTTCCCTTTCTGACTCCAGAGGATATTGTGTTGGAGCTGATTTACCAGCTCACTAGAGCACTCGAATCTTCCGGTCTCGGCCATGGCTGAGTGAATTACAATACCAGTGAAGTTTTCACGCTGGATCTCACCAGGATACTGAACAACATGGACATACCGAAATCCTTGATAACTAAAATGCGGCTCATATGTCTGCTGACCATCATCATTCAGGATATATTCGATAGTCTGTTTTGCAGTTCTTAAATTCTCAGTATAAAAATTTCCTTCCTGATCCAACACCTCGGCGTGTCGGAGAGTTACCACCGCTCCTGCCGGACCATCAACCGAAAAGCGAACCCAACCAACCATATTCTGACCGAAATCCAGTACCGTTTCCCCCTTGGGGGTATGAATTATCCCACTAGGCTTAACTTCCTCAATTACTTTAACCGGCTGTGACTCTTGCGCAATAAGAATATCCTTTGTTTGTTCCAACACCTGAATCCCTAGCCAATCGCTGTCGTCATACCCAGGGGTATTCCAACCATTTTTCACCAAGCGGGCATCATATGTTTCTCCATGATATATTTCGGACATAAGAATTGGACTAGTTGCCGATTTCCACCCGGCGTCGGAAATAATCTCCTCAGTGCCATCCTCATAGGTTACATGCATTTGGCAGAGTAAAGCTAATTTATCGCCGTAATTGTATTTCTTTTCTTCCCAGCCCATATTACCATTGTACCAGCCGCCGCCCAGCATAGCCCCGACGGCGTTGGTGCCGGTCTTCAACAGATCAGTTACATCATAGGTCTGATACTGCAACCGTTTATGATAAGCTGTCCACCCAGGAGTCAACAGCCAATCACCGACCTTGCCGCCATTTATATATAATTCATAAACACCAAGGGCGGTTACATAAACCCGGGCGGCCTTAATCTTTCCCTTTAGTTCAAACGTATTTCTTAATAGAGGGCAAGCTCCGCTTTCCGGCATTTCAGGAGTAATCCACGGAGCAACCCAGGCGCTGGATTTTAAAAGCCCAGTTTCCCAAAAGGCAGCTTTACTCCAAAGCGATTCATTTCCTGCACCATCCCAAACCTGTACTTTATAATAATATCTTGTCCGTTGTATTAATACTTCACCATTATATTCCACATGCACCGACTGGTCGGACATTACTTGACCCGAATCCCAGACAATATTGTTAAAAACTTCATCAGTGGCAACCAAAATACGGTACGCCGATTGCATGATATTCCTCGCTTGCGTTTGAAGTTTCCAGCTTAGCCTTGGTTTTAGAACATCAATGCCAAGCGGATTGATCCGGTACTCGCATTTCAGGCTTACAACCTGAATGTTATTTGCCATATACTATTGAACCTTCTTTCTCTTCGCTCTCAACTTGACCCCACGGATCAGTTCACCTTACCGCTTGGCTTCCCAATACCCAGCGTACGGATCAACCGGGCTTACGCCTTTAAACGGCGAACGTCCCAACAGTTTTTCCACTACCGCTTTAACGACATAATCATTGCCTGAATAGCCGTTAATAAGCGTCTTTAACTGCGGGATATCCTGCAAGAGATACGGACTGCCCACAGAAACCCCTATTGTTGGCACATCATTGATAAACCACGGCATATCTGCTCCCATCGGCATTGTCCAGTGGACTCGGAGCACTGTCTTATTGCTGGCCGGTTCATAATTAGCAAAATAGATTACAGCGTCATATTTGGCTTTTACTTCTTTTACTGAAAGCCCCATATAACTAAACTGATACTTATCTTTATCAAAGATTTCTACTTCAAAACCTTCCTCTTCAAGCAGCTCCTTAAACAAAAAATGAGCATCCTGACTGAAATGCGCCTGACCTTCACCTAAGACATACAGCCAGATGCGTTTATGGTCCTTCACATTAAGCGGCAAAACCTGCTGTGTGTCTTTCACCAGCGTCACCGCCAAATCGGCGCACTCCTCAGCCCACTCAGTATGCTCCTGACATTTTAAACTGGCCAGTGCAGCTTCTTCCTGGACAAGTACGCCTGCCGCCTGCTTCTTGTACAGCCCCAGCGATGCCTTTAGTGCCAAAATACGGGTAACCGCCTCATCGATACGTTCCAGTGTCAGAATACCTTTTTCAATTCCGCCCAGCATAAATTCCAAATCTTCCTCAACATTCCGGTTAAAGAGAAACATATCACAACCGGCAGCAATTGTCTTCGGCACCGCAACTTCCCGGCGCTCGGCCATAGTAAATCCACCCATCGGTGACGCATCAATAATTATGACACCATTAAAACCAAGCTTTTCGCGCAACAAAGTTTTCATTAATTCAGGTGACAGCGATGCCGGCATAATCTCACTGTCTGTTATCCCTGGTACAAGCGCCCGCGAATACTCCGGCAGCATGATATGCCCAACCATTACACTGTTGGTGCCAGCCTCGATCATCCCCTGATAAATTTTTCCGTAGGTTGCATCCCATTCCGCAACTGACTGATTGTTGACGCCAATGTGCAGATGCTGATCCCTATCATCACCGCCGTCGCCAGGAAAATGCTTGGCTGCTACAGCAACCCCGCTTTCCTGCGCTCCCTTCATATACGCCTTAGCCATCTTTAGCACCCTGTCCGAGTCCGAGCCATAGGTTCGCACATTGGTTATCGGGTTCTTACAATTCCGGTCAATATCCACAATTGGTGCAAACGACCAGTTACAGCCTACAGCTGCGCCCTCACGCCCTGAAACCAAACCTAATCGGTATGCCATCGTCTCATTATCGGTCGCTGCCGCCTGCATGGGATAGCCGTAAAAAGTCCCGTCAGCAGCACTCCCATTGCCGCCGACTTCCAGATTAGCGGCAACCAACAACGGCACCGCTGAATTTTCCTGCAAATAATTATGAGTATCCTGTACTTGGGCTCCCGGCCCGGCCCTAAACAGAATACCGCCTGGCTGCATGGTATTTAAAAGGTTATCCAAGTATTGCGGTTCTGTACTCAGGCCTATTGGGCAAAACAGTTGCCCTACTTTAGCCTTGAGGTCCAGCGAATCAAGCGTCTTTTTAACCCACTTAATATCTTCTTCATTTAAATTAAACGGTTTTGCTTTTAAATTAATCATAGTGCCCTACTCTTCCTTTTTAGCATAGTTTCTTGCGTTAAAAAGCGGCAATGGTTTTTATCGTCTATTTTCTCTTATCCGGACGCCTAGGCCTTAAATACCTGTTGCAATGCTTTTGCTATTTCATTCATACAATCTTCGGCCTGCGGATAAACACCAATTTTGTCAATAAAGGCATGATCTACACCACTATAGCGAATTACTTTTGTTTTTACTCCGGCTTTAGTCAACTTCCGGGCATAAGCCTCGCCCTGCAACCGCAGATAATCATACTCCGCGGTTATAATAAGCGTTTCCGGCAAATTGCCCGCATCCTCTGCCAAGAGTGGCGACGCATAAGGTTTTATCAAGTCCGCCTTTTCTCCTACATAAAAACCATTCATCAGTGGCGAAGAATCTCTTAATGCTGCTAAAGCACCTTTGATTACTTCATGATCAGCCTTAATTACATATTCTTTAATATCCCATTTATAATCCTCAGTCACTGCCGAAAAATCAAGAATTACTACCGGATAAATTAATGCCTGAAAATTAATCATTCCAGTTCCTAAATCACGATCCATCATTGCACATACCGCCGCCAGGTTACCTCCGGCACTATCACCGGCAACAGCGATTTTCCGTCGATCTACCTTAAGCTCCAAAACATTAGTCCACACCCATTTTACGGCGTCAAAGCAATCCTCCAGCCCTACAGGAAACTTGCGCTCTGGTGCCAAAGAATAAGCGACAGATACCACAACAGCCCCTGCCTTCTCAGCCAAAGCTTTACAGCAGTTCTCAACCGTATCTACCGAACCGCCAAAGAAACCGCCGCCATGAAAAAAAACGACTGCCGGCATAATATCTTCCTTTAGTGGAGAATACACGCGGATAGGAATAACGCCGTTTCGGGTTTCAATATCGCGATATTCAGTCTTAATTTCACTACATGTCATATCTTTATTAGGAAATCCTGCAAGTCTCCTTAAGACTTCTACATCAAACCCACCTGGAACATCGCCTAAATCCGGCACTTTAAAATCCAACAAAGTCTTCAATACCCTTTGATCAAGCACACCATCGGCATCAGAGTCAGGAATGTGTTTTATAATCATATCAATACCCTTCTCAGGTCTGACAGTAAACCGAGTTTCCATAAGAGCTACCAAAATGTCATAGTCGTTATTTACAGCCACCTAATCATCCCCCTATTGATACCAGCTAATGTTTTCATGACAGGAAAACAAGATTCCATCCGAATCAAACATTGCAGGGATAAATCTATTACGATAAATTTATCCCTGCACCATTTGATAATCGGGAAATATACGCGTTTTCTCAAGCTCACCAATTCGCAACATCGCCTGCTTCCAGAGCAGACGATGTTGCTCAAGCTTATTCCTGAACAGGCTTTGACGACATTTCCGGAATCGGAATAACTGCTGCAGCGCTCAGAATACCGGTTATAGCAAGCACGCCGTAAAACACTGGGAATCCCCCCATTGCCAGTAATGGTGACGCTATCGCCATTACTAGTGACTGCGGTAGCGTACCGGCGATATTCATAATACCAAAATCTTTGGCGGCATCTTTCTTGTTAGGCAGAATTCTGGCGGTTAAAGCCATATCCACTGCAAGATATGCTCCAAAGCCCGCGCCTATAATTGCATTACCGATAAAGACAACAGGCATGGACGGAGCAAACGCCAAGATAAACACACCAATTGCTACAAGAACTGCCGCACCCTCTACAAACGGCTTTTGTTTGCGATACTTATCGGAAAGCATTCCCCCAAAGAAGCTGGCCAGTGCTAAACAAATTGTCTGAATCAGCATGGTTAAAGCAGCCACACCGGTAACTGCCTCTGCTGGAATATTAAATTTCTGCATTAAATACAGCGTGCCGAACATCTGGGTATTAAAGGCCATGCTAACCAGAAAACGAGTCAAAACACCCCAGGAAAAGGCCGGATACTTGCGGGGACTGGGATAAACTTTTCCCAACTTCTCGCCAAAAGTCAGTTTTTCCTGAACTTGATTTACTTCAAGTTGGCGCAATCCGGGTCCGTCTTTGATAATAAAGCAGCATACTACTCCACAGACCACGACAACACCGGCAATAACATCAAATTTAGTAGCTGTCGGAATACTATTCAGCGCAGTCATCAGTCCCATCCCAGTAACAATAGCCACCGGATTAAAAAGACCAATTATTCCTGAGGCCATACCGCGCCGGCCTTCCTCAACCTGGTCGGGAATAAGCGCGGAAAGCGAAGCCATTGCAAAATTTATGCAAAAAACAGCTAAACACCAATAAAGTATGATCTGTCCGATATCTTTAGTCGCACCAAGTGCCACAAGACAAACTCCGGCTAATACGCTACCAGCTAAAATCCAGGTACGTCTGCGTCCAAATGACAAGTTCGTTCTGTCGCTAACCGCACCGCCAATATAGCTGGAAAAAATTCCAACCAACGATGCTAAACCAGCCGCCATCCCCATATTTGCAGCAACGTTCTGCGGATCAAGCTCCACTAATTTTAGCGTTAAAAGTAGTGCCAGCGGAATTACGGCCGCCATGGTGTTGCCCAATTGCCCAAGCACCATACCAATTAGTAACTGCCAGAAAGGAGTCCTGACAGCAATCATATTATTCATCTCTAATCGTCGTCCTTTCAATATCGATCGATGACTCCTGATCACAAGCTGCCTGCGTTATAAATAACACCACAGGCAGCTTGCCGAATTACTCTTTAATTTTTAGAAGAAGAAATCAAACTGGGTGCGAAATATCTTTTTATCAGCGCCATCATCAACAGCTTTACCCAGCATATAGAAGCAAGTCAGCTGAGCCAGACGTTTAGGAGTGTAATGGAATCCAATTGTCGTACCCTTGAAGTTTACTGAGTTATTATCATCGCCATAGAAGTCGTTTACATTGCCGCCATAACCGCCAATCACCGCATTATACGGTACTTTGCGGTAATTCACAAACACATCATACGAATGCGGCACCGCCCAAAACATTGACTGCTTGTACTTAAGCTCCGCTAAATATGATTTGTTATTAGCTGTAGCACTGGATTTTACCCCGGCAGTAGTTAACGTGAAATTGTTACCAAGCTGGGTATCAAAACCAAGCTCATAGAAGTTTGAAGCAGGTACTGTGACATAATTGCCGCCAGTTGTTTTCCAGTCACTGATTTTTTGATAAGCGGCCTTAACATTGGTACTGGGAGACGCAGCATAAGCAAAATCCACGCTGGCATAAGGCATTCTAGCGCTTATTAAGTCTGAATTAGTATAATTACTATCAATCTTCGCTTGTGCTAAGTAATACCTGTCAGTATCATATACCTGACCGTATGCCACGCTGGTTTTTAGTTTGCTTGACGCATCAAAAGCCAAGCGCGCCCCGCGCATCTTGCCAATGTAAGTCATGCCATAGGCTGGACGATTGCCAAATTGGCCGGCAGTAAGTTTGGTTGCTTTACTTAGTGCGGTGTCTACACACAGTGTCTCAAAATCGGTATCCATATCGCCGCCAGCCCAGCCTTGAGTATACTCATTGGTTTTATAGGCGGCCTGGAATTCTTTTTCCACAGTAACAGTTGTTGTGCTATCAAAATTATAATGAGTAAGAAGATCCATGTGCGCCGCTGTTAACGGCCAAATTGCATTAGTCGTTCTTTGATATCTGAACCCGAGATATGAGCCTTGAATACTAAGCTGACCGACGCTGCCTTCTACGGCTTTCAGTCGTACCCCTATACTTTCAAGCTCAGCCTTGTATTCAGCAGCCAATTTTTCGATTAACGCTCTTTGCTCAATATTGGCTTGTTCCTCTTTACCCATTGCTTTAGCAATAATAACTGCGATTTCATAGCGGGTCAGCGTTTTATCGCCATTGAATTTTCCGTCGGCGCCATCAATAATGCCAGCGGCAACAAGCTTTTTAACAGCAGTATAAGACCAGTGGTTTGCGGGAACATCAACAAAGGGATTAGTTGTGGCAGCAGCAGCAGCGGTGCCGACAATACTAAGCATTAAGACTAGTGTCAGTGTAACAACCAAACTTTTTTTCATGAATACCCTCCTCAAACCTTTTTCGCAAATGTTTTCCAGTGTCCATGTTTCCTCAAAAACATCTGCTGTAAGTAAAAAAATAATAGCCCACCTTTTTTACTGAGTTTTCTCTAAACCCTCACTCCCTTTAGCCAGTTTTTTTATAATAATGCGACAACTTGTCCTATTTAAAAACAAGCCTTCGCAACCGGCATCATAGCTAAATATGCCAAAAGCGTAAATATAACATAAAATATCATGTTATATAAAATTTTCTGTTATTTCGCGATAAAAAAATTGGATTATCAGCCCTTACTATCTAACAGCCAACAAAAGCTAATATATCTTTTACCGAACCTAACGCAAAGCTTGCCTTCGAATTCGCGGCAGCTTGTCCCACACCAGCCACCTTCATGCCAGCCCTAATAGCTGCGTCAACACCAGAATCGGCATCTTCCACCACCAGGCACTGTTCGGGAGCTGCTCCCATTCTGGCAGCCGCCAGCAGAAAAACTTCCGGATCAGGTTTGCTGTTTTTTATGTCATTACCGTCTACCACTGCATCAAACTCGTGCGCCAGCCCCACTTGCTTTAAAATGAGGGCAGTATTTTTACTTGATGACCCAATCGCGATTTTTATATAGCGTTTTTTAAGCTCGCTGATAGTTTCCTTTATCCCTGGTAACAGGTCTTGTTCAGTCAGTTCTGTTAGCGCCTCCCGGTAGAGCGCATTTTTGGTCGCAGCCAGTACTTCTTTTTCGTTAGCACTATACTCACGCGAAGCTTTCTCCAGAATTATCGCTAAACTTTCCATACGGCTGACTCCGCGCAAACGATT
This sequence comes from Bacillota bacterium, assembly GCA_017889635.1. Taxonomy (GTDB): domain Bacteria; phylum Bacillota; class Negativicutes; order Sporomusales; family CTSoil-080; genus CTSoil-080. The sequence goes on along the minus strand of JAGGAC010000050.1, from coordinate 23,112 downwards.
GTTGATGTCCCGGTTAAACACTATTCCTTCCCTGTCGGCAATCTTCTTCCAGGATAAATAATGGTACTCATCTGTTGACACAATAACGCCATCTAAATCAAAAATAACTACTGTAAACCTCATCTATAGTCACACCCTAAAACGGAATTATCATATTTGTATTATACTGGTTGAGTTTTCAAAAAACTTTCCCTTGCTTAATAAAAAGAATAGTCATTTTTATTATTCATCAAGGTAACTTACCTTAATTTTTATTAAAATTCTGTCAAGATATAATAAAAAATGCCTTAGTGACTTTTTTATCACTAAGGCAAAATATAGTCATTTTATTAAACAGAATTATTACCAAATTAGGAAAATGGGTATTCGGATTATTAAGTTTGAAATCGACTTAACAAAGATTGCTATCCCATTTTCAAGATGCTGTCAACATAGAACTTCACTTCTTGAGCATAAACTTCATCAGAAATAAACTTTTGTTCTAATAACTTTTTGGTTTTCTCCGATACCTGCATAGTGGTAACAATCTCCTTACCAGCTGTTTCTAAAGCCTGCAGATAATCAGAAACCATAGGAAGTAATTCAGCTACTTGAGTACTCAGAAGAGCACCTTCGGAAGTATAAATTTCACAAATCACCTCAGTACCAAGATTGCGTGCATGGCGATTAATCCAATGAGAAATTACTTGAAAATGAGACGTTTCAGGATAACCACAATTAGACATCATTATTAGTTTTGGTACTGCAATGGTAGTTAAATGGCGATATTCTCCATCTTTATCTTTATCCCAATAAGGACTGCCAATGACCATTAATCGATCAATAAATACTTTTAACATACTGGATATATTATCAAAATACAGCGGAGTAGCCCAAATCCAAACATCTGCATCTTGTAATAAACACAGCACTTCATTCATGTCATCTTTCACTACACACGTTCCAGGAGTATTAAACCAACAAGCTTTGCATGCCGTACAATACCCAATATTCTTATCTGCTAAAAAAATATTTACCGTCTCTGCACCAGCTTGTTTTACCTTTATGGCTTCCATTAACAGCGACAATTTTCATTATGACTACTTCCCTTCTTGTCAGCTTATCTATGCACAAAGTATATCAAATGAATACAATATATAACAGTCTGGTAAATATAACCAATTTAGTGTATAATATTTATAGAAAATAGTATGTAGATTCTATTGAATTAAAAAGAAGCACCTTATTGATGTACTTCTTTTTTGCATAACGATTTATTATTTGAACTGTCACTAAGGCAATTTTATACTTAGCGTTATTTACGAACGCACAACTTGTTTTGGTACGCCTTTAGTGTTTAGATATTCGATATCAGCGGTTGTCAGCGACTGCGGCGCCCCTAACTCCAGCCATAAATCAAAAGCGCTGCCATGCTCCCGGTTAATGGTATAACTACGGATGGTGTAATTCCCTGCAGTAATGCCGGTTATATTAAAATTTATTTCCAGCTGACCGTTAGCAGCGAAAACATGATAACGCTTTACTGCGTCGATCCCTAATAAGTCATTCATACTATACAGCTTATTAATATGGCAGTAATTATACACCAAGAGTTGATATTTATCACGCGTTTTGGTGAGGCAGTAGCCCGGCCCTTTTGAAACCAGCCGTTCCCCTAGCTTAGCCAGCAATTCATAGGCATAAAACCCGGGTTTCTTAATACCGTTATAGGTAATAAGACCAAGCCCGCCATGAAAGGTATCCCTTGCCAGCGGCAATTCTTCCAATAAATCGGTGCCAGTCCAATAACACAGGCTGGCAACTCTATCTAAATTGTCATTAATATTTCTGGCAATGTACGCCGCCTTAAAGCAAGTATCGTTAACAAGATCACGATGCGACGGAGTAGAGTTCCACTCCGTCACATGAATTTCGGTTTGCGCAATCTTCAGTTGTTCAATTTTATCATTTACCAGTTGCACAGCGTCACTTAAATAGGTTTCTGAATTTTCCTTTAGTTCTACCGCTGACGAGTCGAGTTGCTGCAGCATATCTTCCAATCCGCCAGGATAAGAGTGAAAAGTAAGAAAATCCGGCAGACATTGCTGCTCCTGGCAGTAACCAATGAACCTTTCCAGAAAGTCATTTTTCCAAAGTGAATCGAAAGTTATTCCCGGCCCCCCAACCTTAATATCAAAACAAACTGCCTTGATAGTTTGGTAGCTATCCAGATAAAACCGGCAATACTCTTCAAAGTTTCCGCGCCAAAAAGCAATGGTATCCGGCTCATTCCAGATTTCCAAATACCAGGTCTTGACTTCTTCCAAGCCATACCTGGTTATACAGTGTACAACCAATGACCGTACAAGAAGTTTCCAGCGTTGTATATCTTTAGGCATACTTATATTGCTTGTTTTATAGAATATTTTTTCGGCCCCACCAGCCAAGTCACTAGGCATAAAACCCAGCTCAACAAACGGCCTCAAACCAATGTTCAGCAGAAAATCAAAGAGTTGGTCGACATAGGCGAAATTCAAGCATGGCTGCCCCGCTTCATCTTCGTGGTAAACCATCATCTCGTCGTCAAAAATGCCATGAAAGCGGACATACCGGAAACCGATTCTTTCCTGGATCGCTTTGAGGTGACGCTGAACTTCAACATACAGACCCTCCTTGGCCTTGCCGATAGAACACAACTTTCGCCAGGAATGTGCCAGTTCCTTACAGTGTTCAGGCATTTCGATGTTTACCGTCTGTGTTTTCCTGCTGTCAGCTTCAGTAATATAGGCCGCCTCATTCAAAGACTGACGTAAATACTTAAACAAACCTTCATAGGCATTTTCCCGATTATAGTCTAAATACTTAGGTATCGAATTATCAATTTTCCCCGGCTTCTTAGGCTTTTCAAGCAAACCTTTGCGGTACTGAGCCGGCGTAGTATTGAATATCTCCTTAAACAGCTTATGAAAAGATTTTAAGTTGGGAAACCCTTGATTCATGGCAATTTGGGTTATTGGCAAATCGGTCAGCAGTATTTCCTTTACCGAGTGTTCCATGCGGATTTGGCTCAAATACTTGCTGAAGGACATTCCCATATACTTTTGGAAAAAATTTGATACATGAGGAACAGATAGTTCTTCAAGATCAGCAATATCCTTTAGCCCAAGTTCCTTTGTATAGTTGTCCTTCATATAATTAGTTATTCGGAGCAAACGCTGCATATATTTGTTACTTATACGACTAGCTTCACTGTTATAACTAAAATTACTGACAAGCAAGTAAATTAACCCTAAGAGCAGGGCCTTAATTTTGATCGATATTTCAGCCCCAAAGGTTCCTTTACTATGTACCAGCATCAGCTCGGCTAATAATGACCGAACCCGATTAAATCGTTCCTGTTCATCACCAGCATACATAAAGGACTTGCACTCAAAAGTCATCGGTTCAATATCTTTATATTGTCCTTTTATGAAAGAAATCGGAATTTGCAGCGCAAGCAGTAAATTATCTTCATCGGCCTGAATAGAATGAATTTCATTGATATTGATTAAAAGCAAATCTTCCTGCCGCAAAGTAAACTGTTTATCATAAATACGTACATCAACCTTGCCTTTTAAAACAAATAGAATTTCGATGTGGTCATGCCAATGATTGGCAACGTATTTTACTTTATGCAAGAAAATATTCAGCGGCAAATCCTCATTAATATTGATCAATTCATAGTTATATTCCATATTACCAACCACCTTACACCCTGGTCATATTTCAGCTCTTGCAGTTTTCTCAATTATACCAGACGTAAGGAATGTCGGAAACAGAATAAATATGTCTTTAATAAAAAACGCCTCCCTTGTGCCAAAATTAACGTTATGGCATAAAAGAGGCGTTTTATTCATTTATTTTTTCAGCGGATACTGGAATGAATAATTGCCTGACCCCAGTGCAACAAGAACATTCTCATCCTGCTGTCTGCCGGAGATACCTCTCTGACATTGGTTAAGACTCATCCCTTGTTCAGTAACCTCACCCAGTTCGGCTCCAGGCAACCATACCTCTGCGGTTGTATTGACCGGAATTGTGACCTTGACAGTCATCACACTGTCTTCAACCTTCCAGCCAGAAATAATTTCGCCATAAACCGAATGATAACTTGCCTTTGCGTAGGTCAATTTTTCGTCAGGTTCAGGCTTGATTACAATATGTTTGTAGCCAGCCTGTCCGGCGTTTATACCGGCAATTCTCCGGTACAGCCAATCCCCCACACAACCGAAGGCATAATGGTTAAACGACGCCCCGGTTACTTTTCCGTCAGGCATTATCGCCGCCCACCGTTCCCACATCGTGGTCGCGCCTTTTTCAACCTGGTATAGCCAGGACGGACACTCCGTCTGATACAACAGCTTATATGCCACATCGCGGCGGCCATTGTCACAGAGAACATCCAGCAAAAACGGCACCGACAAAAACCCGGTGTCCAGTCGGTTATTATTCTGTTCAATCAGTGTAACAAGCTGGTTCAGAACCTTGCCGCGCATATGGTCCGGCACTAGGTTCATTTTTAGCGCCAATACGTATATCCCCTGAAAATGAGCCGTTAAGGTGCCGTCTTCGCCAAGATATTCTTCTGCAAACGCCTGGCGGACCTTGCCGGATATTTCCTGATAACGCTTAGCGTCTTGTGCCTTGCCCAAAAGGTCGGCAATATTCGCGGCTAGCTCAGTTGAATAAGCGTAAAAACAGGTTGACACCAATTCTTTGGTCATAAACGCGCCGCGCATTGCACCATCTTTTTCATCACACAGGCTGGGAATCAGCCAGTCGCCAAAATGAAATCCGGTATTCCATAAATACTGATGACGCCGCCGGCGTTCCTCAGTCATTTCGCCGGCAACATTCTCCGGAATATTCTCAGCCGCGTCCTTGATAATATAGTCCAGCCACCTGTTCATTACCGGATACATTTCTTCAAGGATTCGCTTATCGCCATAAGCCTGATACAAAGCCCACGGCACAATAACGCAGGCGTCGCCCCAACCAGCTGAAGTATGAGTACCCATCGAGGCCTGCAGATCTTCGATCGCCGGAAAGTACGGCACCATTACCGGCACTGCCCCGTCTTCGCGCTGCTCTAACGCCAGATTGCGCAGCCAATTAATCAAAAAGGCCGCCACATCCATATTAAAACACGCCGTAGGCGCGTACACCTGGATGTCGCCTGTAAAGCCTGCCCGTTCCCGCTGCGGACAATCGGTAGGTATCCCCAGCATATTTCCCTTTTGACTCCACACGATATTATGCTGCAGTTGGTTAAGCCGCTGATCAGAGCATTCGAAACTCCCTACACTCTCCAGCCCAGAATAAAGCACCGCAGCACTAAACTTATCGGCCGTTATGTCTCCCTGATAGCCGGTTACTTTTACATAGCGAAAGCCATGAAAAGTAAACCGTGGTTCGTAAACCTCGTCCCCTGCACCTTTGAGCACATAATGGTCTTTTTGTTCTTTGCTCCGCCCCATGATATTCATCATGAAGTTGCCGTATTCGTCCAGCACTTCGCTATGTTCCAGCACAATCTCTGTCCCTGCCGCTCCATTAGCAGTCATTCGCACCCGCCCGCAGAGCACCTGGCCGAAGTCGATAACCGTTTCCCCCTTCGGGGTCGTTATAATCTCGACCGGTTTGACTATTTCCATCACCCGCACTGGTTCACCGTACTGAGCCACCAGATTGCCATAGCCATATTCCACTTCATTTGCCGTTGTCCAGCCACGATCATCGTACCCTGCGCAGCTCCAACCCGCTTTTTCCTGCCTTGCATCATAACGTTCGCCGATAAAAATATCTGAGTATACCAGCGGCCCGGTTGATGACTTAAAACTGCCATCAGACACAATAATTTCTTTTTTGCCGTCGGCATAGTCTATTTCCAGCTGCAATAACAGCGCCAGCATATCCCCGTATTGGCAGCTGTCGCCGCTTAGCCCGATTCTGCCAGCGTACCAGCCGTCAGCCAAAATTACGCCAAGCGCATTGTCGCCTGCAGCAATCATTTCCGTTACATCATAAGTTTGATACTGAAGATACTTCTGGTAAGCAGTAACCTCCGGTGCTAATTCCCGATTCCCCACCCGTTTTCCGTTAAGTTCAAGGGAATATACGCCGTGAGCCGTAGCATAAATCCTGGCCTGTTTTATATCGCCGCTGACCTTAAACTCTTTCCTGAGCAGCGGACAGGGCTGGAGGCGCAAATAATCGTTCTCCGCTTCCCGGTTCCCCTCAAACATTTCAAAAAACTTTCTTTTCCCGTCTTTAACCGTCGGTTTTTGCTGCGGCTCGATCCACTTAGCCGCCCAGTCCCGCTTGTCCAACAGCCCCATTTCCCAACAGGCGCTTTCGCTCCAAGAAGTTACATTATCTTTTTCATCCCAGACACGTACCTTCCAATAATACCGCTGCCGGGACTGAAGCGCCGGCCCGTCATACTCACAATTTATTGACTGTGCTGACGCAACCTTACCGGTGTCCCACACCAAGTCAGTGAGTTGGTCCAGAGTTTCCAACGTTTTTGCCACAATCACCTGATAAGCCGTTTGCAGCATCCCCCGGCGACTTGAAGCTATTTCCCAACTTAGCCGTGGCTTTAATACATCAATGCCGATTGGTTCGGACATATATTCACATTTTAATCTACTAATACTTACTACAGCTTTACTCACGGCGCGCTCCCCTTAAAATCAGTTTTTTTCACCCTGATACAATCCTTTTTTTAATAAGTAATAAATAATTTCAACGCAAAAGATATCATGTCAGTCTTGTGCTGATCAGACATGATACCTTTTGCCGCTAATAAACCCGGTACTAATAGTAAAAAACATTAATGTCAGCCATCTTTACTCCATTGATTTAGAAGACATTTCCGGTATCGGCGCAACTGCCGCAGCACTCAGTATCCCAGCAACTGCAAGCACGCCATAAAACAAAGGAAAGCCACCTGCGCCAATCAATGCGGGTGCAACCGCCGGAACAAGCGACGACGGAACTTGACCTGCGACAGCCATAATGCCGAAATCTTTGGCCGCGTCCTTCTGGTTAGGCAAAATTCTGGCGATCAACGCAATATCTACGGCAATATACATCCCATAGCCAAAGCCCAGTATGCCGGTACCAATAAATACATAGGTCAGCGAAGGAGCAAACGCCATCATAAATACACCAATTGCAACGAAAATAGCTGCCAGCGACACAAATGGTTTTTGCTTGCGGAACTTATCTGAAAGCATCCCACCAACAATACTTGAAAGTGCAAGCGCTATCGTCTGTACAAGCGCAGTAAGTGCAGCTAAACCAGCCACTTGATCCTGGGGAATATGGAAGTGCTGCATCAAGTACAACGAACCATATACTTGTGAAGCAAAAGCTACACAGACCAAAAATCTTGTCAATACGCCCCACGAAAAAGCCGGGTATTGGAACGGATTTGGATAGATCCTCCATATCCATTCACTAAATGTCATTTGCTTATCCGCGGCTTTTGTATCATAGCGCTTTACAGCCCCCTCCTTGATCAATACGCAGGAAATAATCGCGCATACTACTGAAATAAGAGCAAGAAGGTTAAATTTATCCTGTACTGAATAACTATTTAGCTGTGACATTAACCCCATCCCCACAACAATGGATAAAGGGTTAAAAAACCCGAAAACGCCTGACGCCGTACCACGCTTCCGTTCATCAACCTGATCAGGAACCAATGCCGAAATGGCGGAAAGCGCAGTATAATAGAAAACAAGTGCAAGACACCACCAAACGGTAACCATAAATACCGTCTTAGCCATGCCAACCCCTACCAGAGATATTGCGCCAACGATTGAACCAAGCAAAATCCACGTCCGTCGGCGCCCGAACGACCAAGACGTTCTGTCACTGATGGCTCCGCCAAAATAAGAAGCAAGTATGGTAATAACTCCGCCAATCCCGGATGTAAAACTAAAGTCTGTGGTAACATTTGCCGGGTCAATTTCCAAAAACTTAAACATCAAAAGCAGTATTAAGGGTATTATTGTAGCAATATATAAACCAAAACCGCCGAAAACCATACCGGCTAGAAGCCGACCAAACGGAGTCTTCACCAATGGCTTAGTTGCTAGATCGCTCATCTAAATCTCTTCCTCTCAATAGGCTATTTCTTTTATCCTAAAACAACATAATATCGACTGACAATATACTGACAGTCGGAACTAAGCCTTGCCAATCGTCGTTTTTGGATAGATTGATGAGCTATCCCACCAATCCATCCAAAAACAAACCGCTAATTTTACTACTGTATTTTAATATTTGAACTGAAGTTGGAACTAGAAGAAAAAGTCAAGTTGAGTCCGAAACACTTTCTGATCTTTATTTGTTGAAACAGTTTTGCCGAATGCGTACCAAGTAGTCAGCATCGTCATTTTCGACGGCACATAGTGAGCCCCGGCAATAAAGCCTTTAACATCATACGTATAGTTGCCGTTGAAATCAGAGTTAGAACCGCCGTTTAGAGTAGCATTAGCCCCTATTTTACGATAGCCGGCAAACAAGTCATAAGAATGCGGTACCGCCCAAAACATCGCTTGCTTGTACTTCAATTGGGCGTAATATCCCTGGTTTGCAGCAACATCCAAGTCAGATTTGGCGGTAGCGGCTTCAAAAGCAAGGTTGCTGCTCAATTTAGTGTCAAAACCCATTTCGCAATAATTGGCATTCTTTGCATCGTGGTATGCCGCCTTAATATTCGTTACTTTAGACAGAGCATAATCGATTTCTGCCAAATTGTATTTACCTGCATTCATAGTTTCAAGGCCAAGGTTATATAACCCGAAAGTTTTACCCGAGAATAACGTCGTGGTAACAGGTCCGGTTACGAGACTGGCCTTTACGCCCTTGACCCGTGAACCTTGAAAATCTTCACTGCTCATAACCATGCCATATGCGGGAATCATTCCGAATTGACCAACCGTAAATTTCACCTTGTCCAGTGCCGTGTTAACAAACAGTGAATGCGCTAACTGGTTGTAGCCGCCAGTATAAGTCGAACTATTAGCCACCCCATCGTACAGCGATCCCGCAGATTGACCGACGCTTCTCAGATTATTATGAAATACATTTTCAATACCAACCGTGGAATTGTCATCAATTTTAAAGGTCGTGTATGTATCTACATGGGCGGCTTCAGCCTGGATGCCTGGTGCACTGAAGGCACTCCCTTTACCATAATCAAACCTTAGACCCAAATAGCCGTAGAAATTGATCTTACTAGTCTTCTCTTCTACCTTATTTAAACGAATCCCCATATTTTGAAGTTCAACCCTGTATTCGGCTGATAACTTTTCGATTAAAGCCTGCTGCTCGGCATCAGCTTTTTCTTCTTTCGCCATTGCTTTAGCTACCATGACCGCAATCTCATAGCGAGTAAGCGTCTTATCGCCGTTAACTCTTCCGTCCGCACCTTCAATAATCCCGGCAGCAGCTAACTTTTTGACAGCACCATAAGACCAGTGATTTGCGGGAACATCAACAAAAGGATTGCCTGTAACGGCCGCAAATGCTGTCCCGGCAATGGAAAGGACAAAAACAAGCACTAAAATTGCAACAAGCTTTTTCTTCATACTATATCCTCCCACAACTTCTCGTTTCGCGAAACCTCTTGAGTTTCCCAGTTTCCTCAAAATATTCGCTTTATTTAGACCCCTGTTCTCTTTTGCCAGCTCGCTTAAGCAACCACCCCCTTTACGGCCTTACTATATTGCTGAAATAACTGACAACTAATCTTGGTAAAATTGTTAGCAGGTTCTGTTTTTTATCTAAGTGCCGTTTATTACAAAAGATTGTATGAAATGTATAAATAGCGCGATAAATCTGTTAAATATAGGATAAGCCCTGGATACGCCCCTAACAATGACGATATCGCACGTATGATTGACCAATCTTCATTTACGCATTTATCTCTAATATAAGTAAGTTTTGTATTTATAGGGAAAACTTTACTGACGTTGAATAGCAAAGGGAGCATAGTACCAGTCTGTACTACGCTCCCTTTATCTAATTTAATAGTTTATCCGATGGATAATTCGACTAAAATTCAGATGGGGTTAAAACCCCACCTGAATTAAGTCTCATTTATCTAGCCATACCGAACTTATAATACATCAATACTATAAGACAAACAAAAATAACTATATTTGATAACAAGATCGGAAAACTAGCAATCCATAACCCATAAACAACCCAAAGGAATATACCAAACCCCATCATTAACAGCCATGCTGCCGATAAGTCCTCTGCCGATTTGGTTTTAACACATTTAAGTACTTGTGGAAAAAATGCGCAAGTTGTAAGAACAGCTGCTAACGATCCTATTAATTCGCCCATACACTAAGTCCCCCTACGTTAATTCTTAATATACATCGACATATCTATGCGCTAAAAGCAACTTCAGAAGCATAATGTATGAACTTCCAAGTCCTTTGTCTTACTAAAACTTAATTTTATCGCATGGTTGCCTGAACAGCCTTGAAACGAAGATGATACAATACGCCCTTCATTCACTACTACATATCCTGATGCGTCCTTCTCATTATCAAGATAAATTTTGATTTCACCGCTGCCTGTGGCCTCTATAGCTATTGAATATACCGGCCTGTCCCATTCTACGTAACGGTAAATCACTTCGTCCCCGTCTTTGATGCCGGTTAATCCTTCACTGCCGCTTTTTAAAGGACCGATATAGGCACTGCCTGCTAACTGACACGCCCGATAGGCCTCAATTTTTTCATTGATACCAAAAGGCCTGCCAGCTCCCTGCGAAGTCATAAGGACCTCCTGTATTGTGCCGTCATCATTAAAGAATATAGGTTCTATGCAAAGCCGGCGTTTTTGTCGCTTATTTTGAGAACTTCGATGATAAAATACATACCACTGCCCATTCACTTCTTCGATGGAACCATGATTATTCCAACTTTGCGGGTCACAGCCATCATTATCTATGATTATCCCCCGGTATTGAAATGGACCCAGCGGCGATTTACTGGTCGCATAACCCAAAGAGGTCGGTTTGCCGCGTTTCATGCAGGAATAGACAAAATAATATGTATCGCCACGCTTTCGCATCGAACTGCCTTCATGAAAGTAATGCCCTTCTTCTGTTATTATATTTTTTACAATAGCTTCATCCGCAAACTCGACCATATTGTCCTTTAGTTTTACACCATTTGCATAGAACTGCCCCCAATAGTAATAGCCCTGCCCGTCATCGTCGACAAAAACCGCCGGATCAATTCCCCCACACGGTAATTGAACCGCGTTTTCAAATGGCCCCTCCGGCTTATCGGCGATGGCAACCCCCTCACTAGAATCCGCCATACAAAAATATAAATAATATTTGCCGTTTTTACTAATAGCATCCGGAGCAAACAGCATATCATCCGGAAAATTCGGAAGTTCCAACTTTCCGTCCTTAGTATCTTGTTCAAACATTTTTTGCAAAAACGGAGTCGGTTTTGACCAATCCACTCCGGGATATTTAGGGGCATTCTTATCAAAAACCCACGCTACTTTACTTGCATCAAAAGATACTCCATGATCTACCCAATCAACCATATTCGCCGACGAAAATACCCGATACTCTTTACTGCAAAAAATATCCTCTTCCTGATCCCAAGATCCATATACATATACTTTCCCGTCCGGCATTACATGTGCTTCCGCGTCGGGAATATATAAATCTGCTGGTAAAACCGGATTGCGACAATCTTTAAATTCTTTCATTCCAAAAGCCATCCCCCTTGTTGCTTATATCCTTACACCAGCTAAATGGGGCATACTTTTAATTTATAAGAAACGACTTGGCATAAGCCAAGTCGTTTCTTAACCAAATCAGCACAAATATTATCCGATTTAGAAAAAAGCATGACACTCTGTTAATTATAGAATAGATGATAAGTAGCGCTGTAACAATGACGATATTTGATGTCTAAATGACTGATATTCAGATGTTTTCTGCCCCTTATTAATATTGCATCAAATAGCTGTTAACCTTTTTTCCTGTATTCGGCCGGTGTATCGCCATAATGCTTTTTGAATATCTGGTAAAAGAAATTCACATTCTGATAGCCAACCGAATTAGCAATTTTAGCAATTGCCATACTTGAGTTATTAAGCAATAGGCAGGCTTTTCTTAATCTCGCTTGATGAAGGATATCCGTAAAATTATGTCCAGTCAGCTTCTTCAGCATCATACTTAAATAATTGGGATTAAAGTGAAAATGTTCGGCAGCGTAAGCCAGCGTTGCAGTGTTACAGTTCTCCTGGATAAACAAAATGATATCCGATAATTTTATATTCTTTATAACATAGTAATTCTGACTATTAATATCACTTGTATGGATCGACAAAAGTTCGGAGAAAATCAAAACCATGTAACTATTAATAACTTCATCAGACCAGATTACTCTATTGAAACTCTCACACAACAAATAAGTCATAAACTGATTAATTTTCTCCGATTGCCCTGAACTAAATATCAGGTAGTTGTTAGAATCGTTGTTTGGATACAAAGCCTTGGCAAAGAAGCTTGAAAACAAATCGTTGCCTGCCAGGCGGCCAATTAATATATTTTCAAGATAACTTTTGCTCATCAGACAATTAATAATAATATCATTCTCACCGGTAGGTTCGATCAGGTGCTGTATATTAGTATCAACAATACATATTTCTCCTTGATGCATTGTAACTTCGATACCATTGATTATTTGACGGCACTGCCCGGAATAAACGTACATCATTTCAACAAAAGAATGACTATGGAGCTGGGTTTTGAGAAACCGGGGGTGACAGCAAAAACTAATGCCCTCAGACGCAAAAACCAGTTTAGCCTCACCTTGGTTCGCATTACTTAGTATATTATCAACTATATCCTGGTTATCAAAAATCGGATATTTTCTTGAATGTTCGCCCCTTACCAACGGCTTGAGAACTTTCAAGTTCTGCCGATTCTGGATCGCCGCTTCAAAAGGAGTGATTCGGCGCAAAAATTTATCCAATTCCCACCGGTCCATATTTCGGATGCTCCCAACTGTATCAATTTCTAAATCTGCTGCTTCAAACATTGACGGTATTTTAACTGCTATAACGATTAATTTAATAGCCCGGCAATCGCTGTCCCCACCAGAGTTGCCTTATCAGCGTGGATAAATTCACAATATAAACCCATTTGATCATTTAAATACTCTTTAACATAATACTCCAGTTTTCCTTTAAATAACTTGGATTTGTAAAAGGTACTGCCCTCTGCTGTCACGCATACCGGCAAACAGGGGTTTTGGCCTTTGCCGGTTTTGAGCATTATAGCCGCCAGATTTATCGCCACCAGTTTAGCTGCCCGCTCCACAACCGCGTCAACAATATAATACACCACAACCTGATCCGCAATGTTTCCGGCACACCCAGTCGTCTTTGCACCACAAGCTAAAACATTATCCTCAGAGTACGGCTGCAAACAAAAATCGTTTACTTCCGTTGTCGTCAGCTCATTCAAATTACATACCCTTGCCGCGAATTCGCTGGAAAATAAACCTTCCGCGGCAGCTTTTCTGAGAAACTGAAGGATAAGCTGCCCTTGATAAGCCCCGGAAATCATTTTTTCAAACAACTGGCGTCCTGGATCGACAGTCATAGTATCAAAATAACCATCAATCACACTGCCGGGAGCTTTCCCATAGCCGCCTGATTCAATATTAATTATCGTTGAACCCGGCTTATTCACCAGAGCCGGAACCTTTATAATATTAGCATTAGTTTCGATATAACAGGTATTTGTCCCGGTGCCAAGAATAAAGCCGATAAAACTGTCGAAGCTTCGCTGTGGCTGAGCAGCCTTTCCCCCAAGCAAGGTAGCTACTGTATCATTAAGCACGACGACTCTTTTATCCCCGTCATACCCCATTGCCCGTAACGCGGTTAAGAGATTTGCTCCAATCTCCTCACCGTTCATATCCCTGACTCTGACTTCTTTGGTAAAGCCGATTAATTTTCCGTCCCTATTCGGGAGAATCTCTGTCGGATAAGAAAAACAAAAGCCAATCTTACTGCTCCGATCAATTACCGGCGCCAAATACTCCGCAATCCTGTGAAAAAACTCTTCTTTAGTCAATTCACCCTGAGTACCTGGCATTGGATAAACTTTAAAGTCCTCAATTACAGGTGTCTTCTTACTATCAAAGGTCACCACTGCAACCCGAAGGTTAGTACCGCCGGCATCGATAACAATTACCGGCTCACGCACCGGTATTTCTCCCTCCGGACTTAGATATGTACACAACATTTTTAAAGTGCCGCCCGTGCCTTCAAGCCCTTTTTTCATTTCTGCAATAAAAGTATTACATTCTTTTTCAATGCTGATATTTTTATAATCCATTCCGTATTTTTTCAAAAATCCATCTACCTTGGCCTTTAATTCTCGCATAACTGTCTCCCTTTACTTTCGTATCTTGCCAAACTTATATTGTTATTTCTGCCCTAAACAGGAACTGTCTACTACAATAATAAAGAAGAACATTATAGTCATGGGCCTATCCATTGCTACAATGTTCTTCTTTAATTTTGGACCCATATTTCGTTCTAAGTGTTCAGAGGGAGCAATAACCCCCTCCGAAAACAAGACTCACTTATATCAGACACTTCGCTTAATCACACTATAGTCAATTATATTTCTGTCGTATTCTTCCCCCATAAGCTCCGAGGTAAGTAAGAAATCGGCTGTTGACTGGCTCATTGCCACAGGCACATCATATAAGACTGCGATCCTTAAAAGCGCTTTGACATCAGGATCATGCGGCTGGGACGTCAGCGGATCCCAAAAGAAGATCATCATATCCACTTCGCCAGTTACAATACAGGCCCCGATTTGCTGATCGCCGCCAAGCGGCCCGCTTTTAAAGGCCTTTACCGTTAAGCCGGTATGTTCCGCTATAAGTGAAGCAGTAGTACCTGTCCCGCATAAAACATGTTGGCTTAGAGCCTCACGGTGCTTTTTTGCCCAGTTTATTAAATCATTTTTTCTGTTATCATGGGCAACTAAAGCAATATGCTTCTGCTTCCCAATTTTAGAATTAGCCATCTTTTGCACCCCTTATTTTATTATCCAGCCATTTTGACAATTGCCAGCAATAGCAAATGCGGTATCCATCTATCATGCTTAATATTATACATTCTCGCAATCAAGATGGATACCGCTAAATTCATAAATGAGACTTAATTAACTTATTTTCCTTACCCATTTTTAGAAGAAGAAGTCACATTGGGCACGGAATATATTCTTTTCGGCATTATTACTTACTTGTTTGCCGCTTCTATACCAAGTCGTAATCATTGCCCCTTTTCGCGGCACGAAATGACCACCAACCCATAGTCCTTTAAAATCGTTAGTATAGTCATCAGTCGAATCGATAACTGCGTTATTTGGTATTTTATTGTACGAAACAAATAAATCGCCGGTATGAGCCATAAACGGATTAGCTCCTTTATACCGCAGTTGAACACGATAAGCTTTATTATCTGCACTTAGATCGGATTTAGCGCCCACCACCTGGAGATTTAAGTCTTGTTTTACATTTGTATCAAAACCGACCTCATATATACCGCGGTTCCCGACACTCACACTATAAAGAGCACTTGCAAGCGCTGCGTTAGTGCCACTGTTATCTATTTTCTGGTAGCTTGCCTTAACATTAGTGTCCGGAGACACCGCGTACGCCAGTTCCAGGGCGCGATAGTGATCGCTTATATTCTGTCCCCAGTAAGTATAAGCACCGCCGCCAACATCAGTAACCCCATACTCTACCCACCGACCGAATGTAACGGTAGTTTTTAAGTTCTTTTTGCCGGCAGTCGCTTGAATGCCACTGACTTTGCCGTCCCAGACCAATCCGTAGGTCGGTACATACTTAAACCGGCCGGCGTTAATTAAATAACCATCGCCTACGCTGGTAATATAAGATGTCTCGGCCCAAAGATTATAGTCATTTTCAGCCCCTTTAAAGTTTCTATTTATCTCAGTTTCGGTGGTAATGAATAAGTCTTTAGCAATATTATAGTTGACGGTTACATCCAAATTATTGGCGTACGCCAAAATACCGCTATTTTTCCGGTGGTCATACCTAAAACCAAGATATCCCCCAACCTGAAACTTTTCAATTTTGTCGGAATTATTTCCTAATGCTTGTACACGAACCCCCAGGTTACTCAATTCATCATTGTACTCAACAACCAATTTATTTATTAACCCTTTTTGCTCTGGAGTAGCTGTCTCTTGTTTATCGATCGCTTTAGCAACAATAATGGCCATTTCGTAGCGGGTTATGGTTTTATCCCCATTGAACTTATTACCGCCGCCATCGACAAGCCCAGTGGCAACTAATTTACCAACCGCATTATAGGACCAATGATTCGTAGGAACCTCACTAAAAGGATAGGCCGCAAACGCTGTGCCAGCAATACCTAATACGAAAACAATAATCAAAATTGCCGCAAACCTTTTTTTCATAAATACCCACCTTTTCTTTTTTCTTGACAATTGCATCTCAGTGTCCATTGTTTCCTAAAAAACAACTGCCTGCTAAACCTCAGTTCCAACCTTTGTTCTTTCTCCTCCAATCGCTCCATGATTTTACAATTTAAGTGATAATTCACACTTATTATAATAATCTAATACCTCCAGCCGAATAATGTCCTTATTACACATTAACTATGACGATTTCTAATATCTTAATAAACTAGATAAAACTATGGCCTCTTTAATTGCCGCCCTTAACAAACTTTTTAATGGTCATAGATGATCTTTGATTCAGTTATTAGCCAACACTTTATAATCCGTTATCATGATATACAGATTGTTCGCACTATTGCGATTTTAAATAAGGTGGTGACCTAAACCCGAACTAAAATGACATTTACCACATCATTTATTCTTAATCTCACATTATCAATAGGAGGAATTTTAAATGCAACCATCTATATCTGCCGAACTACCCAAACCAGGCTTTAGCGAAAAGCTAGCTTTTGCCATGGGCGCCACAGGAAAAGATCTACTTTTCGGCTTCTCTAATTTTCTATTATTTTTTTATACAGATGTGTTTGGTATATCAGCAGTAATTGGCGGAACGATTTTTCTAGTTGCCCGCATCATCGATGCTTTTACCGACTTACTGGTAGGCTATGCTATTGAGCATACCCATACAAAATGGGGTAAACTCCGCCCGTATATCTTATATGGCGCAATTCCATTCGGAGTTATAAGCGCCCTATCCTTCTATTCTCCTGATTTGGCCGAAACCGGAAAAATCGCCTACGCAGCGATTATTTATGTCCTGTATATGATTCTGTACAGTTTTGTAGGCATTCCCCATGCTGCGATGAATGCTGCAATAACAAGAGACCCTAAGGAATCCGCCAGCCTTTCCGGCTTTCTGTTAATAGGCTCTACGATCGGCATGCTTGGTGCCAATGTCGGAATAATGAGTATAACTGCCCAATTTCCCACTCCCAAGCTTGGATTTCAGTGGGCAGGCATAATATTCGGGGCAATAGGTGCCATCCTACTCCTGATTTGCTTTGCCAAAACCAAAGAAAGAATAACTGATAATAATCAAGCTAATAAATTTACCCTTGGCTACGCCATCAAATTTATTTTTAGCAACAAACCCTTAATGATCCTTGCGCTTATCCATCTCATGACTATTATCGGAATCCTGATGCGGATGACAGTCATGCTCTATTACTTTAAATACAACATTGGTAATGAAAGTCTCTTTGTCGCCGTAAGTCTGGTAGGCGCCCTTCTCGGTCTTGCTTTAGTCTACATTGTTTCAACCTTCGTCATGAGCCGCTTTGATAAGCGGAATGTGTTAATTGCCGCTTCGCTAATATCGGTTATTATGAATACAGTACTTTACTTTATGCCCTACACCAGTATTACTGCAATTGTCGTCTTTATGACGTTGTCAATGGCTTTAATATCAGTGTTGGTCCTGGGACCATGGTCAATGCTCCCTGACGTAGTTGCCTATTCTTCCTGGAAGACCGGAACTCGCGGTGACGGAGTGTCATATGCTGTATTTAACTTTTTGCAAAAAGTAGCTATGGCTATTGGCGGCGCTCTGTGCGGTTTGGTCTTAGACTCTACCGGCTATGTTCCAAATGTCGTACAGTCTGAATCCGCTCTGCAAGGTATTTCCCATTCAATATTCACCCTGCCCTCTATCGCCAGCATTATTGTCATATTATTAGTAATCTTATACCCGCTGAAAAGAACCGAACTGACCATAATGCAGCAAACCAACCAAACGAATGCCTGATTTGCAACATCACTTTAACAAAAGGAGCTCAAGACTCAAACCATGAATACAATAACTATCAGCAATGATGTATATGTTACTTCTCTAAAATGTGAATATATGACCAACCCTATTGGCATTGATGAAAGAAAGCCCCGCTTTAGTTGGCAGATAAAATCACCGCGGCGCGGAAAAAGGCAAACAGCCTATCAACTGGTTATCGCTAAAACAAGCCTAGACCTTAAAAACAATACCAACTTACTTTGGGATACAGGCAAGGTTTGCTCAGATAATTCTATTCATTGTGAATACAGCGGCCTGGCGCTGCAATCTAGGCAAAAATATTATTGGAAAGTCCGTATTTGGGATGAACAAACTGCAGTTACTGCTTGGAGTGATGAATCTTACTGGGAAATGGGGCTGCTAGAAAAGATTGACTGGCAGGCAAAGTGGCTTGAACCACTTCAAACCCCGGTAAAAAGAGAAACAATTACCGAAGAAGAAATGTTCACCTACACGGCGACCGAATTGCGTTCCTACGAGGAATTCAACCCCAGCCTATTAGTCCGCAAGAGTTTCCAAACTAAAACCGGCATAAAACAAGCCCGAATTTATGCTACAGCCCACGGGGTCTACGCGCTGAAATTAAATGGGAAACGCGTAGGAAACCAGGAACTTGCCCCGGAAATTACTACCTATCACAAATACTTAATGTATCAGACCTATGATGTAACAGAACTGATTATTCCAGGCGAAAATATTATTGGGATAACGCTTGCCGATGGCTGGTATACAGGAAGGCTCGGCGGCCCCGGGCTACCCTGCAACTACGGCGACACGCTTGCTTTGCTGCTTCAGTTAGAAATCGAATTTTCGGACGGAAGCAAACAACTGGTACTATCTGATAACAGTTTCAAATCCGCTACCGGTCCACTAGTATATTCAGATATTTTTGTGGGCGAACGCTATGACGCAAGACTGGAAAAAGACGGCTGGGAAAACCGGAACTATGATGACAGCAGCTGGAAGCAGGTACAGATCGCCGATTATGGCTATGACAACCTAGTAGCCCAATATGGTGAGCCGCTTCAGGCGATTGAGGAAATTCGCCCTCTGACAATCATTACTACCCCCAAAGGCGAAACGGTGGTTGACCTTGGACAAAATATCGCCGGACGGGTACGGATGAAAGTTTCCGGTCCGGCCGGTACCGAAGTCGTTTTAGAACACAGCGAAGTGCTTGATGAAAACGGTAATTTTCTGACTAACATCCTAGGAAAAAACAAAGACCAGAAAGATTTCTACATTCTAAAAGGCGGCCAAGAGGAAACCTTTGAACCGCAATTTACCTTTCACGGCTTCCGTTATATCAAGCTTACTGGTTATCCTGGTGACGTATCAGTTGATAATTTTACCGGCATAGTATTATCATCAGCTTTAAATACCACAAGTGTATTTGAATGCTCTGACCATCGCCTCAACCAACTCCAGTCAAATATCCTTTGGAGCCAAAAAGGCAACATGCTTTCTATCCCGACCGACTGCCCACAGCGCGAACGTGCCGGTTGGACCGGAGATATTCAGATATTCGCTCCAACTGCATGCTTTAATATGGACGTAGCAGCTTTTCTTACCCGCTGGCTCCGCAATGTTACTGCCGAACAGAAAGCTGATGGCCAAATACCGACCGTCGTACCTTACTTTAAGTGCTATGAAGATGTAAGCGCCTTTCTTTTTGACGGCGCGCACTCTTCAGCTGGTTGGGGTGACGCCTGTGTAATTGTCCCTTGGGTACTTTATAATTCGTATGGCGATTTACGGATCCTCACTGAGAACTACGACACAATGGTAAAATGGGTTGCTTATATCGAAAAATCCGCCGCCGAAAATATTCCGCCGGGGCTTGAGAAAGAAGCCTCACCCGAACGCCTCGAACGGCAAAAATATCTCTGGAATACCGGTTTCCATTTTGGCGACTGGCTAATTCCAAGCCTGGTAGGTGACAATAGCCCGGCAAGCATGATGAACTGCGCTACTGTTACCTGGGAGTTGGTTTCAACCTGCTTTTACGCGTATTCTACCGAACTAATGGCGAAAATCTCGGGCTTGCTTGGCAAAACTTCGGCTGCAGAGCACTTTACCGAACTAAACAAGAAAATCCGCCACGCGTTTAGCGATGAATATTTAAATGCCGCTGGCCGCCTTACCGCCCATTTCCAAGGCATTTATGTTCTTGCCTTAACCATGAAAATGATTCCTGAAGCCATGCAAAGCAAGGTACTTGATCAACTAACAACATTGATTGACCAAAACGGCACAAAATTAGATACCGGCTTTGTCTCTGTTCCCTATTTATTGGATGTTCTCTGCGATAATAACCGAAAAGATCTGGCGTACAAACTGTTATACCAAACTGACTGCCCGTCGTGGCTCTATGAAGTCGAAAAAGGAGCCACCACCATTTGGGAGTCATGGACAGCAATTACCCCTGAAGGCAAAGTCACCCCCGCCTCGTTTAATCACTACGCCTTCGGCTGTATCGGCGATTGGATGTATCGCTATATTGGCGGTCTAAGGCGAGGCGGACCCGGTTACAAGCATATTATCATCGAGCCTGAACCTGACAGAACCTTAACCTACGCCATGGCTAGTTATAATTCGGTATATGGTAAAATCGTATCTAGCTGGACATTAGATAACGGCAGAATGAACCTTCATGTAACAATCCCCCCCAATACCTCGGCAACAATAAAATTGCCTGGCATAACTATCACAGAAGTAACCGAGTCAGGAACAAGTATTGAGAGCAGTCCCGATATTCAAGTATTAGAAGGTATGTCCGACACTAGCGCATGGTTTGAAATCGGCTCAGGAGAATATTCTTTTGCATATCCTCATAAATGAGATTATTAAAATATCCTGCCCCTCATTTTGATAACTGCCAAGTAAAAAAACCTTTCAGAGCGGCAAAGCTTGTTAAGCGCCGCCGCTCTGAAAGGTTTCTTATATTACGCGATTACAAGATGGTGACCTATTCTTGCAAAAGTGCTTTTGCTTATGAGTTATTATCCTTCTGCCGCAAACCCGCTTTAGATTTTTTTCTGAACTCCGCCGGAGTAACGCCATAACTCTTCTTAAATATTTGATAGAAAAAATTAATGTTTTGATAGCCTACTAAATTAGCAATTTCTGCAACCGCTAATTCCGAATTACTGAGAAGAACCGAAGCTTTACTAAGTTTCGCTTCATGCAAAATATTGGTGAAATTGCGTCCGGTAATCTTCTTCATCATCATGCTTAAATAGTTGGGATGAAAATGAAAATACTCAGCGGTAGAAGCAAGCGTAGCATCATTACAATTAGTATGAATATAGCGCAGAATATCCGGTAGTTTAAAACTTCGCAAAACATTATTATCCGCTAAATTACTATCATCGCTATAAATATGCAATAATTCTGTCAATATTAAAATCATGTAGCAATTTATAATTTCATCTGAGCAAATTGCCGCTTTGTCAAAACCTTCACATAGTATATCGAGCATTAACTTATTAAGTTTATCGGACCGTCCGGAACGAAACAACATAAAATTGTTATATTCACGGCTTTTATAAATAGCATGAATAAAGAAGTTGGTAAACAAATCATTACCCGCCAGCCGCGCTAATACAATGTTTTCAAGATATTCCGTACTCAACAGGCAATTAATAATAATATCATTTTCTCCAGCACTTTCAATAACATGTTGGACATTCATATCAACAATGCAAGTATCGCCGGTATTCATTATGATCGGTACATCATTAATCACTTGCCGGCACTGCCCTGAGTAAACATAAATCATTTCGATAAATGAGTGGCTATGTAAGGCAGTCTTCTTTAAAAAGCGCGGATGACAACAAAAATTTACAAACTCACCTGACGGTTCAAGCTTCTTATTTATGTCCGTTTCAGGATTAGATATCGGCTCAATAAAATCCCTTTTATTATAAAAGGGATGCTTTTTCATGTAATTGCTAACATCACTGCCGTAATCCAACACTTTTGGAATACCATTTCCCTTTTTTTGTTGCAGCGCTTGTTCAAAAGGAGTAAGGCGGCGCAGAAAAATATCCAATTCGTTTCTGTCCACATCCTCCACCTCCCCATCTAGCTACCACTGTACATAATCATTATACGTTAATTTTACCTATTTCGACAAGTCGTCTTCATTCACCACCAAGCTTGCAGCAAGCGTTACAAATTCACACATATGCAGCCCTAAGTTCTATACCTCAGTACTAATATAAGGTACACTGCTTGGCATAAACTTTTAGGCGGATAATCATAAAGCTAACCGCTCTCTGATAATCCGCCTAAAACTTTGGTAAACATTAAACCGGTTATTTATTTAAAGGCTTTTTTATAGATTTCAAGAATTTCAGCTTCATTTGTATCCCGCGGATTTCCCGGCGTACAGACATCATTATAGGCTAACTTAGCCAATCTTGCCAAATCTTCTTCCTTGGCCCCAATCTCAATAAGCTTTTGTGGAATGCCAACCGTCTTCGACAAGGCAACAACCGCATCAACAGCAGCCTTTCGGTATTCATCGGCAGTCATGCTGTCAACATCGGCTACCCCAAGATTACGGGCAATTTCACGATATTTCTCGCCGGTTGCCGAAGCGTTATACTCCATTACATAAGGCAGCAGCAGTGCGTTGGCCACACCATGCGGTGTATCATATACTGCTCCCAGCGAGTGAGCCATGGAGTGAACAATTCCC
>JAGGAC010000049.1 GCA_017889635.1 Bacillota bacterium | reverse complement strand
GAGGATCTAACCTGGGACCGACGAATCAAAAATTAATGGACACGGTAACCGACAATATAAAAAAAGTACGGGAAGAAAACAATTTAGCCGATGATGCCAAGGTACCGTCCGATTTGGTGTTAGCTTCAGGTAGCGGTTTAGACCCCCACATCTCGATTGAGGCAGCCTATGCCCAGATTGAAAGGATTGCCAGAGAACGTAATGTATCCGTTCATGAAATTCAGAAAATAGTAGAACAGCATATGGAAGGACGGCAATGGGGCATTTTTGGCGAATTCCGTGTCAATGTGCTGGAGCTTAACTTGGCACTTGATATGTTAAAATAGTTTGTGATGTATCGGAATTGCCGTTAGTCTAGGATGAACGTTGTTCTTCAGGCTA
This sequence comes from Bacillota bacterium, assembly GCA_017889635.1. Taxonomy (GTDB): domain Bacteria; phylum Bacillota; class Negativicutes; order Sporomusales; family CTSoil-080; genus CTSoil-080. The sequence continues at coordinate 21,486 of JAGGAC010000049.1, read as the reverse complement.
ACGGCAATTCTGTACATCCGTATATTTTCTCAAGGTAATGGCTTATAAATGTTACCGATAGAACGGAGAGGGGGGAATGATCATATGGATGCTAATGCCATTTTGTTGATAGCCATTGGTATGTTGGGTTTTGGATTGGCGGTTGGTTTACTTCTTTTCCCATATATTTTTCGGTTAAAATAAATAGAGATATAGATTTTATATTGTTTGCTAAAGAGCAGACAATATTGAAATGAATTTTTTACAGGGTGACGGTTTTTTAAAATAAGGAGCAACCAAATTGGGGAAAAAAGATTTTTTGATAAAATATAATATAACCGAAGATATTTTGCGACAGGCAAACCGGGAGGGGGATATTCTTCTGGCTATATACGATGATTTTTTGAAACGCAGAGTGGATTTCGAGCCTACGGCTCAATATCTTGCGGAATGCTTACGCAAAGTGGAGGGGGTTCATTCGACTAAATATCGGATGAAAGACCCGGAACATCTGCTGGAAAAAATTATTCGCAAAAAACGTAAGAATCCTGAACTGGATATTACTAAAGATAATTACTGCGATGTTATTACGGATTTGAGGGAGTTAAGGTACTGCATCTGTTTAAAGCGGACTGGGAAACGATTCATCGCTATATAACGGAAACGTGGGATCTTATCGAAAAATCAAAAGCCAATATTCGTGAAGGTGATGGAACTGACTCTTTTGAAGAGAAAAACTGTCAGATTGTTCGGCATCCTTTTGGTTATAGATCGGTTCATTATCTTCTGGCACTTAGGCCTGGCAAAAATTTAATGGTTGCAGAGCTTCATGTGAGGACTATTTTTGAGGAAGCATGGAGTGAAATAAATCATCACATCCGATACCATTATCAAGTCGATAACCATATTCTTGGTAATTATCTTGAAATATTTAATCGCTTGGTCGATAGTGCGGATGAAATGGGGTCGTTCATTAAATTGTTGGATGGCGAATTAAAACGTACTAAGGAGAAACATCGGGTGGAGATGACAGAAAAAGACCGGATTATTACTGAATTGAATAATAAAATTGACGGATTGGGAATTGGTACAAAGGAAAAAGATGATTTACTGCATATGATTTCAAATCTAATTAAAATGGAACAACCTAAGCTAACGCATGCTGCAAAACAAAAATTATTAACGACCAGGTGAATAGTGAGAATAAAAGGAGATACTTTATGCCAAGTCAAAATGAACAAGTCAATCGGCCGAAGCCTGAAGAGCTTCTGGAACGGATCAACAAAGAAACTCGCGGAAAACTTACTGTTTTTCTTGGTGCGGCGGCAGGCGTGGGAAAAACATATACCATGTTGGAAGTAGCTCATGAGCGCCAAAAAGAAGGCATTGATATTGCAATTGGATGGATTGAAACGCATGGACGGCATGAGACAGAGCAATTAGTAGGCGGATTACCTGTTGTTGAGCCTAAAATGATTACGTATAGAGACAAAAAACTAAAAGAAATGGATTTAGATGCCTGCTTGGCTATAAAACCGGCGGTAATATTAGTGGATGAACTCGCGCATACAAACGTACCCGGATCGCGCTACGTTCGTCGATTTCAGGATGTGGAAGCCTTACTCAAAGTGGGTATCAATGTTTATACCACTGTTAATATTCAGCATATTGAAAGTCTTAATGATATTGTGGCGCAGATTACCGGTGTTGTTGTCAAAGAAACGGTTCCGGATTATATTATTGAGCAAGCGGATAATGTTCAGCTTATCGATATCCCGCCGGAGGATCTAATAAAACGGCTTAAGGAAGGAAAAGTATATGTCAAAGGGCAGGCCGAGCGTGCGTTAAAAGCTTTTTTCCGGCCGGGGAATATTAATGCCTTGAGAGAACTAGCCTTGCGCTTTACGGCAAGCCGTGTGGATAAAGACCTTAGCGAATATATGCGGGAACATCATATCAATGGTCCGTGGCCTGCTGCTGGTCGAGTGATGGTGTGCGTCAGTGCCAGTCCATTTTCCGCGCAGCTTATTCGGGCGGCGCGCCGCCTAGCTACAGGTCTTCAGGCTGAATGGCTTGCAGTTCATATTGAAACAGCTCGGCGATTTCCCATGGGGGACGCCGAGCGGGACCGGGTAGCGCGTAATATGCGGTTGGCTGATGAACTTGGCGCAAAAACGCTAAGTACTACCAGTAATAATTTGGTTGATGAAATATTGGATGTGGCTCGCAGCCATAACGTTACGGCAATTGTCATCGGCAAGCCGCGGCAAAGCAGAATTTGGGAAATCGTTCATGGCTCTGTTGTTGACAAGTTGATTCGCCAAAGTGGCGGTATTAATATATACGTTATTCAAGCTAGCACCGAACAGGAACAAACGACCGGGATTGCGACTGCACCGCTTCTTTCAAAAGAGAAATGGCTGCATTATATGGGGAGTATTCTGCTGGTGGGGGGGGTGACGCTTGCTAATTGGTTACTTAAAGACAAAGCTGAATTTGTTAATATTGCCCTTTTGTATCAATTACCAGTAACGCTTAGCGCCTTTTGGTGGGGGCGGTGGCCATCTTATTTTTCTGCCGTTTGCAGTGTACTATTGTTTGACTTTTTGTTTGTTTCGCCCATTTTTACTTTTACGGTGGATGATTTTAGGTATATTTGGAGCTTTCTTACTTTTCTTATTGTTGCGTTTGTCATTGGCGGACGGACTGATCTTCTAAGGCATGAAGCGACTGATGCTAAGAGAAGGGAAAAGACAACCCGTGCTTTATTTGATTTTAGTCGCGAGATTGCCGCTGTAATTGATCTTGATATTATTGTCGGCAAATTGGCGGCTCAGGCCACCGGCGCACTTAACCGGGATGTTACAGTGCTTTTGCCTGATGATAAAGGGCGATTAACCGTTTGGGCAAACCATGAATCAGGAAAGGGGAAATTTAAAAACAAGCACAAAAAGGCGTTAGAAAGTGCTGAGGTAGCGGTAGCTATGTGGGTCTATGAGCATTGTCAAGTTGCGGGACGATCAACTGAGACGCTGCCTGGTGCAAGTCACTTGTTTTTGCCGCTAAATACCAAAGAAAATATAGTCGGCGTACTTGGTGTTCGCATAGTGGAAAACCTAATTACTCCGGAACAGCGTCGCCTGATGGAAGCATGGGCCGGTTTGGCTGCTATCTCTATAGAGCGTGTACTTCTGACGAAAAAAGCGCGGGAAGCTACGTTGCTGCTAGAATCTGACCGTCTAAGAACGGCACTTTTTAATTCTATTTCTCATGAACTTCGTACGCCGCTGGCTTCGATTATTGGGTCATCGTCTACGTTACTTGAGGCTGAAGATGTATATTCGTCAGAGGAACGGCGGCAACTTGTCGAGAATATTAAAGACGGAGCGGATCGCATGGATCGGATTGTTACTAACCTATTGGATACAGCTAGACTTGAAAGTGGTATGATGCAACTAAAGATTGATTGGTGTGATATAGAAGAGATTATTGGTTCCAGCTTACGGCGTTTGTCAGAGCGTATTAAAGATAGGCGATTGGATGTCCAGGTACCGGAAGAGTTGCAACTATTTCGAGGTGATTCGGTTTTGCTGGAACAAGTGGTGGTTAACCTTGTTGACAATGCATTAAAGTACTCGGATAACCAGATTGAGATTGATGTAAGTAATGATAATAAAAGACTAATATTATCGGTTGCTGATCATGGGGAAGGGATTCCTGAAAAGGATATGCCGCACATTTTTAACAAGTTTTATCGTTCCAGGAAACGTTTGAAGGGCACACTGGGGACGGGGTTAGGCTTATCTATTTGCAAAGGAATTATAGAAGCACATGGTGGTACTATTTGGGCGAAAAATCGTAGCGGCGGTGGTACTAGAGTTAGCTTTTCTCTCCCTGTAAGCGATTAAGTGTTATTAGGTTTTCGGTTTGCCGGAAAGCGAGTGAAGTAGTATGGAAAAAGGGATGCGGGTTCTTATCATTGATGATGAGCGGCAAATATGTAAACTTCTCAAGGTTGCGTTGGGGGCGCATGGTTACGACGTTGATGAGGTCGCTACCGGCGAAGAGGGAATTAACAGGGTGGCTTTGTTTAAACCCGATCTTATTATTCTTGATTTAGGGCTGCCGGATGTTGATGGAAAGGAAGTAGTTCGCCGAGTTCGGGAATGGTCGGATGTCCCGATTATTATTCTTTCGGTACGAGACCAGGAGGAAGAGAAGATTGCAGCACTTGATGCTGGTGCCGATGATTATGTAACAAAGCCATTCGGGGTAGGCGAACTCATGGCGAGAATTAGGGTTTCGCTCAGGCGGATGGCTCATGCGGAGGATGAGCCAGTTATTCACTGCGGAAATTTAGTTCTCGATCTTGCTCAGCGGCGAGTAATGAGAGGGGATCAAGAAATTAAGCTGACACCGACTGAATATGATATTTTCAAGGTGCTGGTTCAAAATGCTGGAAAGGTACTTACGCATAAACAGTTGTTAAAGGCAGTCTGGGGTAATTCTTATAACGAAGATACTCATTATATCAGGATATATATTGGCCACTTGCGGCGAAAAATTGAAGAAAACCCTACTCAGCCTCAATATATCATTACTGAGTCAAGGATTGGGTATCGTTTTATGGGGAGACAGTAATAACTTAGGTTAGTATGTAACGTGTGGTGAGGCATGATCAGGTCCCTAAAAAGACTAACATCCATCAACGCTCAGATAATAACTGCAAATTTGCAGATTATCCGGGTGTTTCTTTTATTCTCAATATATACTGCATATACGTGATTTGATAAAATGAGGCCTATCAGATTATTTAATAATAACATATGCTGTAAGGTTTACGCCTAGATTTAGTCTAGACAATTTTTTTGCCATGTACTTTGGTAATTTTGCCTTAAAAAGTAACCGCATTAGGCAGAAAAAAGCTTTGAATTGCATGGTTTTTGATGCATATTTTTTGGTAAAACAACTACATATTTGACTTGCTATTATCTGTGTTTAGAGTGATATATATAGTAACGAAAAACACAGGAGGTGCTTAACGTGAAAGCATATTTTGGCAGAAAAATACCTGACCTGAAAGCCTTACGCGATGAGACTTGGCGAGCCAAAGAAGAAAAATACTCCGGGACAATTTACACAGTAACCAGGGAAGTGGAACTTAGCAATTCTGAATTTCAGCAATTCGCTGAAGACCTTTTGGAAGACCAGCCTTGGATTTGTAAAAGGGATGGCGGCATGAACCCGGCTGGAGAAATCCGGTGCATACGGGTGCGAAATGCCCACAGCGGCGAACGCATTTTGGTTAATAGCGAAGGCTACGATTATCCAAGGTATACGGCGATCGAGGAATAAATTAAGAAGCATGGGAGCAGGCCTAGAGGCCTGTTTTTTTGCTGCTATACTCGAAAAATTATCTCGGCAAAAAACAAATGCAATAAATAATAAAATTCAACAAATTCTCTAAAGAAAATAATTGAAAAATTCAGAATAATGACATATGATGGAAATAGGAAAAGAAATGGGGCGATATAAACCGAAATACAGTTTTCTTCAATCTCAAATATAATTGGATGTAAATAGTACAATATATTTTATATTTTATGGGGAGCACAAATTAAAATTGTGTTCTCTTTTTCAACTTGGACGTGAAAAATAAATTTAACCGGATAAAATTAAAGAACAGCACACCAAGATAATGCAAAGCAAGCTGCATCTATTAAAGAAAAAAGATGCGGCTTTTTTTGTCCCCAAAAATATGAAGGAGGAATAACTATGCCATACAGATCAGTTGTTTAGGCATCAAAAGAGAGTATTTGATTTGGCCAGAAAGACAATTGGTGGAATTCCGCATTGTGGCAAAATCATTTGCTATGCCTTTAATAACAATCGAATAAGTGCTGAAGAAAAATCCCCTACCGAGCAACGTAGCCTGAAATAGGAACTACCAAATAGCCGGATGATTGCCAAGTGATTGGCTTTCATCCGGCTATTTTTTTTTACCCAAAAACAGGAGGAGGACAAGCAATATGAAAATTAAGTACGAATTTTTAACCGGCGAGACAGTTGAAATTGAAGCACCAGACAGTGTAGTAGAGGTGTCGATTGAAATTGACAGAGCTATTTATAAGAACGACCGAAGAGAAAAACGCAGACACAATTCCATTGAGGCTTTAGCGGAGCATGGTATTCAGATAGCGGATTGTAGCAATGAGATTGCGGCGACTGTTGAAGCGAAAGAAACACATGAAGTTCTACATAAAGCTCTAGATATTTTGATACCAAAGCAGCGTGAACTAATTCGAAAAGTATTTTTTGAAGGCAGGTCAATATCTGAAGTTGCCCGTGCTGAAGGCATTGATGAATCATCGGTTCGTGAGCGGCTAAGCCGGATATATAAAAAGTTAAAAAATATTTTAAAATAGCCCCCCGAATTTACCTTTCTCGTGGCTATATAGTAGAGGCACTTTTACAGCCTCAAAAAAAGTCACGAAGGAGGCGAAAGTTTATGCGAACCATCCGGATAACAATTTCCACCGAAAAGCCCGCAGATGTTGCAATCACCGAGAAAAAGCTCGAAAGCAAAGAGGCAAAAAGAAAAGCATTGGCGGCGCTGAAAGCCATGTTCAAACCAGGGGGGAAGCGATTATGCAAGTAAAACACAGATGATGGATTGTTCCAAGTGTAAGGCAAGAATGACATGATTAAACTATTTCCGCATCAAGAAAGATGCTTGTTGGCGACCAAGGGAAGGACCAGGACAGCTTATTTTTGGGATATGGGTCTTGGCAAAACTTTTATCGCCAGTGAAAAGGCCAAAGAACTAAATAAACCAGTCTTAGTTATTTGCCCAAAAAGCAAAATACGAGACTGGGTGGAGCACTTCAAACAAAACTACGATCTGTCAGTAACCGTTATCAATTATGAAAAAATTTGGCGTAGACCAGAATACCTTGCCTGGACAGATTTCACGTTAATCCTTGATGAATCAAGTTTGATCAAAAATGAGGCTGCCAAGCGCACCAAATATATTCTCGACCTCCAGCCAGCAAACGTCATTCTATTATCTGGCACCCCCACGGGCGGAAAATATGAGGAGCTTTGGAGCCAGTGCCGCCTGCTTGGTTGGAATATATCAAAGAAACTGTTTGATGAACACTACATCATAACTGAAACCATCGATGTTGGAGGTTTTCCGATTAAAAAAGTAGTCGGTTATCGAAACATCGACCGGCTGAAGCAAAAGCTAAGACAGTACGGTGCCGTATTCATGAAGACCGAAGACGTATTTGACCTGCCGGAGAAGGTGGAAATCGTGACGCCAATAGCGGCGACAAAAGAATATCGACAGTTTAAACGGGAACGGTATTTGGCTCTGGATCATGCTGAATTAGTCGGTGACACATCGTTAAAACAACTTCTCTACGAGCGCCAGCTATGCGGCCAGTACAACAAAAACAAAATAGCCGCTTTAATAGATTTATTTAGCTCCACAAATGACCGCATGATTATCTTCTACAATTTTATTGCTGAGTTTGAATTTATAAAAACTCTTACCGAGCGGCCAATCAGCTATATTAACGGAGCCGAAACGGATTTGGCAAATTACGAAACTTGCTCAGACAGTATAACCCTTGTGCAATACCAAGCTGGTGCAATGGGGCATAATTTGCAACTTAGCAACATAATCGTTTATTTCACGCTGCCTTTAAGTTCCGCATTGTTCGAGCAGTCCAAGAAACGCATACATCGCATTGGCCAGACAAAAACCTGTTTTTACTATTACCTCTTAACCGAAAAGTCCGTGGAAGAAAAGATTTTAAATGTACTCAGGCAGCGCAAAGACTTTACCGATGCGCTGTTTAAGGAGGCAGGCGATTGACAGAAAAAGAGTTTCAAAAACAGGTTATTCAATTTTTGAAATCCCAAAACATCTACCATATCAAAATATGGGGCGGCGGGTTCCAAAAGGCTGGTATCCCGGATTTGCTCTGCTGTATTCGGGGTAAGTTTGTAGCCTTGGAACTTAAAACCGAAAAAGGCAGGGCCACCGTCCTACAAAAATATAACCTCTTTAAAATTCAAGATGCGGGAGGATATGCCCGCGTACTCCGACCTGCGGAATTTGAGCGGTTCAAAAGGGAGGTGCTAACAGGTGCGATTTAGCCATAGTAGGGTAAGTACATTTACTCAGTGTCCATATAAATTCAAACTACAGTATTTGGATGAAATAAAAACAATCAAGGACCCAGCTGCAGATGATGCGCTTATCGTGGGGAATGCCATGCACATGGGAATTGAAAAAGGAATAACGCCAGCGGTTAAGTGGTATAGCGGGCAGTTTAGCGTATTGAGCGATCTCAATATCAACGAAATTATCAAGCTGGAAATCCTGCTGCCTAAGGTTAGACGATTAATTGAGTATGACAAATCAACCCTTGAGGTTGAAATTCAAACAAACGATTTCGTCGGTTATATCGATCTCATCGTCAAAAACAAAGGTGGTACAGTAGATATCTTCGATTTTAAGTATTCGAACAATGTGGACAAGTACCTGGAATCCGAGCAGCTACACATCTACAAGCACTACCTGGAAAAGATCCATTTCGTACATGTTAGTCGCTTGGGATATATCTTCATTCCTAAAACATCGATACGCCAGAAGAAAACCGAGGACCTATACCATTTTCGTCGGCGATTACTCGAGACACTAGGTGAACTAAAGGTGACTGTGGCCGAAGTAATCTTTGATCAGAATAAAGTGGACCAATTTTTCCAGGAAATTCAGCATATTCAAGAGGCGAGGGAATACCCGAAAAATCCTACAAAACTGTGCGACTGGTGCCAGTATCAAGAATATTGTATGAAAGGGATTGATTACATGTTAGTATTGCCGAAAAACGAGCGAGTCCAGGTGGATAAGGAGACAGCCCCGGTTCTATGGTTATATGGCCAGCCCTTCAGCGGAAAAACAACGTTTGCAAACCAAGCACCAGATGTGCTCCACCTCAATACTGACGGCAACGTTAAATACGTTGATGGAGCGAGGATTATCATCCGGGACGAAATTAAGCTCAATGGCCGCATTAAAGAAACGGTTTTTGCCTGGCAAAGTTTCAAGGAAACCGTTGAAACCATCTGCATAGGCCAACATGATTTTAAAACAATTGTCATTGATTTGGTAGAAGATCTTCTGGAACATTGCCGGATTTACATGTATGACAAGCTTGGTATTACCCACGAGGCTGACGCTGGCTATGGCAAGGGCTATGATATGGTGCGAACCGAGTTTTTGCCCCAGATTCGAAGGCTTACCAATGCCGGTTACGGAGTTATACTCATCAGTCATGAAGTCACGGCGGAAATAACCAAGCGAAACGGTGAAAAGGTTACCACGATCAAACCTAACCTGCAGGAGAAGTACGCCAATAAGATTGCTGGAATGGTCGATATAGTAGGCCGCGTCATCATCGAGGAAGACGACGGCCGTTGGATCAAATTCAAGACCGACACCATCCAGTTTGGCGGCGGGAGGCTAAAATTCGGCACGGACAAGGTGGAACTAGATTACAACAAATTTATGGAATTGTACCGTATGGCAAAGCCTGAAACTGGAGTAAGAAGAGCGCAGAAGAGTATAGTTGAGACAAAGGCGGAAGCTCCAGACGAATCTGTAACCAAAAGCGAAGTAGAAAGTCCTGTATGTGAGGACAAGCCCAAACGACGTTCTCGGCGTTCTGCATAAATATGCAGAAAAATGTAAGAGAGGAGAAGTTTTGATATGGGAAATATTTGGGAGAAGTGGGATACCAGAATCGATACCGCCGGTTTGAAAAGCGATGTACAGAAGGCGGCAGAAAATAAGCTGGATTTTAAGGATGTGCCGAAAGGCAAGTATGAAGTAAAGATCACCAAATTAGAGCTTAAGGCGAGCAAAAAGTCCGACGAACCCATGCTTGCCTGCTGGATGAAAATTATTGCCGGTCAATATAAGGGCCAGTACATCTTCTATTATCAAATGCTTACCACTGGCTTTGGTATTCATGCTGCTAACGAGTTTTTGCGCAGTTTAGATAGCAGTTTAGACATTGCTTTTGATAATTTCAAGCAATACAACGACATGCTCATGGATGTGATGGAAGCCATTGAAGTGGAGAAATTAGAGTACATTCTCGATTACGGCGAAAATGACAAGGGCTATAAGACCTATAAAATTGAGGATGTATTTATTACCACATGATCTTCTTTGACTTCGAGGTTTTCAAAATTGACTGGTTAGTGGTGTTGGCGAATGCCAACACCAAGACCTTTCAAACAATCATAAATGACCATGACAAGCTTCGCCGTTATTACGAGAAGAACAAAGAGGAAATATGGATCGGTTACAATTCGCGTAATTACGATCAGTATATTCTAAAAGCCCTGCTCCTAGGTTTTGACCCTTACGAAATCTCGAAATTCATTATTGCCGACGGACGGAAAGGCTGGGAATACTCAAGTGCGTTTCGCAAGATTCCACTCAACGTATTTGATATCATGACCACCATGCACGGTTTAAAACAGCTGGAAGGCTTTATGGGCAACGATATTAGGGAAACCAATGTCAGCTTTAAGACCGAACGGAAACTGACAGAAGCAGAGCTAAAAGATGTCGAAACCTACTGCCGGCATGATGTGGAGCAGACCGTGGAAGTGTTTATGAATCGGATAGACGAATTTGAAAGCCAACTGTCGCTCTTAAACACATTTAAGTTACCTCTTAGCCTTATTCATAAGACCAAACCGCAACTGGCAAGCATTATTTTGGGCGCGACCCGACAATCTTATCGCGATGAGTTTCAGATTACCTTTCCAGATACGCTGCGGCTGTCAAAGTATCAGTACATTGCCGAATGGTACAGTGACTCCAAAAACATGGATTACACTAAATCCTTAAAAACAATGGTTGCTAACGTTCCCCATATTTTTGCCTGGGGCGGCCTCCATGGCGCAGTAAATAACTACCAGGGAGAAGGTTTGTACTTAAACATAGATGTCAATTCGTATTACCCTGCCCTGATGATCGAGTACAACTTTTTGAGTCGCAGTGTCGCCGATCCAGATAAGTACTGCCAAATCAGGGACGAGCGCATCAGGCTCAAGAAAGAAAAAAGTCCTCTCCAGCAGCCATACAAAATTGTGCTTAACAGCACCTATGGGGCCATGAAGGACAAATACAATGCCCTCTATGATCCGCGCCAAGCTAATAACGTATGTGTCGGCGGACAGCTTTTACTCCTAGACCTGATTGAAAAACTGGAGCCATTCTGTACACTAATCCAGTCCAACACTGACGGCGTAATAATTAAGCTCGCTAGCGAAAATGTTGACCATATAAAATCAATTTGCGGCGAATGGGAAGCTCGAACCCGTATGGTGCTTGAGTTTGAAATATTTACTCGCATCTACCAGAAAGACGTAAATAATTATCTAATCATTCGTGATGACAAAACCTATAAGGCAAAAGGCGGTTATGTCAAGAAACTGGATGTTCTGGACAATGATCTGCCAATTGTGAATAAAGCGTTGATCAACTATTTTACCCAAGGCATACCGCTGGAAGAAACAATAAATAACTGCAAAAACATGATGGAATTTCAGAAAATCGTCAAGGTGTCCAGCAAATATATGTATGCTGCCTATGGCAGTCAAATATTACAGGAACGGGTGCTAAGGGTATTTGCTTCTAGAAGCAAGCGGGACGCTGGAGTATTCAAATATAAAACATTGGACCGTATTGAAAAGATAGCTAACACTCCTGAACGCTGTTTTATTGAAAACGACAACGTAAATAACTTACCGATACCGCCAAAACTCGATATACATTGGTATATCGAGGTAGCAAAAAAACGCCTGAACGATTTTGTGTCAGGAGGTAACACGTGTGTTTAAGGGTTACTTAAAAACCAGCGGCAAAGTGCCGCATGAGAAAATGCAAAACATGCGGCCATGTCCGCCGACTAGAGGTGATTACGCTGGCGTTTTGGCTGACGATGTGATTCAAATTGACGTAGATAATCAGAAACATTCCGAACTTGTCCGCAGCATTATTAAATACTTGGAGATAAGCTGTAACATTCTGCAGACAACAAGGGGAATGCATTTCTATTTCAAAAACGCTGGCGTAAAAAATAAGTCGGTAAAATCTTATACTCCAATTGGCATCTATGTCGATGTGGGCGTTGGCATAAAAAACGGGCTTGTTCCGCTGGTAGTGAATAATGTCGCTAGAGAATGGCTGAACAAAACAGATAATTTGGCTGCCTTGCCTGATTGGCTGCGACCGCTGAAAATAAGGCCAGTGGACTGGTTCAATCTTGGTGAGGGAGATGGCCGAAACCAGGAGCTGTTCAACTATATCATCAAACTTCAGTCAGTAGGGTTATCCAAATCATCCATCATTGAAACAATTAACCTAGTCAACAGGTACATTCTCAAACAACCGCTTACCCAAAAGGAAATTGACTCAATTACCAGGGATGAGGCTTTCCCGACGGAAACGTTTTTTAGCGAACGCGGGAGATTTTTGCATGATCGGTTTGCCTGTTGGCTGATGAACAATGAGAGCATAATCAGGATTAACGGAACTTTGCACGTTTATTACAACGGCCTTTATATGAGTACTGAGGATATTTTTGAGCGCAAAATGTTGGACAAGGTCCCAAATCTAAAAACCAGTCAACGAAATGAAGTTTTGCGCTACATTCAAGTGCAATGTGAAAACGAAACCAAACTTGCCGATCCACGCTACATTGGCCTAAAAAGCAAAATTTATGATATCGAAACCAATAGTTTATTGGATTATACCCCGAAAATTGTTCTGAAGAACAGAATCCCGTATGATTATGACTCGGATGCATATGACCCAATCGTTGATGCTGTCATCAGCAAAGTTACCTGCCAGGATGATAAAATCCGGCTACTCTTGGAAGAAATGGTCGGCTACTGCCTGTACCGGAATAAAGCTTTCGGCAAGACCTTTTTCCTGACTGCAAGTGGCGAAAACGGTAAGTCAACCTTTCTTGATATGATTAAAACCATGCTAGGCCGGGAGAACATTGCAAGCCTGGAACCTGCCGACTTTGAAAAACGTTTTGTCAATGCACAGCTTTTTGGCAAATTAGCCAATATCGGTGACGATATTAGCCATAGCTACCGGGAGAACTCCAGCATCTTTAAAAAACTCGTTACCGGTGACAGCGTCATGGTTGAGAACAAAGGCGATACGCCTTTTATGCTGGACAATTACGCAACCATGATATTTTGTACCAATGAAATGCCGCGGATAAATGATCAGAGCCATGGATTTCTGCGACGTCTGGTTATTATACCGTTTAACGCCAAATTCAGTATAGAAGACAATGATTATGATCCATTTATCAAGGAGAAGCTGCTCACGGAAAACGGAATGAAGTATTTTCTTAGGTTGGCGATAGACGGGCTTAAACGACTTTTGACCAATAAACAGTTTACGGATAGCTCCAAAGTTGCAGAGCAACTAAAAGAGTACGAGGAAATAAATAACCCGGTGCTGTTGTTTGTTCAAAGTTATGAAATAGAAAACCAGGCAGCTGCAGATGTGTATCGGAAATATTCTGCCTGGTGCCATGAAAACGGCCTGTCGCCAGTTAGTAATATTAATTTTGGCAGGATAGTAAGCAATAAGAAATTGTTTAAAAGTGAAGTGAGGAAAATAGACGGTAAGACAATCAGAATATATATAAAATGCTAACTGCTTGAGTTACAGATAGTTACAGATAAAGCTACAGATGGTTACGGCTGAAACTAGCATAATTACTAGAAGTAACTAAGGTTATATATATTATATATAAATAGAAAATTTCATAAAAAATATATAAATTATATATATATATATTTATATATATAACGTCTGTAACTAAAATACTTATAAATTCAGTAATTACGCGGGTTAAACCTTGTTTTTAAGAATTTGGTTAAGTGTAACCAAATCTGTAACCGCAGTTAAAAATTGGGTGGACAAGCTATATTTGGGCCATTTAGCCAGGTTTGGAGGCGCTTATAAATGACCAAAAAGGAACTATCCCAGCTATATTATCTAAACCGAGAGATTGGACAACTGCAGGTAAGACTGGCTGAGCTGGAATGTCTGGCAAGCTCCTGCACGACAATCATAACCGGTATGCCCAGAGCTTCTGGCATATCCGATAAGCTAAGTAAATACGTTGCCGAAATTGCTGACCTTAAAAGCCTGCTCGACCTCAATCTCAAGAAGTGTTTTTATGAGCTGAGCCGCTTGAATCGTTACATACAAAGCGTTGATGACAGTGAAATGCGGATGATTCTAAGCCTTAGGTATATTAACGGCTTAAGCTGGAATCAAGTGGCCGCAAGCATCAGCGTTTATGCTAGTGGAGATGGTGTCCGAAAAACTCATGACCGGTTTTTAAAGAAAAAGTTGTCCGATATGTCCGGTTGCGATGTGCTAAACTAATATCATAAGCAAAAATGTAGTTTTGTTAATTCAAGAATCTCCAGATAAAACTCTCGGAATAGCTCCGGGAGTTCTTTTGCGTAATTAACTTGACTTAATGTGCTTGTCAGGGCTTAATGTAGCATGACAAAGCAAAAGGAGGCAGGCAGTATGGATAAAAACAGTTTTAGTTTTCAAATGGGGCTTACCGGCAGGGAACGAAAAGAAATAGCTAAACTAATCGCGAGTTACTTTGAAACACAGCCAGTATACCAGGGAGCGCCAAGCTTTGAGTATGGTATCATCGAACATTCTGGCAGAGAGTGGCGCATTGACAGAAACTGTACACTTATGACCAACGGCACAAAGGAAGAGGATGTAAATACGGTCTTTGCGATACTAAAAGTCTTAGGAGAAAATGGCATCAATGCTGATGGGAAGGTCGCGATAACTATTAGCGCAGCAGAGCATACCGGAGTTACACTCCGCAACTTGGTGAACCTTCTGGCCAGCAAGGAAAGATTAATTGCCAAAGCAATGAATAGCGAGCAAACTTTTATTGCTCCGAAAATGATTGAGACGGTTAACTCTGCAAACCTCAAAACCATTGATGATTTCATCGAAGCAGTAGGCGACGAATACGGTTCGGGTATAGCCGTTAATAGTGATAGTATAACTCTTCGCTGGTTTTCAGCTACACTAGAACCAGAAGTGCTCCAGGCATACTTCCAATTTACCTTTAAAGTCAATGAAATGGCACTGGCGCAAAAACACTCTACATCGCGTGAGAAAAAAACAAGCAATGATAAATATGCCTTCCGCGTCTGGCTTCTTCGGCTTGGTTTTATTGGTGACAAATACAAAACAAGCCGTAAGATATTGCTTGAAAAACTGGAGGGTAATGCTGCTTATGCTAAGCCGAGCAAAATGCTACTTGGCGATGGAGATATGCTGCCTAGGTAAATCAAAGGTGGGAGGAATTCAGATGAAGGTATATGCTGCTTACGGGAGTAACATCAATTTATTCCAGATGGCCAAGCGGTGTCCAACTGCTTATGTGCGTGCAACGGCGATTCTAACAGGATACCGGTTAACATTTCGCGGCACTAACGGCGGCGCTGTGGCAAACATCGAGCCGGATCAAGCAGGGCAAGTTCCAGTAATGCTTTGGGAGCTTCGAGCATCAGACGAGAGAGCACTTGACCGCTATGAAAATTTTCCAACCCTTTATCGCAAGGAAACTGTGCAGGTACGTGTTATCAATAAGCGGGTTAAGGCGATGGTATATGTAATGAATGGGGAAAAACCGCTTGGAGCACCATGGTGGAAGTACTATAACGTTATCCGGCAAGGCTACCGCATGGCAGCCTTTGACCTCGGTATTTTGGAACAAGCAATAAAGGCATCGGCTTTTCCTGAAGAAGAATGGCCAGATAGGGAAAAGCTTATCGGCTTGTGGTGGCGACAATATCATGGGTGCGATAAGTAGCATTCAGAAAAAGTTGTCCGCTTTGTCCGGTTTAGATGTGGTAGAATAGTAGCATAAGATAATTTGAAATAGGGACAAGTCTTTGGAGCAGCAAGCTCTGAGGGCTTTTTTTATACGATGGAGTTTTTTTCTAACAACCGTGAAATGAGAAAGGGGCTTCAAGATGACGCCTGCTCAAAAACATTATGTTTATAAATTACGTCTGCAAGGCTTAGGATATAAAGCCATCGCCCATGAAATGCTCATTAGTGTTGATGTTATAAAAGGCTATTGCAAACGAAATTGCTTAAACGGCCCGGCAGAACTTGTACAGTTAAATGCTCCCGTGATCCCAAAAACAAGCGGTCTATGCTTGCACTGCAAAAAAAGTGTCAAGCAAAAGAAGCGAGGCAGACCTAAAAAGTTCTGCTCCGATGCTTGTAGGTATACCTGGTGGAATGAAAGCCGAGAGCAGAGCAATAGGAGTAGTGAGGCCACTTATCATTACGCCTGCCAACATTGTGGACGTAGTTTTATTTCGTATGGCAATAAGCAACGAAAATATTGCAGCCATGACTGTTACATCAAAGCAAGGTTTTGGCGTATGGAAGAACTACGTGCTCAAACGTTTGAAGCAGTATACTAAAGGAGTTTATCAAAAATTTCTTGAATAGCTATTAAAAATAATGATTTAAGAGGAGGAATGAAATTGGCCGATAAAGCGGACTCTGCCCATGTTGTAATAAACGAAATATATGGAATAGCATCTGAACTTTTAATATTACCAGATAAAGCGGCTCAGGAATGCGGAAAACAACTTCGAAAACTGCTTGAACAACTTGAAAGAGAAATTACACAAAAGTAAGATGAATTTGAATGAAAAGAGTAGCGATTTTCAGGCGGAAATTCACGGTTCCTTCCAGGCGGGGCGGGGGTTAGCGGGTGCGACGAACCCCGAGTAATTTCTGGATGAAGTCCAAAAAAATCTTTTGACTTTTTGACTATGAAAAACAATGAAATCCAGTAATGACGCGGGTTAAATGAGGGTTTAAATAGTTGTGAAGCAAGGCGATTTTGTAATTCAACTTTTCAGTTTTAGCGAAATCAAATAGATAGATTATTAAACGTCCGTTATCTGGGCGTTTTTTGTTTGGAGGGAAGAGGTTGGATATTCAGATATTACCAATAGGTAAACTAAATCCTGCGCCATATAACCCGCGTCTTGATTTAAAACCAGGCGACAAAGATTATGAAAAACTCAAGAAATCTATTCTAACCTACGGCTACATCGACCCAATAATTGTTAACAAACGTGGGTTTGTAGTTATTGGCGGTCATCAGCGCTTAAAGATACTGCAGGAAATGGGGCACAATGAAGTCGAGGTTTCCCTGGTTGATTTGCCGTTGGATAAGGAAAAGGCATTAAATATTGCTCTTAACAAGACTGGCGGTGACTGGGATATACCAAGACTGCAGGATTTGCTTGCCGAACTTCAGCAAACAGGAATAGATCTTGAGATTACTGGTTACGATGATCTGGAGATAGAGGAACTGATGCACACAGCTTTGGCTGACGAAGAGACCGAAAGTCCACACCAGCGAGTGGTTGAGGATGACTTTGACGCAGATAAGGCCGCTGAGGAAATTGTAAATCCTATTACAAAGATGGGAGACCTTTGGCTATTGGGCAAGCACCGTCTTCTTTGCGGGGATGCGACCAGGCAGGAAGATGTAAGCTGTTTGATGGATGGTAAAAAGGCCAACATGGTCTTTACAGATCCGCCATATAACGTTAATTATACTGGAGGGACTGCCAGCAAGCTGAAGATACAGAATGATAGTATGTCTGATGCTGACTTTTATCGTTTTCTATTGGAGTCATATAAAAACATGTTTGATCATGTAGCGCCTGGCGGCGCTATTTATGTTTGTCACGCCGATACGGAAGGCTTGAACTTTCGCAAGGCGATGCTGGACGCCGGTTGGCTCTTGAAGCAATGTCTCATCTGGGTAAAAAACTCATTAGTCCTTGGTCGGCAAGACTATAATTGGCGCCATGGTGCGATCCGTTCCTAACTAAAAAGGTTAGGCACAAAATCATATGATTTTGTAGAACTTATATCTCGAATGGTCAAATGAAGGAGTAACGTCTGGAAGGGCTATCCCTAAGAACTCCGAATGGCGTAATTTCTATGAAGAGAGAGAACGTCATAAGCTCGGTAAAGTCGTCTGAATGCTACCGAAACAGGTTAAGCTGTCGAAAGCGGTCCAGAGGTGGAAGGCGTAGCAGATAAGGCGGGGGTCCGGTGTCTATGGTTAGAATGTTAGGCAATCAACAGCCAAAGCGAACTGACGAACTTGCGAATGTACGGGTCTAAAGCCAGACTCGGTAGAAATGCCGAGGTGTACATGATGTACAGCTTACGGGGATGAGTAGGAATCGTGTAAGCCAAAGTCCCTATGCCGTTACAGGCGGCATCGTGTGAGCAGGCCCATAGCAAGGACCTAAGGGCATCGTATGATAGAGATATAGGAACGGAGGAAGCGTTGAACGTGGAGGACTTCATTCCTTGGAAGCGTTGGTGTGGAAAATATAACACACCTTTATCAACGTGAAAGTGAAGGCATAGTACCAAAGAAGCAGTGATAATAAGCTGTGGAGGGAAGGCCTTTAGTCAATGAAAAATAGCATAAAATTATGGTAATCATTAGGTTCGAGTATGACTAACAGAGGCGAAATCCAATGAAAGTAGGAGAGTAGCCGACTAATGCCAGCTTGCAAGAAGAATTTCAAAAAATCCAAACTCCGATATAACGAATACTACGACACACAGCAAATCTTTGATGAACTTTATGAAAAGAGCCAAAAAGGACAGGGATTTAAAAACCTGCTCCCAATTATCGCATCAGAAAGTAATATACTTCTCGCATATCGTAAGATTAAAAGAAACAAAGGCAGTAAAACCAGTGGTAATAATGGTCATACCATTAAAAATATCATGAGCGCTACGAATGAAGAAATAGTTAGTTACTTTCGAAAGAGGTTGCAAAACTATTCTCCTCATAGTATTAGGCGAGTTGAGATTGACAAGGGGAATGGGAAGAAACGACCATTAGGTATACCAACAATCGAAGATAGAATACTACAGCAGTGCATTGTACAAGTGATAGAACCTATCTGTGAAGCTAAGTTTTATCCATACAGCTTTGGTTTTCGGCCAAACAGAAGCACCCACCATGCAATTGCCAGAGCATATAACTTAGTAAATATCAATAAAATGCTCTATGTAGTAGACATAGACATAAAAGGATTCTTCGATAATGTAAATCATGGGAAACTGCTCAAACAGATGTGGGCATTGGGTATTTGCGACAAAAATCTCATCTGCATAATCGGCAAGATGTTAAAAGCAGAAGTTAAAGGGAAGGGAATTCCAGAGATTGGAACGCCGCAAGGCGGCGTGCTCTCACCACTCTTATCAAATATCGTACTTAATGAATTAGATTGGTGGATAGATAGCCAATGGTTATCTATGAAAACAAAGCACGCATTCGCAAATAAATGTTCACAGCATAAGTCGTTACGAAAAACAAATCTCAAAGAGATGTATATTGTTCGTTATGCCGATGACTTTAAGATATTCTGTAAATCCTATAGTGATGCAGTTAAAATTTTTGCGGCGGTAAAATCGTGGCTGAAAGAGCGACTGAGCTTAGAGATAAGCCCAGAAAAGTCCAAGATTACAAATCTAAAGCGAAAATTCACTGAATTTCTAGGGTTTAAAATTAAAGCCATTCTTAAACGAAAGAAGTATGTGATTAAATCTGGGCTTACTGATAAAGCAAAGAAAAAATGTGTGGAACGCCTGAAAACAGCAATAGATAAAATTAAGGAGAACCCCACCGCCCAGGCTATAAGCAACTATAACGCTACGGTCCTGGGGCTGCAAAATTACTATGTTGTAGCAAGTGTGGTAAGTAAGGATTTTAAAGAAATCGCCTTTGTAGTCAATAAATGTCTTTATAACAGACTGAAGCATCATCTGAGGAAAAAGGGAATCAAAAGTCAGTCATACCTGAAATTTTATGGAGAGTACAATCAGCAAATACATAGTATAGGAGCCATAACGCTCTTTCCATTACAATGTATTAGCATGAAACCACCGATGAATTTTAAACAAGAAACATGCGATTATACGGCTGTTGGTCGAGCATTGATACATAAAAATCTAAAACGCACTAATATGGTAATAGTACGCTATATGGTAAATAACCCAGTCAAGGGTAGAAGTATTGAGTACAACGATAATCGTATATCGTTGTATGTTGGGCAGGCCGGGCTTTGTCATATAACAAAACAAGAATTACAAATAGGGCAAATGGAAGCGCACCATATTCAGCCAAAAAGCATGGGTGGAACAGATAAGTACGATAACCTAATCTTCATAACTCAGGATACTCATAAATTGATTCACGCAACCTCCGAGGAAAACATTCAGAAGTATTTAGGCATTATACAACCTAACACAGAGGAACTAAAGTCTATTAACCAATATAGGCAAAAAGCTGGAAACCATATAATTTAATGTTGATAATCATTGATGGAACGCCGGATGAGCTGGAAACTCTCATGTCCGGTGTGAAGCAGGGGAAAAGGTAGAGATAACATCAAAATCTTACCTATTGCTATAGCCGATTCTCTATGGCTGGAAGCCGGGAGCTGCACACACTTGGAACAGCGACCGAAAACAAACCACGGTTTGGGAATTTGACAAACCCAATCGGAACGCCGAACATCCAACCATGAAGCCGGTGGGAATAGCGGCCCAAGCAATACAGAACAGCAGTAAGTGCGGTGATATTGTACTCGACCCTTTCGGCGGCAGCGGCTCTACTTTAATTGCCTGTGAGCAAACAAACAGAAATTGCTATACCATTGAACTGGATGAAAAATACACAGATGTTATTGTGAAACGGTATATTGAACATAGCGGAAGTGATAAAGATGTGTTTTTGCTGCGCGATAATACCCGGTTTAACTACAGTCGGATAAAGTTATTAAACACATAAATGATGAATTTCCAAGTGGTTGTTACTATTTATAAGTATTTTGGATTTTGTTGCAAGGGATATTAACGTCACTTCGAGAGATAATAATCAGCGTAAGGGATCTGTAATGGTTGAGCCCAGATTAGTATCGGGTTTCGGAAACGGAGCTCGGTATTAGTCGGTCAAAGATTATTGTCGGGTCGAAAGGCTCGGTAATAGTCGGCGAGAAGATTGCTATAGGTCTTGAAAGGCTGTACGGTAGCCCAACTGTTGTCGTATGGTCCCAAGGGAAGTATGGCAGTCGAGCTAAGACTATCATGGGTTGTGAATTTAACGGGTCGTCTGCAGTCGGGAGATTGCAGGCGGTTCAGTAGCTATCTGTGGTAGTCGAGCAAAGGTCAGTATTGGTTGTGTAATGCTTGTGCGTAGGCGAAAGTTTGCGTATAGGTATGTAATGATCAGTATTGGCTGTAGCGTAAATCATTACGGGTTCCTTTTA
>JAGGAC010000112.1 GCA_017889635.1 Bacillota bacterium | reverse complement strand
ACTGTCATTAGCCTCAGCTTTTTCATAGGCTAAATTGGCAAGCTGATACATGAAATCACATTCTAAGCCGATATGGTCATCTGCCTCTTGCTGATAAAGAAGCGGCAAGAATGCATACTTCAAGTAGGCTAGGCGCACAAGCCGCGTCTCTTGTTGGAACAGCAGCTTATCCTTATTGAGATAGACCGACTCCCATGGCGGAGCCGCTACCTCATGCGGACCGATAAATAGCCGGGTATATTCCCAGTGCAGCTTTTCATATTCGGCTTGCGCCAGACCCTCGGCACTACACGCTTTAAGATAGGCGGCTAGCTTTTGTACCCCTTGCACAATATCTTCATTCTCCTCTTGAAACGGAAACGCCAATACCAGTTCGTTCTGGCTAAGCTTGACTAGAAAATCTTGCGCCGGTTCTTGGAGAAAGATGCGGCGCAGCAAATCATAAGCGAACACTCTCGCCTCTAAGAGAGGCAGAATTGACACTGGCTCTCTGGTATCGTTACCAGCCCCAGTCTGTGGATGCGCTACCATACAATGCCTCCTTTTATACCATATCTATCTGGAAGTCTTGGGAGAAAACGCGTTCAATCTTTAATTCGCGGCGATAGATTTCGCCGCAACGGTTTTCCATAATACTTGTCGATATGCCAACTTCCACGGTCATATCTTTTAGCAGAAAAATCTTACTGACAGGAAACTCCAGGTACTGGTAATCCTCATTCAGCTCATAGTCGGTCATGTGCTGCTTGCGAAACACCTTCATGGCAGCCTGAACATCCTTGCCAAAAACCTTGGCCGTCTTAATAAAATAGTCTTTGGGCGAAAGATAGATTAAGCCTGACTTCTCGGCCAACTGATTCTGCTGAAAGATTTGCCCGGAGAATTTGTTCGCCAGCGAGCAATAATGCACTCCCAACGTCAGGTTTTGCTCTGCCGCAAACGTTAGCAAAGCCAGGCACTCCTCTTCACTTTGGTCAACAGGCAGTCCCCCTGCATACCAGTAATCATACAATACTTTGTAAGGGGGATTTTTCAATTTAAACATGCGCCGCTGAAATTCTTGCTGATTGTGATAAGGAAAACAAAATTCCAGCAAATTAATTCCGGCGATACCTATTGCGTCTAATTCCTGCAGTAATGCCTTCATCTCCGGCAATGTACCGGGAATGATCGGCATTTCGACCACTACGCTGGGGCTACTGTCTTTCGCCCAGCCAATGCGTTCCATGACCGCCGCCCGCACCGCCGGGGAGTCTTCCAATTTAATACTGAACCGGATTTCATCCAGCCGGACGCGCGCAAGCTCGGCCAGTACGTCTTTATCCAGCAAGTCGCCTGAGGTGTACAGCCGGGTGTGCGCTTGAGGAAACAGCCGCTTGGCCTCTTGGAAAAAACGAATCGTCTCCTGTTTGTGTAAGAGTGGCTCACCGCCGGTTAAGGCTATATAAGACAACTTGCCGCCGGTCTGCTTGATTTGCTTCAATTCTCTGATACTGTCCCGCCGCTGCAGCGTATGTTCTTCATAATCCTCTTGGTTGGGATTAAAGCAGTAGTAACACTGGCGGTGGCAGGCTAATGACAAATAGAAGGTGGCACTGTTCTCCCCTGTGTTACACGCTTTACAGGCAGGTGACAGCCAATTGTTATGGATACTATGGTCATTGTTGCGAAAGTACATGTTCTTGCCCTGCAGGCTCATCTTACCCGCTTGTCCATTGTCCGGGCGACAAGCAGCAAACTCCAAACCATGAGATTTCACCTGTTCCAAAAAACGTCCGTATATCCTGGTATAAATCTGCGCATATTCTTTAAACCCTGAATTTCTAATCTCTTTTAGATTTTTTTCATTTATCTCTAATAACATCAAATTACCCCTCTTAAGCTAATTATATATGATTTTAAAAGCACCATTTTTGTAATATCCTCCAGACAATTCTTCGATTATTGTAGAAAAATACAAAACCAACCTCACAGGTTGGTTTTACGCATTTTCGCTATTTTGCAGGCAACAGAAAGATTAATTCGAATCTCTAATTTCTGCAAATCAACATCTAGTAATTCCTCAATCTTTTTTAGACGATACCGCAAGGTGTTGGGATGCATAAATAGTTTTTCAGCGGTAATATTCAGATCCCCGTTTTGCTGAAAATACATTTGCAGTATCTCAAGAAAATTCATGTTGTCTTTTTCGTCATACTCAATGATCACGGCCAATTGCTCTTGGTAGTACTCGTCCAGTTGATCTAAGCTAACGTGGGATAAGAGCCGAATAATACCCAAATCACCGAAATAAGTAACATGTCCTTTTTCGCGAATAAACCGGCCTAAATCCAAGGCATGTTTAGCCTCTTGGAAACTTTGGCAAAGCTCGGCGGCAGATGAATGAAGCTTGCCTATCCCGAAGGAAACCGTAGCTTCAAAAGCAGCTTCCTGTAGGTTAGCTTGCAGTAAATTCGCAAGATTTTTTATGTGTTGCTTGGCACTTCTGCCTTTTTCTTCGGTAGCTGGGATAATTACAATAATCTGATCCTGCATTTCAGTTATAATGGTTTGCAAAAAATGAGGTTTTAAAAATGCTTCAATGAAAAGTTGCAACCCTGCCAGGACTTGATCTTTATTTCGTAATTGTTTAAAGTCATCAGGTTCAACAACAAAAAGATGTTGCGGTTTATTAAGCTCCCAGTTCCAATAGCGCCCGCGCTTAATAAGCTCATCTGTTGATTCGAAATTATTATACAAAAGATCATAAAGGAATTGTTGTTTATACTTTTTCTCAACTTCCTCCGTGTTTTTGCGGTTAACAAGAAGCTGCAGGCAAGCAAGCCCCACCTCGCCGATCCGGCCTGCGTCCAAGGCATTTAATGGGCCTGCGGCTTCAAAAACTAACAAATAACCAAACAGCTGACCAGCCAAGACCAACGGTGTAACAAAGCAATTCATACCTTGATCATGGAAGCCTGTTATCAGTTGTTGATATGGCTCAGCAGCTATTGGAACACTTTGCTTGCGTTTCAGTATGGGTGGCCGAACTGTTTTCACCAGACTCCCCATTTCCTCTGCAGGCAAAAAATGTCCGGTCATCCCTTCGGCCAGCAGTTGAAATGCAGGGTCAACCAAGACCGCCGGGTTTTGGAGATACTCGACAAGTTGATTAAGCAAAATTGGTAGTTCCTGGCTTAGATTTGTCAATTGGCGCAGACGATACCCCTCGGCAAAACTCATTATTTTTCTGTTTTTTATCAATTCCAGCACTAACGTCAGGGAACCATCTAATTCCTGCTCCGCGATGACTTGGGGGAAAACCAACAACGGCATACGGCTTTTCTCGGCTGCAGCTATAAGCCCCTGTGAAAGCGCAGTTCCATATCCATTGACTATAATTCCGGCAGCAGCTGAATTAAGATAGGCTGCCAAGGCCCTCGTCAGATCGCCTTGACTGTTTCCCATGTTAACCAAAACAAGCACCCCATCCAGCGCATGTGCGGCTACGCTTGGGCAAGCCGTAACAATTTTATGAACCTTGTTATTCCGGCCTGCCCAACCGGCAACTACCTTGGCCTGAGCAAACGGATCCATGGTTACTAATTCCTGTACCGTACAAAATTGCGGCATATTTTTATCGCCCTTTCCTCCAAAAACACCGGGGTTCTTTAGGTAATATAACCCTAAGTGATGGTCGGGTAAATTTAATAATCGGCAAACACGCCAGCGTCATCTGCCCGCTTAACTCCATTTGTTCGCTCAAATCCACTGCCTGGAGCGCACCGACAACACATGCGTCCACACAAGCCGGAGCAAGTCCCTTATCAATCCGTTCGACACAAAAGTTACATTTGCTTACCTTGTGGGTTCGCTTGTTTACCTTAGGTACCTGAAAAGGACATGCTGCAACACAACTTTGGCAGCCATTACAGTGTTGCGGCCGATGCAATACTATCCCATCCCGTCGTTTATAAAAGCATTGCTTTGGGCAAACCCGGATACATTCGGGATTGACGCAGTGATTGCAGGCTAACGATAAAAACTTCAAACCCCGTTTATCCTTGACTATATCAATAACTCGCCGGTAATGCACTTGATCGAAGTGGTGTTCGTTTAAACAGGCTATCTCACAACCTTTGCAGCCAACACATTTATTCAAGTCAAGCAAAAAGCCCATCTGTTTTCCCAAGCAAGTCGCCTCCAGAGCACTTATATGTTTTAGTTTGATCTCACTACTATAAGACGGTAAAACTACTTTATAAACAATTCGACAAATCCAATACGTATTCCCGTTGGTTGATAAGATAATTGTATTTTTAATGGTTTATAGGTAGTTCTTTTACAGAGATTCCCTTTCACCCTTGTTGAACATACAGAGTATTCGGAAACCTCAGTCTAAAAAGCAGGAAAGTCAAAAAAGGTTGAATTTTCTTTTAATTTAGCAAATATTGAGGAGCTATCATCTATTACTTTCATAAGGAGTGTGAATACGTTTAATGTGCCTGTCCTGGAAAGCTTTAGCTAACTATTGTCAATAACCCCGTCCCCTAACACCCTAACGGACCCTATGTCAGGACACCCTTTGCAGCATTGTTAGGTGAATGTCAACCTTTTTGATGTGATATCCTCTGACACTACTCACTTACTATTGCATCTTTTGGATGCAACTTTTTTGGATACTAACTTATGACACCCTATGATACCTTGAGTATAATGGTTAGTTTAGTAGTGTTAAAAAGTTACTTTTAATCGCATAATATTTAAGTCTACTTTTTAAAAAAAGGCGGTGTTATCTTTCAATGGGTTTACATCCATCCAATGAGGAGCTAGCAGAAATGGCAAGGCTACTAACCAAAGCTCGAATTGAGCACTGGGTGGGGGAGGATTTTGGCTCTTGGCGCTGGTGGGTTCTTGTTATGTTGCTCATTATGCCTTGGTTCATTTGGTATAAATTTGCCAACAAGAAACACCTTCGTGATTTGGCTTTGTTCGGAATGATAGTGATGGTATTTACAATTACGCTGGATGAACTTGGGTTCATACTATCCTTGTGGCATTATCCAGTAGATGTTATCGCGATGTTCCCCCGGCTTACTTCGGTAGACTACACGGTAGTGCCAATTGTTTTTACGCTGCTATACCAATACTTCCCTACCTGGAGGAGTTTCTTCTGGGCGTTAGTTGCGACTGCTGCCATATTTTCATTTATAATAGAGCCGCTTATAGTATTGATGGGATTTTACCAACTTCTTAAATGGACATACTGGGCCTCGTTTATCGTTTATATTATTATGGGACTACTTTCAAGATGGATAGTTAGAATGTTTGCTGATATTGAGCAAAAAAATAGCAATCCTTAAAAACTATGACTCATATGTGGAGTTGATTTTGTGCTTTTTTGGTATATTCGCTTTGTCTTAGAATGGACTATATGGCTTATTTTTGCAGATAAAAAACGTTGGCGTGAGTTATTTCCCATGGGCTTTATTGCGGGCTTATATGGGGCTACCACAGATACCATTACTCGGCATTACCCATTATGGAAATACGATGATAATATTTCGCCTATTCCCCACCTGGTAAATACATGGGGAATATATATAGTAGTCGTGTATTTGTTTCTGCAGTGGCTTCCATCAAAAAGGACGTTTGGGCGAATGTTTGTTTATTGGTTTCTTTGGACCAGTGTCACAATATCTATAGAATGGTTTCATGTACATACGGGACATATGACATATCATTTATGGTGGAATATGCATTGGTCTTACCTTGCAGATTGGGTATTATTTTTAATATTTTATCTTTATTACAAGATATTTAAGTTTGAAAAAATGAGGTAGCTATGT
>JAGGAC010000048.1 GCA_017889635.1 Bacillota bacterium | reverse complement strand
AGCTAAAAGTACTACTTCTTCAGGAATATCCTTTCCCGCATAGCAATAACCATACAGTTCCGGATACCGTTCAATCGAAGCCACAATATCAGGAACAATTCCCTCTTTGAGCAAGCGGTTTAAAATAGTGTCAGCCGCTATAATCAGAGCCTTATTTTTTGCTTGCCGCAAAAATTCAATATTCTTTTCCAGCGATGGTCCAGAGGCCACAACAATTGCCGGATAACCTTGAAACTTTCCTTTTAGGCTTCCCAAGTCTCGCGACTCTAACATATGACCAATATTCTGCAAATTATTTTCTAGTCCAATTAAGGTATCCTGGACATCATTGCCCAGCGAAAAATAAACATACTTTATCGTCAGTGAGAAAATCTCAACTAATTTTCGCATTTCATTAACAAAATAATTACGGTAAAGGTAAGTGCCATATATCCGAATATTTGATGCCAATACTATTAGTCCTGTTAAAAGATAATTTTCAATTGCCGCACCAATCTCCTCCATCGGAACAGCAGCAACGCTTACCCGAGGATTAACCAGCGCCGTCAGATCCTTACGTTGAATCGCGTCATATAGTAACCCCAAATTAGGTTCCACAATAATTATTCGACTACCTGGATTAGAAGTCTCAATAATCCATTTAATCTCTTCTTCACCAGAAATACCGATCACTAAAATTAGTTCGCGCTTCAAGGGGTCTGGCGCATTTTCTTTGTCCCACTGGGACCTCACTTCGTAGCACCGCCCGTCAGCACCCTGGAATACCTCCCCAGCTTCATCCTGACCGACAAAGGTAATAGTAACATCTTCTTCACTGATAGGCGCTATCAGGTTACGGGGATCTACACTTAAAGCGTTAAGATTTTTACTCAGTCGATCCATGAATTTAACTCCTTCGGCGTAGTTTCTACGCATAAGATAAGACAGGCCCCCCCACATAATGCGAGAGGGCCTGACAAAACCATACTACCGGAGCAATTGCAGTACGCCTTGCGGCTGTTGATTGGCCTGAGCCAGCATCGCGGTCGCAGCCTGACTGATGATGTTGCTCTTGGTAAAGTTCATCATTTCTTTCGCCATGTCTACGTCCCGAACACGTGATTCGGCAGCTGTCAAGTTTTCGGAAGCAGCGCCAAGATTGTTAATCGTGTGTTCCAAACGGTTCTGGAACGCACCAAGTGCCGAGCGCTGAGTCGAAACCTTAGTAATAGCATTATCAACTTGAGCAATAGCAGCTTCAGCTTCATACTGAGTGCCAACCCGCAAGCTTTGACCAGTAGCGTTTTTCACGCCAATTGCAGAAGCTCGCATGTCAGTTACACCAACAGCAATTTCCTGAGCAGTGTTAGCGCCAATCTGGAAATGCAGCGCGTCGTCACTGAGATTAGCGGCTTCAGACTTAGTGAAAGTCATGGTCATGGTATCGCCAACATTCCACTTAGCATAGTTGAAAGTACCAACCGCAGTGTTGCCACCGCCAGCGTTGAGGTCGATCTCCTGATTAGCTGAATCAATAGTTATGTTAGCGGTAGCAATATTACCAAGCGCAGACGATACCGAGAATGTAAGCGTGCCCGCGGTATCAACGCTGGTAGCACGAACCCGGATGGTATCGCTTACACTAATATTGGTAATAGCACTAGTTGTTGCAGCCACAAAACCGATGTTCTGATTAGATTGAACTGCAAGCATTGACCCGGTAACTGATTCGCTAATACCTTTCAGCGAACCATCCAACAGGTTTTTAGTATTGAACTGAGTAGTTGCAGCAATACGATCAACTTCGTTAGTCAGCTGATCCATTTCTTTTTGAAGTTGTTGACGATCTTCGTTCGTATTAGTATCACTCGAAGACTGAACAGCCAGCTCGCGCATCCGTTGAAGAATGCTGTGGGTTTCATTCAGCGCACCCTCAGCAGTTTGGATAAGCGAAATGCCGTCCTGGGAGTTACGAACTGCTTGGTCAAGACCACGAATCTGACCGCGCATTTTTTCCGAAATCGCCAAACCGGCAGCATCATCACCAGCACGGTTAATTCTAAGACCGGACGATAATTTTTCCAAAGCCTTACCGGTGTTTGTGTTGCTGGCAGCCAAACGATTGTAGGTATTAAGGGCAGCCACGTTGTGATTAATAATCATATTATTCTTCCTCCTTGAATTATATTGGGGGGCATCCTGCCCCTCATTTCTGTCTAAAGCCCTTGTCCCTGTCGGCCGCCAGGAACAAGACACTGCTAGACATGTTCATTGATTATATCGCTCTAACACCTAAAATAGTTAAACAGCAAAAACAGTCAAATAACTAACTTTATTGCTATTAACGTTCTCTTTTCTCATTAATTCAAGCAAATTCTTCTCCAACGTATTGTATTGATTTCTCCAATAAATAAAACAAGCCTTGCAACAACAAGGCTTATCTTTGTGCTTTAGGAGGCAATTTAACTATATCTTTCAGAACATCAAGCTGCTCCACATCAATAGGCATTGTTGCCTGTTGATTTTCAGCAACTACAGCCTGATAAATCTCCCCGCGATAAATTTTTATCTCCTTTGGAGCCTCGATCCCTAAACGAACTCCATCACCTTTGACGTCAACAACCGTAATTACAATATTATCACCAATTATAATCTGTTCACCGACTTTTCGGGTAAGAGCTAGCATTACTTCTCCCCCCCGCCAGCATTTTTAGGAAACCCCTGTGGAAAAAGTCTATGGCGGGTAGTGTATGGCACATGCTCCAACACCACTTGCCTAGCTATTTTTGTTTTCCAATTAACAATAACTGGCGCTATGAGATTAGCGGTCATTTCTTCAACTTTATCTTTGACAGTCGCAATACTATATACCTTCACCTGTGACAGATCAACTACGTCAAGCTCCCGCTGATTCTCATCAGACAATTCAAACTCATAGTCCGAAAAAAAATCAAACGGCTCCACAACCAAAAAAGTCAGGTCAGGATCATAAGCTGACTGCAAAAAATAAAAGGGGCTGTTGTTACCATGCGGCACAAGAGCGAAAACAGTTTCGTCCTTAAATCCCGGCAGGCCTGCCGGAAATTTTATAATTAAGTCATCAGGCACATCAAGCTGCCCTAGCCTGGTTGACTGAATCACCATAAGCTTCACCTCGTTAAAATTATGAACTTCCGGTACTTGTCAGGCAAAAATATCCACCTGACCGCCTTTATCCGGATACCAGCGAATAACCGGCCGTTCAACGAATTTTAAAACAACATCCTTAGGATGATAGCCATAGGCTTCAGCGGATATTTCTTCAATAGAATTAGCCTTGCTCCAAAACTTGGCCATCCGGTCACCATTGGCGACAATTTCACCAATATTATTCGCCACCGCCATTTTCTGAAAAGCGTTCGTTTCCTGTCTGGAAGCTGTTGGTGTCAATATCCCATACGAAGCCCGACAAGGAGTTTGATCGATTGTCAATACCCCGCAGTTAATCATCTACGCTCCCCCCGCTCTACTTCAGGAAGTCCACCAACGATGGCGGCATAATTCTCGCCCCCACAGCTAGAGATGCATTATACACATTTTCATTATTCTTGAAGTCAATCGTAGCCTTAGCAATATTAACATCGTCATTAGCGGAGGCATTTTCTGCAATCGTAGTATTCGCAAACTGCATCATATTCTGGGCCATCTGATAACTAGCCATACGGGCGCCAATTTGAGTCTGCGCTAGTAGTAGGCGATCATGAGCCAAGTCAACATTAGCCAAACCAACATTTGACAACTTAACCAAATCAGCTTTACCTGTAGCCAAGTCATTTTTTATCGCCAGTAGATCACTAAAGAAACCTGCTGTAGCATAGCTCTGCCCGGTAACGCTATCAGTTACCATTGTCATCGGTCCAAAAACCTCATCACCTGTAACATTTACACTATCTTTCCGCGGATCATTTGCTCCAGCTTGAATCGACATTGAAACCTTGTTCAAATCACCGCGGTAAACGACATACTCTTTAGGAACGCCTGCTACGGTAATTGTCATACGCTTAAACGGACCGTCTATCACTTTATCCTGCTGACCAGCAAAAATATACCGATCACCAATTTGAGTATTACCATCATGCACCGCTTGGTCAATGAGACCGTCCATTTGTTTGCCAAGTGCCTCTTGACCGAGAGACGGATTGGCACTAACCGCTTGTACAACAATTTCTTTAGCTCGTTGCGTCAGATCGCTCAAATCCGATAATGCAGCGTCACTCTGATTCATCCAAGCCATTGCATCTTTCATATTTTGCTGATATTGCTCATTTACAGCTAAATCAACATTAAACCTTAGTCCGCGGTATGCCCGGATAGGATCATCAGACGGTCGGTGAACCAGTTTTCCATCTGACAGTTGTTCCTGGATACTGTTCATCCGATTTTGCGACTTATCCATGCTATTTAGGAAGTTATACACAACCATATTATTTGAAATTCGCACTTAATGCCACCCCCTATCGTCCGACTGTTCCAGTCCCGTTAATCAATTTGTCCAGCATCTCATCCATGCTGGTAACTACCCTGGCAGCAGCATTATAGCCTTTTTGGAACCGTATCATATCAGACATTTCCTCATCGATATTAACGCCGCTATTAGACTGCCGCCAACCTTCAATTTGAGTTACCAAAGCTTTTTGGTTATCAGCCACTCGCTTCCGTGACTGGGATTGAATTCCTAAGTCAGCAATCATTGACGCATAATAGTCATCCAGTGCTGCGCCCTTAAGAACCGATCCCGCTGGATCTGTTGGTTCTTTAAGAACATTCGCCAGCCGAACAGCATTATCACCACTGGCATTTCCCTGAGGAACACTGAAACTATAAGAGTCTCCCACCGTAGCGCCTGGACTGGCAATGCTAAAGTTCAATCCATATGGCAGCGTATACGAGCCCGTCCCCGAATTCGAAACAGCATTGGTTTCTAAAACATTGCTGTTTGCATCCCTGATAGTATATTGAATACCATCAGCGGTAACTGCTACCTGGAAGTTCATATACTTATCGGCGTTCCCGGCAGATGGTGTATATGTACCGGTTACTATCCCCTTGCCTCCAGTAACACTTGTTTGCACCACCGACCCGACCGCCCCTGTTTTAGCAGCAACCTTATTCAAACCATCCGCATTATAAAGCTCTGAATTAACCTTAAGGGCATTAATCCAATCACCATTCTTAACTAGCGGCGCTGCAGCATAATCCACGCCCGCATCGCCGAAAAAGTTATAGTTGGTGGAGTTATCACTGCCATAGCCAGCGCGATGAACACCGTTAAACTCTTGCAACAAAAAACGGCTGATGGTTGCTAGTTTGTCCATATAGCCTTTAGCCAATGTAGAGTTTGCTTCCTGCATGGCGTGCATCTCCCCTGAAGCAAACTCTACTTTCTGGAGCGGAACACTACCATCTACCGTAACATCTTTTATTTCATAGCCATAATCGGCATCCGAAGAAGAAGCAGCACCCAGTTTGGTAACACGGTTTGCATCAACTATTGTTACGTTTCCAAGTTGAACAATATAATTGTGATTGCTGTTCTCATATACTCTTACATTCCCCAACCGGGATAATTTATCAATCAACAAATCCCGTTTGTCACGAAGGTCATTAGCATGATCCCTGTCTCCAACCTCAATATTGCTTATCTGTCGATTAAGCGAAAATATTTGGCCAGACATATCATTGATATCAGCAACCTTGGCCACCAAATTTTCA
This sequence comes from Bacillota bacterium, assembly GCA_017889635.1. GTDB lineage: Bacteria > Bacillota > Negativicutes > Sporomusales > CTSoil-080 > CTSoil-080. Next base: position 16,218 of record JAGGAC010000048.1, on the reverse strand, counting down.
TTTGTATCCCTAACCAAGTTTTGGAGTTGCTGACAGGCATGTTTAACGGTATCAGCCAGTTCAGCTCCACGTTCACGTACCGCCGTACGGGCGCTGGCATTAGAACTATAAGCAGAAAGAGTCTGCCATGAATTCCAAAAATTATTTAGTACTGTTTGAACACCGAGATCCGGTGGCTCATCCTTAAAAATGCCTTCGACTTTTCCCCAAGTGGTTTCGGAGGCCGTACCGTAGCCTAATGTCGAAGACTCCTTCCACATCTGCTGATCAAGAAAAGCGTTCCTGGTGCGAGTTATAGTATCCACCGAAACACCAGTTCCGACCTGCATAGCTCCAACTCCGCCATAAATAGTCTCTGGCCGAGTAGTGGAGGTATTTACACGCTGACGGGAATAACCCTCGGTATTTGCATTTGAAATATTGTGGCCTGTCGTATCAAGCGCCACCTGCTGGGCATACAAACCTCGCGTAGCGGTATTCAATCCCGAAAAAGTAGATCTCATACTATCCTCTCCCCGCCGGAACGCTTTCATCCCGGTTGACTATTATGAATTAGATCCTGCGATCAATAAGCTTTCGCCCATCATTACCCTTTGGTACTTGTCCCTGTGGCGCATAAGTACTGGCCGTAGTACTTTGAGCCAAAACATTGATATTAAAGTTAATAAAACCAAGAGCTTGTTCGATTAGTTCGGCGTTCAGACGATTAACAACAACAAGCTCCCCCATTATCCGGTCAAAATCATCAGCCACTTTTGTCAACCGTTCAGAATAATTAGGCCCAGCCAATTCTACCATTCCGGAAAGAGTAAGTTCCTCAAGCTCCACACCACAAGCCTCGGCTATTTCGCGCATAATTTTGCCTCGTGATGCTTCTAACTTGCCAACCTTAACAATCAACAACTCTTCCTGTTGGGTCACTGCCTCTAACTTTTGAGGTTTTACTTCAATCAAGGCCTCTCGTTTATCCTTGCTTAATACCAGAATAGTAGAATATAACTCAATCATCTCGTTAAGCAATTCAATGAGTTTCTCCCACTTTTCCTTCATTGTAACCCCCCGTTCATGTGCAAACACTTATTCATAACCCTAACCCATAATTTTTGTCGCAACATCTTCGGCAGCCACATTATAATTACCGTGCGAAATGCGTTCACTAATCTCTTTTACTTTATCCTGACGAACCTCTGGCATATTTTTATAGGTCTGATATATATGGCCAAATTCCTGGCCCTGAGAGGACAAGATTACTTCATCAGGCTTCATGGCAACATTATTGTTTTTAACCTGGCAATTACGCGTCGTTTTATTTTGTTCGGCATAAGTTTTGATAACGTTCTGAACTTGTTTCCCTGAAATAATCATAGCCAACACCTCACTAACATAGAACCTCTTGTTATAGTATCGTAAACAAAGGCGGGGATTTTAATCCCCGCCAACGGCCATTTATTGACATTATCGAGTATTGTCGCCACTTTATACCGTTTTTCTATTCCTAACACCTTATATGAGAGCATTTACTACTTGTTCTTTAATAGATCTTTAATATAAAGCCGCTGATTGCCTTTACGCTCTGACGGCTGCTCTGGTTTTGGCTGCCACTCATCTGGTTTAAGCTGCCGCACAATATTATTGCTGCAAGCCTCGCATAATCTGCCTTCACTAATTGGCGCACCGCATGTTTCACAGGGATAAGAAATAACTGCGTCACTTTGGATGCGACCGCGTTTAAGCATTCGCAAAATAATTTTATGGTTCACTCCTGTAGCTTGATGAATCTCTTCCAAAGAAGCCTTATTCTTTTCTCGCAAGAACTCAGCTACCAAATCCTCAGCCTCTTCTTCCTCACGCAGGCATTTCACACATAACCCGTGCACATTTTCCACATAGACTGCTCCACATTGGGTACAATTGGCAAGCTTCATTGTCCGGCCCCCTTTCTATAAAAATTATATCATATAAGTTGTATTTTTTTTATAGTCGAGATACTTTTTTACAAATTCCTGCAGGATAATCATCATTGATAGCAAAATTAGAAAGATACCAAATACCATGGACGAAAGGCAGTTTTATTGTGTACATGTTAACACTAATTCCTCCCGCAAAAACGGGAACAACTGAAGAACTGGCCTTTGGCGAAATAGTAAGTATGTTGCTGCCTCTTGTCGAACTGAAAAGTGATAAGCTCTATCTGCATTGTCAGCAAGTCGCCAACTACGCCGTGAGCATTGCCGCTAAGATGCGGTTGCCTCGGGAAGAGATCGAGCGTATCCGCGGTGCAGCCCTTTTACATGATATCGGCCACCTTACCGTCCCCAACGCCATCCTTTCCAAAGTGCCTTATCTCTCCAGTCGGGAGATGAGCAACTATAAAAACCATTGCAACGCCGGTAGCGCAATGTTGGAAAATATTCCAGCCTGTCAAGACATAATACCATATATACGTTACCACCACGAACGCTGGGACGGCAAGGGATATCCCAAACGCCTAAAGGGGGTTAACATTCCGCTTGGTGCCCGCATTATTGCCGTTGCCAATTACTACGACCGGTTTATCAACCCTTGTACCGAGCATTGGTTCAAAACAAAAAATGAGGCAGTAAAAGAACTAACTAATCACGCCAGCAGCGCCTTCGATCCCGATGTAATCAAGGCATTTGCCGAAGCTCTTGGCTAAACCTCTCATCTACCACGCATCTACCCCTCAGCAACCACTCAACATCCATCTCCACCACCAGCCAAAGCCAATCCAAATACCGCTATTGCACCGCCCTTTTTTAAGGTTTTTGCACACTCATTCATAGTAAATCCTGTTGTAATTATATCATCAACAAGCAATATTCTTTTCCCCTTAGCCCAGTCTGGACGCGTTAAAACAAACGCGTCCTTTACGTTTTTACGCCGTTCTTTAGCCACAAGCGTCCACTGTGGCGCCGTTGCCTTGACCCTTGCTAACATATCGCCGCTCCACAATATTCCGTAATGTTTAGCCCATTTTTCAAAAACCAGCGTCGTCTGATTAAACCCTCGCTCCTTTAATCTTGTAATATGAAGTGGTACCGGCACAACAACATCTACATCAGGCAACCTCATAACATCCAAGCGCTCCATTAGTAAACGCCTAAGATGAACAGCATAATAAGCCTTCTGGCAAAACTTCATACCAGAGATCAAGAATTTGACCCCACCAGCGTAGTCACATAATACTTGGCAACCGTCAAGAGCCACTAACCTTCGGATAACCACATTAATTTCGTGCGCTCTTGAAATGCCTGCCAGGCATTGAGGACACAAGAGGCCATGGCTGTCCACCGCCAATCGGCATACCGGACAACGGGGCGGAAAAACCCAATCTAATAGTACCGCCCACCATTTTCTCATTAAAGGTCCTCTCCCCTCAGGCGCTCGGTTAATAGTGAATAGCGCCGCCTGGTGCGGTCATTCGCCAATGCAGTGTTAAGCGCCGCTTTGCTTCCAAGCAAAAACACCTTTTCTTTAGCGCGGGTTACCGCCGTATAAAGCAAATTTCGCTGCAGCATAACGTTATGAGCGCGAACCAACGGCATAATAACCACGCGGTATTCGCTACCCTGACTTTTGTGTACACTCATACAATAAGCCAGAGATATCTCATCAAACTCATTACGCTGATACGCAACATCGCTTTCCGAATATCGGACAACCACCTGTGAAGAATCGGTGCGAATAATCCGTCCAATATCACCATTAAACACACCCTTAGTATAATTATTCCGTACTTGCATCACTTTGTCACCTTCACGAAACACCTGGTTAGTCCCTGCGGCTTCGAACTTATTTTCGTCAGATGGGTTAAGCGCCGCCTGCAATACTTTATTTAAACTCTCCACACCGCAAAATTGTCGATGCATTGGTGACAACACCTGAACCTCATGAAAGATATCAAATCCCTCGGTTGCCAACTCCTCACGGCAAAGCTTGACTATTTCTTCCTCCACAGCCTTAGCATCATTAATTTCGCGGAACTGAAAATCTATACTACTGCTATAATCAGGCATTCTTCCCTGATTAATACGATGGGCATTTACCACAATCATGCTTTCGCCAGCTTGGCGAAATACCTCGGTCAGTCTAATCACAGGGATAATCGCCGAGCGAATAATGTCCTTCAAGACCGCCCCCGGTCCTACTGCAGGCAATTGATCCACATCCCCTACCAAAATAACCCTGCATCCATCGGGTACCGCTTTTAGAAGATATGCCATTAAAATTATATCCATCATTGATGCTTCATCAATAATAATCACATCGGCTTCTAACGGATTTTCCTCGTTGCGCATAAAAAGTGGTGCTCCTTCCACCCCGCCACTTGACTCCAATAGCCGATGGATAGTTGCAGCCTCATAGCCGGCTGCTTCGCCTAACCGCTTGGCCGCCCGCCCGGTTGGCGCCCCTAGCAGAATCTTAAACCCCTGCTCAGCCAACACCGACAACATACCTTTGACCGTCACCGTCTTACCAGTTCCCGGCCCACCTGTAAGTACCAGTACACCATCTAATAATGCGCCAGCAATAGCTTGTCGTTGCGCTTCAGCCATCTCCACCCCAGCATTTTCCTCCCAACGCTCGACCGCCGGCCAAGGATCAAGAGTACTAACCGGTTTGGCATGCTGCTTAAGAAATTTTAGCCGTTCGGCAACCATTTTTTCGGCATGATAAAGATAACTTGGATAAACCAGCGTCGTCCCACAGAAATCATCAGTATATAAGGCGTTGTCTTTAATCATTCCATTCAGACAAGATGCTACTTCCAACCTATCGGCCCCTAAAAGTTTCGCCGTCTCTGTAACCAAAAGCTCGTCAGGCAAACAACAGTGCCCGCCCTTTGCGGTTTGTAGGAGCGCAAAACGGACGCCGGCGGCAAGCCGGGCGGGATGATTTCGTTCCCAGCCAATAGCCTGGGCAATATGGTCAGCAATGCGAAAACCAATACCCTGAACTTCCTGAGCCAGACGATACGGATCTTCATTCAGCACCGTAAGCGACGCGGCACCATAATAGGCATATATTTTTCCAGCGTAAGCGCCAGACACTCCATAAGTTTCTAAAAATAACATTAAATCTCGCATTTCGGAGTGCTCGGCGAACGACCGCCGGATAATCTCAGCTTTCTTAGTTCCTATTCCTGCCACTTCCGTCAAACGGTGGGGATAAAACTCCATCGCTTCAAGAGTTCGAGTTCCGAAATAAGCCACAAGTCTGGCAGCCATAGCTGGGCCAATACCAGTTATAGCCCCCGACGCTAAAAAACGTTCAATCCCTTTTATATCAGAAGGGGGCACTCTTTTCACATTCAAAATCTTAAACTGGCGTCCAAATCGGCTGTGCTCCACCCATTCCCCTATCAATTCCAGTTCTTCCCCCACCAAAGGCTTTGGTATATCCCCAACCACAGTAACTATAGTAGACTCCTTGGCCGGCCGTAAGCGAAAAACCACGAAACTTCCGTCCTTATTTTGAAATACAATACTATCCACAGTCCCTACTAAACAACTCTCCATATGGCTCACCCCCAAACGACAGTTCTATAATTCTGAGCAATATTAATTATTCCTGCATTTTTTTATTATTTAGCAGGAATTTCACATCTATTTGTAGTAAGGTTATTACGTTTACAATTATTTGGGGGGATAACCTTGAAAGACGATATGTATACTTATCATTATTATAAGAATCGTTGCATTATCAAGCCACCCAGAACATCCGACTATTTCGTTAATCTTTCGGTTGTCTGCGGCGTAGCCTATGCGGTCATAACCATAGTAGTAATGTTTAGTTAGCACCGATTTGTATACTATTGTAAACTAGAATCCAGGCCTTATGGCCTGGATTTTTTATGTCTCACGACATACTACTTTCGGTTAACGCCACCCACTCATCATATTTGGCTGCTAATTTTGCTTGAGCTTGCGCATACTCCTCGGCTAGCTCACGACTGACAATAGGATCGGCGTGACTCTCTGGGTCATTAAGCCTAGCCTCAAGCGCAGCTAATTCGTATTCAAGCCCCGCAATCTCTTCTTCTAGCTTCTTGGCCAACCGGATGGTATTCTCAGGATTACGCCGTCGCGGTTGGTCATTTTTCTTAGCCTTAACAGCGCTGCCCCTGCGCTCAGACTGAACTGCCTTTGATTTTTTATTACGGTAATAACTGTAATTTCCAGCATACTCTGTCAAGTAGCCATTATCTAGTTCCACCACCCGATCTGCTATCTTATCCATAAAATACCGATCATGCGACACCACCAAAAAAGTGCCGGGATAAAGAAGAATTGCCTCTTCAACCGCTTCCTTGGCCTCGATATCAAGATGATTAGTAGGTTCGTCCATAACCAGAAAATTAGCGCCACCAAGCATCAATTTCAGCAAGACAATTCTGGCCTTCTCTCCACCACTTAGATCTCTAATATTTTTAAATACATCATCATTACTAAAAAGAAAGACTCCTAGGTAATTTCTTGCTCGTTCCTCGCTAAAACCAAAATCACCCATTATTTCATCAATTACACGATTGTTAAAGTTAAGCCCTTCATGCTCCTGAGAGAAATAGCCCACGCGCACCCGACTGCCCAGTTTTACCGAGCCTCGCACCGGACTGAGTTCACCGGTAAGAAGTTTTAGAACTGTCGACTTTCCAGCACCATTGGGGCCAATAAGAACTACCCTCTCTCCACGCCGAATTAAAAGATTAAGATTCTCAAAAACTGATTTATCTTTATAAGTTGCAGTAACTTGAACAAGTTCAGCAACCCGCTCGGCACACTCTACATCAGTGGTAAACCGCAAGCTAAAACCAGTTCTTTCCTCCGGAGCAGCTAAGCGCTCTAACCTCGCCAGTTGTGACTCACGCCCCCTTGCCTGCTTGGCTTTTATACCGGCACGGTAGCGATTAATAAACGCCTCAGTCTTGGCAATATAAGCTTGTTGCTTTTCGTAAGCTGCCTGTTGACTAATTAGCCGAGCGGCTTTCTGCTCCAAATATGCACTGTAGTTTCCCCGATAGCTAATTAGTTCGCCGCCTTCCAATTCGATAATCCTATCAACAACTCCGTCAAGAAAATAACGGTCATGCGAAATCACCAGCACTCCGCCATTATATTCGCGTAAAAATCCCTCCAGCCACTCCACCATCCCAATGTCCAAATGATTGGTTGGCTCATCAAGAAAAAGCATTTCTGGCTTACGAACAAGGGCTTTGGCCAAGCTTATTCGAGTCTTTTGCCCGCCAGAGAAGGTACTCACATCCCGAGCAAGATCATCAGTACTAAATCCCAGGCCGCTTGATACACGGCGAATCATATTCTCATATTCATAGCCGCCGCCTCGCTCAAATTGCTCAACTCGAGTACCATATTCCCGCATCATTTCTGCTAAAATTACTTCGTCCTGCTCGCCAGCAATTTTTTGTTCCAGCCTATTAATGCTATTTCGCAATTCGATTACATCCTGATAGGCTAGCATTAACTCTTCATATAGCGTTCTATCGCCAACAGCCGCTTGCTGCTCTACATAACCAATCGTATCACCAACCGCTAGTTTTACGAGACCCTCGTCCGCTTTTTCAAGTCCCATCAGACAACGCATCAATGTTGTTTTGCCGGTGCCGTTTGCTCCGATCAACCCAACTTTTTCACCTGACCGTAATTCAAATCCCACATTTGCAAACAGCCGCTCAGCACCAAAAAACTTGCCTAATCCTTCAACCCTCAGTATACCCATGAGCTCCCCCTGACATCACGTGCAATAAGTATAAACATTTTATTAAAATTCGTTTTCAACTAGCATTATCCCTCTTTACACCAGCCGAGACACACGAATAGCCGCCAGCAACGCCCTTTGTAATACTACCCATAATTATATCTCTAAAAAAAACAAACTCCAGCTCCCCTAATAAATGGAGCCAGAGCGAACTTAGCCCGAGTTGTTATAGCCTGTTGATCTCCGCCCTAAGAGGAGGAGTCTTACAGGCTGTTAACGAGATAAAACTAGGTTGTCCTCTTCTACCGCGCCAACCTCAGCTGGCAATCAGCTTCTACGTCCGGGCACCCAACTTTGAAGGCTTATAGAAGCGGTAAATTTATAGTATTTAGAAATTCGAGATTCGACAACTTGTCTCTTCACATAACATGCCACAAAACGGGCAATGAATAGTCTCAACCTCATTACTGCCAAACATTCCGCCGCACCGGCTGCACTTATACCCAAGTTCCGCATTATCAGGTCTATTATTATTCATTAAATTCGCCTCCTTATATTCGCTTAGCAGTATATTCCAACACCAATAGAATTATGCACTTTTCTCCCTTTAATCATTATTCTGCCCACAATTACATACTTTTTACAATCATATGAACAGCGACAACAAAATCTTCACACTTTAGGCGATTTACAAAATCCAATACATAAACGACATCCCCCTGACAAAAGGGCATACTGTCAGCAACCGGGCGCGCATCAACAGCCAAATGCACTACCTTTAGCACCGGATACTCAGTCGCTAAACGATCTAAAATTAATGGTGTTATATCATCAGACCCACAATCAGCCATTATAATTTCGCACATATCATCGTCCGCAAATTCCTGCAAAAAGTATCGCACCATATATTCCACTTGCTGCTCAGCATTACGGACAACAACAAGAAAGCTAGATCTGAGCGGCGTCCGCCAGCGCGCCAAAAGATAGCCTCGCCAGATATCCCGAAAAACATTCCACATTCCATATATCGCTAGAGAGACTATGATCACTTCCGTAAAATAGGACTCAAACAAAATATCCTACCCCCTTCACTGGGATAGGATAATATATGGCAAACACAGAGCCGCTGTGCGTGTCTAATCCAACACAACAATCTTATTTTTAATTGAATATAACACCGCTTGGGTACGATCAGCAACATCAATTTTACGGAAAATATTCGTTAAATGGTTTTTTACCGTTTTTTCGCTTAAAAATAACTGATTTGCTATTTCCTGATTGCTTAGTCCTTTGGATATGAGCTGCAACACTTCGAGTTCCCGCATCGTCAAACGCTCATTACGCCCACGTTGCAGTATGGAAGCCTGTTTTTGTTTGCGCTCATCATCCATCCGGTGAATCTCACCAAAAAGCCTTTTTGCCAAAGTCGGGTAAATGAACGATTCCCCAGCATAAACGGTTCGGATAGCCTTTATCAACATGCTTGGATCAATATCTTTAAGAAGATAACCAGAGGCTCCTGCTTTGACAACCTCAACTACATAACTTGCATCATCATGAATAGTTAGAACAATTACTTTAACCGTTGGTTGAATAGCATGAATGCGTTTTGTAACCTCCAAGCCATTTAGCTTTGGCATATTTATATCGATCAGGGCAATATCAACACCTACCTCGTTAACCCTGTTTACAGTTTCTTCACCATCGCCAGCTTCCGCGACAATGTCGAAGTCCTTTTCAAGCTCCAGCACATTTCGTATTCCTTGGCGCAGTAAAGCATGGTCATCAGCAATCAGAATTCTAATTGGCATGGTTCTCGCACCCCTCCACATTATTAATCGGCAGGGCATTAAAGCGAATCATGACCCTGGTAATATAGTTAGCTAGCACCTTTCCCCCTCCAAAGAACCCCTTCACACTTCGCGCAACAGTCCGAAAACTCAATATTATTTGTCAAGTATTTATTAAATTCGACATTAATATGCAAAACCCTGTAACGAATTGTTATCTTTCCTTGCCATAGAAAATATATCAAATGTCTATATTAAAAAACATATTCATCTGCCTTTGCAAGGTGCCTAACAAAATTACCTCTACTACTTTTTGTACTATATTTGATAGAAATATGCTACACTAAATATATTATTTCTTTTTCAGGTGGTATTGATGCTTGTGACTTTTACCGGCTTGATATTAATGGCGTTAATCGCCTTTGTAAGTTGGCTTAATCACCACTTACTAGCCCGATTGTTTCAAATATATAGATATACTATTGTAAAACGTACCTATATTGTATTGGGCCTAACCGTAGCTTTAATTGTTGGTTATGGACTCACAAGACACCCTGCCTTTGTTGTCCCTGAGCACAACATTTATCAGTTGCTTATCTACATCGCCATTATTTGGGTACTAGGGCAGCTCATCCTTTTGATCTGTCAGCCGCTATTGTATGTGGCACACCGTTTGCTTAAAGGGAGAAAAGCTGCGGCCCGCCCAGATGCTACTACATTAGCTGCTCCCCAAATGACGCGCCGGGCGTTTTTGCATAATGCACTAGCAATTACACCGTTTATCGCATTTGGGATTAGCTCAAAAGGTATTTATGAAGCCCAGGCAGGAACAACCATCCGACGTTACTCCCTAACCTTCCCGGACCTGCCGCCTAACCTCAGCGGGTTTAAAATTGGCCAGATCAGCGATACCCATATTGGCCCATATTTTGACCTTCCAAAACTTGAAACAGTCCTTAACCTTCTAAGACAAGAAAAGCCGGACTTAGTAGTCATAACTGGCGACTTCGTTGACGATCTCAATTTACTTAAATCCGCTATTACCATTTTGGATGACTTCGCACCCACCGTTCCCTACGGCGTCTATTTTTGCTACGGCAATCATGAATACTTCCGCAACATTGACTTTGTTCGGGCAGAGTTAAATAAAAGCCGAATGACCATATTAAATAATGAAAATAAATTAATTATAGCTGGACAAAAGCCATTTTATCTCATGGGAGTTGATTACCCTTGGGCCGATACTGCCCGTACCGGAATTAACGTAAGTGTTAAAAGGCGTCAGCAATATTTCGCCGCCGCACTCAAAAACATCCCCTCCGATGCGTTTAAAGTATTGATTGCTCATCATCCAGACTTTCTCCTCGACGCCTTCAAAGCGCAAATTCCCTTAACCATTGCCGGTCACACCCACGGCGGACAGGTTATCGTTTGTGGGAAATCATTAATTTCGTCATATGCCTATATGTATGGTCTTTATCAACAAACCGATTGCTATGGCTATGTCTCCAGCGGCACTGGGCATTGGTTCCCGTTTCGCTTTGGCTGCCCCCCCGAAATTGCAATATTTACCTTTCAAAGTTAACTAGTTTTCCGGACCTGACTTGGTTCTCCCTGCACATAAAAAAAACAAGATCGCATTTTCAGCAAGCGATCTTGTTTTTTTATTATGTCGCCACAGTCACTGTCGGGGCTTTACTCGGTTAGTCGGCGTTGCCACCAAAGGATCGTCCGGCCAATAGTGCTTAGGGTATCGCCCCATAAGATCTTTCTTGACTTCAAAATAAGTAGTTCGCCAAAAACTTGCTAAATCTCTTGTTACTTGTACCGGACGATTAGCTGGCGAAAGAAGATGTAATGTTAGCGGCACCTTTCCTTTGGCAATTCGTGGCGTGTCTGCCAACCCAAACATCTCTTGCAAACGGACTGCTAATACCGGAGAAGTTGGCTCACTATAATCAACCGCAATTCGCTGGCCGCTGGGAACCATGATATAAGTTGGAGCACACTCCTCCAACTCCCGTCGTTGTTCCCAAGTAAGCAGCGTTTCAATAGCTTTAGCAAGATTAATCTGTGTTAAGTCTTCGCGGCTTCGTATACCGTATAAATACGATCCAAGCCATTCCCCAAGCAATTCTATGAGTACGTCGTCGCTCGTATTCGGCCAGCTTTGATCCAATTGATGCATAAAACCAATTCGTTGGCACAACTGTCGGGCGGTCCTAGTCCATGGTAATACTGCCAAACCTTCCTGTCTAATTCCCCCAATTAATGCCATTAAGACTTCTTCTGGATTTGGATTAGTTAAAGGAAGGTCCCTTAATACTATTGCCCCTAGCCTAGTATATTTTCTAGCCCTTACAGCCTGAAGCCCGCTATCCCAGGTAACAACCGTCTCTTCTTCAAATTGGTCTCTAAAATATGCGAAGATGTCTTTCTCCGTCAAGGTGCCAGCGAGAAATATACGGCTATCTGTACCATGAGCATCTAGATTAATAGCGACAAGATAATCCGCTTTTGAAAGTGTCTGCACCGCACCAATAAGCTCTGCTCCCCGTCCAGTTCGTAAGAGAAACCGTCCAGTTTCTCTTCGCTGAGCAATTCGATCCGGATATGCTAGCGCTGCCAGTAAGCCGCAAGCGGCAATATCCTCTGCGCCATCTTGTACAACATTAAATATTCGTTTCAGATGTCCTGCCTCAGCTTGGATGCGCCGGCAAAGTACCGCGTCACCAGAACACCCTTCAACACTATTTTGTTGTCGCAGCACCTCGATACGAAGTCGTAAATCAACGTCAATCATGCCCTTTTTATCACCGCGCAGCATATCTCGTTCACCTAAGATTGCTGCAATCTCGCAGGCCAGCCCCCCCAAACCAAGGGACTTGGCCATAATAATCATATGTGCCAGTCGTGGGTGAATGCCAGCCTCACCCATGAGTTTACCATGCAAAGTTACTACTCCATTTTCGCTAATCGCGCCTAGTTGCTCTAATAATCTGCAGGCTTGACGAAAATACAGTTCAGGCGGTGGATCAAGCCAAAAAAGCTTTGTAGGGTCCTTAATACCCCAGATAGCCAATTCAAGTGCCAAAGCTGTAAGATCCGCCTCTAAAATTTCCGGTGTGCTCTGCATCTTTAAGTGCTGATGTTCTTCCTTAGTCCAAAGACGATAACATACGCCTGGCCCTAGACGCCCTGCCCGACCGCGCCGCTGGTTAGCAGCCGCCTGTGAAACACGAACTGTGTCAAGCCGCTCCATTCCGTTGTGCAGAGAGAACCGCGGAACACGCATTAATCCACTGTCAATTACTACGGTTATTCCTTCAACCGTAATACTTGTTTCAGCTATTGACGTAGCGAGAACTATCTTTCGTTCACCTGCTGCACTTGGAGCAATTGCTAACTCCTGGTCTGCAAACGGCATATTTCCATAAAGAGGATACACCTTAACAATCGAATTCTTGTATATCTCATCAAGTTGCTCCTTAACGCGTCGAATCTCACCAGTTCCCGGCAAGAATACCAGTATATTTCCGTGATTATGCGTTGTCACATCCCTCACGACACGAATTAACTGAGCTTCAAAAGTTACCTCATTACGGCTATTTTGATAATAAGTTTCTACAGGAAAAAAATTGCCTTGGACCGCTACTACCGGTGCACCGCCTAGAAGCTCTGCCACTGGCTCAGCTTCTATGGTTGCTGACATAACTAGTATTCTTAAATCATCTCTAAGAACGGCCTGAGACTCAAGACACATGGCCAGCCCTAAATCTGCAGTAAGACTGCGTTCATGATACTCGTCAAAAATAATGAGTCCTACCCCTGACATTGTCGGATCACTTTGAATCATCCTAATTAGAACGCCCTCTGTTACTAACTCGATCCGAGTCCTTGGCCCTACCCGCGAATCCATTCTAATCCGGTAACCTACAGTATCTCCGACCTCTTCGCCCAGCATCGCCGCCATATATTTTGCAACCATTCTTGTAGCAAGCCGTCTAGGCTGAAGCATTATAATCCGGCTTCCTTGAAGCCAAGCCTCTTTTAAAAGTGCTAATGGCACGTGGGTAGTTTTACCTGTGCCTGGCGGCGCAGTGAGAACTATATTCCTTTGCACTTGAAGTATATTTTTTAGTGATGGCAATACATCTACAACAGGTAACCGCATATTAATCCTCCGGTTATTCGCTTATCTATTGATAAATAATGTCAGTCAATAAAACTATTCCTACACTAACATTATATAGTTCTCATTTTCTTCATTATCTAACTCAATCCTGTTTTTTGGAAACAGTAGCATAATCTACGTGGCAATAACAGATTATTTCCCAGTATTAAATACTGTAGCGGTGGAAAAATATAAGTATTCACAACACTATGTAAAGGAGGGCGAATTATGCCAAGGCCAAAAAAGACTTCGCCCGAAGTCGAATCCGATGCTCCAATACTTGATGCATCCACTACTAAGATAGCCCGTCGAACAAAAAGAGTTGCAGTCGGGGCCACCTCCCTAACCCCTTCGGAAGCAAAAGCTACGCGAATAATACAAAAAGCTAGGCCTAATGAAGCTGCCGAGGAGTCATATACTCTTAATACTGCTGAAGGTAAAGCAAGAAGAAAAACCGCGGCAAAAGCTGAAAAGACAATACCTTCGGAAGTAATCGCCAAGGCTGATATTAAATCCAAAACCGTTCGAAAATATAAATCCAATGGAGTATTGCTAAGCCTAGAAGTTCCTCCTGTATATGCCCCTGTAAGAATCAGTTATGACGGTCTGCTCGCCCAAAACGGCGCTACCGAGTTATATGCTCACGCTGGAATCGGTACAGATTGGGATAATACGCAAGAAGTAAAAATGGCCAAAACAAAATCCGGTATGTTTGAAGCAACTGTACTGGCCGCCGAGGAATCTATCTTAAATGTCTGTTTTCGGGATGCGGCATATAACTGGGACAACAATTCAGAAGCAAATTACGTGTTCAGCGTAACTTAATACACCTTAAAAAGGCATCATAATGAATATAAAAGACCAGTAACTACATAGTTGCTGGTCTTTTATATTCATTACAAAATCGGTAGAATTTATTCATCCTTCCTCAGGCAGCGGTTTAGTCAAAAACTCTCTTGCTTTATACACCGCCATAGGCACTAATAACGTAGGTATTCCTATCATCAAAGACACCCTTAAATCCTCGGCAAACGCAGCAACAACTAAGCAGGCAACTTGCACCCAAATACCCAAAAGCGTAAAATAGGGAAATAGTGGAATTCGAAACTTCAACTTACTCTCATTGCCACTTAATCTAAGACTCATCCGTAAGTTATATTGACTCCAACATATCGATATCCAAGCCATTGCACCAGTGAAACCAGAAAGCGCCAATAGCGTGGTATATAAAGTTTTACTTGAGTCAACGGCATATGCTGCAATTCCAACCCAACAACCCAAAATAGAAATCAGGATCGAATTACGAGGTACACCATTATGGTCCAAAACACCAAGAGCACATGGTGCCATATTTTCCTTAGCCAAAGAGTATAGTGCCCTACTACAACCGTACAATCCCGAATTTGAACACGAAATAGCTGCAGTTAAAACAACAAAAGCAAATAGCTTACCCGCCCACATTAGTCCATAAACATCAAGTGCGGCGGCAAAAACACTCTCCTCCAGACTGGCCTTATTCCACGGAAATATAGATATAAGAAATAATAACGGTATAATGTACAGACCTAAGATGCGCCATATCACGTTGCGAATAGCGGCAGGTATACTCTTCTCAGGTTCCTGACATTCTCCTGCCGCCAATCCAATAATTTCTGACCCCTGAAAGTTAACCAAAATAATTATCATAGTAAGAAAAACCGCCCAATAACCATTAGGGGCAAATCCTCCACTACCAAGTAAAACACTTGTCCCTAAAAAGCCGCCATCACCTACTATTCCTAGAACAATCAATAGCCCCAATCCAGAAAACATTACTAGCGCCAATATTTTTATAATTGCCAGCCAATACTCTGTTTCTCCAAACTTCTCCACATGAAAAAGATTAATCACTGTCACTAACAGTCCAAACAATACCGCCCACCATTCCGGTGCAACAGCAGGTATAAACTTATTCATAATTATTCCCGCAGCAATCATCTCCGAAGGCACATATGTTATCCATGTAATCCAATATGACCAACCTACGCCACAGGCCCAGGTTGGAGAAATATAATCCCGTGCATAGGATATGAATGAACCACAAATCGGCCTGTATACTGCTAATTCGCCCAAACACATCATTACACTTAAAACAATCATGCCTCCAAGAATATAAGCTATTATGGCAGCAGGACCAGCCTTATCCAAAACATAACCAGTTCCCAAAAAATATCCGCTACTGATTATGCCTCCCAGTGCAATCAGGTTAACATGTCTCGGCTTTAATCCCCGCCGCACCTTTTCGTTATCCAACTAATTATCTCCCCCTCTACGCAGCCCTCGTTATATTCATGTTTTCAAGCGTAAGCTTCTATGTTCTTCACGTTCTATTATTATTCCTCTGTTATTTTCGGTTAAATCAAAAGACCACTCATTTTTATGAGTGGTCTTTTGATTTAACCGGCAACTACCTATCCTCCCAGGCCGTTTCCAACCAAGTACTTTCGGCGTATACGGGCTTAACTACTGTGTTCGGTA
>JAGGAC010000047.1 GCA_017889635.1 Bacillota bacterium | reverse complement strand
TTCCGCGAAATTTTAGCTTATTACTATACCGGAATTAACTTGAAAAATATCTTTGGGTCTTAAATGGGTTATTGATGGGCATAATGGTAGCGAGGTGATTGTATGCCTGGCAAATTATGGCCCGTTTTTTTATGGTTATGGCAGTGTTGTAAAAGGATGGCGAGGCATGAGCAGCAGTTAGTGTATGCTGGGGTAGTAATAGTGATGGTGGCAGCAGGGCTGGTGGCTTTGATTAGCGGCAATTCGGGACGTTCGGCGAAGATGACGGTTGAACAGCCAGCGCAGTATGAGGCACAAACTCCGCTAACAGCGCTTAACCAGGAAGAATCGCCGCCAAGTCAGTTGGCAGTAGATTCCAAAAACGAAAATATTAAGGCGGAAAAGATACAAAAGCAAGCTAATGATTGGCCGCGGCGGCCTGTGCCGGGGGCGGTAAAGGTTGATTACGGATGGCAGCAGCACCCGGTTTATAAAGATTGGCGGTTTCATACCGGGGTTGATATTGAAGCGCCTAAGGGAAGTCCGGTTTATGCGGTATATGGCGGTAAAGTTATTACGGTGAAGAAGGATAACAGCTATGGACTCATGGTTATGGTGGCGACAGGAGAGCTTACGGTATGCTATGGGTCGCTAGGGATGGCGGCGGTTAACCCAATGCAAGGGGTCGAAGCGGGAACGCTAATCGGCACTGTTGGCGAAGCTGAGGGGGAACCATATCCGCACCTGCACTTGGCACTAAAACAGAATGACAGGTATATTAATGTGAACGAGTTATTAGATAATGCCAGATAGCTTTTAAGGGTTGTCTACATTTGGAAAAGGTCCGGATTAAGTAAAGATGCGTGGCATACATGCGTGAATGCGTGAGATGTCACGCATTTTTTATTTTTGTCCGCATATACATGGTAGCAAACGGAGGGCGAGGGGGAAGCGATATACATGAAAGATTATATCCGGAAGCGTGTGCTGGATATTTGTGATTACATCATTGAAAGTAAACAAACGGTTCGGCAGGCTGCATCGGTGTTTGGCGTAAGTAAAAGTACGGTACATAAAGATATGATCGAGCGGCTGCCTAGTATTAATAAGCGGTTGGCTAACAAGGTTCGGCATATTTTAGAGGTGAATAAGGCTGAACGGCATATTCGCGGCGGTGAAGCTACCAGAAAGAAATATAAAGATAGCAAAGAAATTGGCGTAAAATAGAGGATTTTTTGGTATAAAGTAGAATTAAAAATTAAATATGCATCAAAGGAATATAATTGCTTGTATTTCTTTTTTTGGGTTTAATTTGGACAAAGATAATGATGCTAAGGGGGCATGGACGTTAGATGTTTGGAATGTCAATGGATATCGGAGTGGATTTGGGAACTGCAAATGTCTTAGTTTACATAAAAGGCAAGGGTATTGTACTGCGGGAACCGTCGGTGGTGGCCATTGACCGAGATTCCAACCGCGTATTGGCTATTGGTGAGGAGGCACGCCGGATGTTAGGGCGTACTCCAGGCAATATTGTGGCAATTCGACCGCTACGAGAAGGGGTAATTGCCGACTATGATATTACTGAGAGTATGCTGCGGCATTTCATACAGAAGGTCGCTGGCAGGAATATGTTCTTTAAGCCGCGCATTATGGTATGCATTCCGTCCGGAGTAACTACAGTTGAGAAGCGAGCGGTGCTGGAGGCTACCATGCAGGCCGGGGCTAGAAAAACTTATTTGATTGAGGAACCGCTGGCAGCCGCATTGGGGGCCGGGCTGGTTATTTCGGAGCCTTGCGGGTCAATGGTAGTCGATATTGGCGGCGGGACAACTGATATAGCGGTGTTAAGTCTTGGTGGCATTGTTGTAAGCGAGTCACTCAGGGTTGGCGGCGATAAATTTGATGATTCGTTGGTTCGCTATATTAAAAAAGAATATAATATTATGATTGGCGAACGTACTGCAGAGGAGATCAAGGTTAATGTAGGAACGGCTTTCCCTTCGGGGCGCAACGAGTCAATGGAAATTCGCGGCCGAGACCTGGTATCCGGTTTGCCGAAAACGATGCGCATTGGGTCGGCTGAGACGCGGGAGGCTTTGGCTGAGTCGATTGCAATGATTGTTGATTGTGTGAAATCTGTTTTGGAGAGAACTCCACCGGAGCTTGCGTCCGATATTGTTGACCGGGGTATTGTCATGACTGGCGGCGGGGCGTTGATTCATGGCTTGGATAAGCTTATAAGCCAGGAAACTGGTATTCCGGCTTATTTGGCTGATGATCCGTTATCCTGCGTCGCACTGGGAACTGGTAAGGCGCTTGAGGCTTTGGAATCGCTGGAAGACTCACTAACAACTATGAAAAAGGCAAGTATCGGATAAGTCAGGCGTAGCGCGAATGTTTGTGCGGCATGGTGCTATTTTCCTGATGTTATTAGTGAGTTTTTTTGTATTTTTGCTTAAGAATTTATAAGGTTTAGCCGATTGATATAAATGGGAGGTGAATCGATGATACGGGGGATTTATACTGCGGGGTCGGGGATGGTAGCTGAGTCGCTTCGAAATGACGCCATTGCTAATAATTTGGCTAATGCAAATACAGCCGGATATAAGAAGGATGTCGCTGTTACGAAAGATTTTCGTAATATTCTTATCCGGAGAATTAATGATGGGCGGGATAGACCGGAAATCGGCGGTACGGGTCTGGGGACGATTGTTGACGAGATTGCAACTATTCAAAGTGCCGGCATTATGCGTCAGACAGGCAATCCTCTTGATGTTGCGATTGAGGGAAAAGGTTTTTTTGCGGTGGAGACTCCGAATGGTGTTAGATATACCCGTAATGGTTCATTCAGCCGTAACTCCCAGGGAGAACTGGTAACGCTTGATGGGTACCGCGTTTTGGGCGACAATGGCCCTATTCGCATTGGAAACGCTGGTGTTGTGAATATTGGCGAAGATGGCCGGGTAATGATTCAGGGAAAAGACCCGGCTGCTACGTCAGCTGGTAAGCTGCGAATAGAAGCTTTTGCTGATGAACGGCAGCTTACCAAAGAGGGAGCCAGCATGTTTAGCGCGCCGCCGGGAGCAAGGCCTGGGGCGGGCAATGTACTGGTGCATCAAGGAATGTTGGAACTGTCAAATGTTAATGTGGTTTCAGAAATGGTTAATTTGATATCCGGTTATCGGGCCTACGAAGTAAATTCCAAAGTGGTTCAGGCACATGATCAACTTTTGGACAAGGCAGTTAATGAGGTAGGCAGAATATAATTCTGGCTGCGGCAAGTTTGAGTGGCCGGCTAAAAGATAAGAGTAAGCAATAAACGGGGCTGGACTTTAACAAGAGGCCTCACTGGTCGCTGACCGACTGAAGCGACCGATATTTAACAACCGGGAGGTATACTAGCTATGATGCGTGCGTTATGGACGGCCGGTTCGGGCATGGTTGCTCAGCAGGCTAACATTGACGTTGTTTCTAATAATTTGGCCAACGTTAATACCAGCGGGTTTAAGAAGAACCGTATTGACTTTGCGGACTTAATGTATCAGACGATTCGCCAGGCGGGATCTCCTACTGGCAATGGCACTCAATCGCCAACAGGCATTCAAATGGGGCATGGTGTACGTCAGGTCGCAACGCAGAAAATATTGACCCAGGGAAATTTCCAACAGACTGGTAACGCCTTGGATATGGCAATTGAAGGTGACGGTTTTTTCCAGATTGCAACTCCTGACGGAACTGTCGCTTATACCAGGGATGGATCTTTTAAACGCGATAACCAGGGACGAATAGTGAATTCGGAAGGTTATCCTTTGGAGCCGCAAATCACTATTCCGCAGAATGCCACCAATATTAGCATTTCGAGTGACGGTATTATTTCTGCGACTATTCCTGGCCAAACAACTCCTCAGGAACTGGGACAATTACAGATTGCCAGGTTTATTAACCCAGCTGGTCTTGATAGCATTGGCCGCAATCTGTTGGTTGAAACAGGGGCGTCAGGAGCACCGATATCAACTAATCCCGGTGCTGACGGAGCTGGTACTTTGGTGCAGCAATATTTGGAAATGTCTAATGTACAGGTTGTTGAAGAAATGGTTAATATGATTGTTGCTCAGCGGGCGTATGAGATTAATTCTAAGGCAATTACTACGGCTGACGAGATGCTTGGACAGGCTGCAAATCTTCGGCGATAGGTGAAGGTTATGGTAAAATGGGCAGTAATGTTGCTGCTTCTTGTATGGCTGCAGGCTGGGCAAGCGATGGCTGGGGGGGGAGCGGTTAGCATAAATGGTGAGGCTACTGTTACCGGGCCGCGTGTGGTGCTAGGAGAGTTGGCGGTTATCACTGGGGACGACTCGGAGCGAGTCAGAAGGTTACGAGAGTTGCCGCTTGGAGGTGCGCCGCTTCCTGGAAAAAGCTTTGTACTTACAGCTCAGACTTTTAATTCGCGGTTGGCTGGAACTGGCGCAGATTTAAGTGGTATTGAGTGGCGGATGCCGCAAAGTGTTACTATAACTACTGCCGCTCAGACAATAAGCGCCGATAGAATACAATGTGAAGCGATCGCGGCGCTGAAAAAAGAACTGGGTATGACCAGCGATAATAATAGCAGCAACGCGGTTACGTTTACTGTACTTAATACACCACAGGCTGTAGTAGTGCCGCTTGGACAGGTCGAGTATAAGGTGGAAGTTCCATATGGCATAAGGTATAATGTTCCGACAACGGTGAAGGTAGGTATTGGTGTTAAAGGTTATTATTCTACCACTGTCAGTCTTAATTTTGATGTTAAAGCATATGCAAATGTAGTTGTTGCAGCCCGCAGTCTGCCAGCTTTCGAAGTGCTGACCGCCGATAGTGTGCGCTGCGAGCGTCGGGATATTGGAACTCTGACTGGTTATATTACTGATATGGGGAAAACTATTGGACAAATGACTCGTCGTCCGCTAACGGCTGGAATGCCACTGACTGAAGCTATGCTGGATAAGCCGCCGATAGTGCAGCGATTCAGCGGCGTGACTATATTGGCACGAGTTGGCGACAGTGTTGTTACTGCAGGCGGCATGGCTCTCCAACAAGGCGCTGCAGGCGAATTTATCAGGGTTCAAAATATCGAGTCTAAGCGAATAATTAATGCCCGTGTGGTGGATAAATCGACGGTTGAGGTAATGATTTACAGCGGAAGGTGAAGGTGACCTTTATGTTTAATATACTAATAAAGCCAAAGACGTTTTGGGTGCTGGCTTTAGCGGTGATATTGCTGACAGGTCCGCTTTCAGGCGGAGCCGCTGCAATTTCTCTATGGACGGACAGTTCCAATATGTTTGCTGATCGGAGAGCGTGTCAGGTAGGCGATATTATTACGGTCATTATCAGCGAGACTTCCAGTGCTACTCGCGCTGGTTCGGCAAGCAATTCTAAGTCTGCTAACGGTTCGATGGATGATGGCAAAGGTTTGTTTAAATTTATTAAAGCTGCTAGTTATGGCGACAGTGACACTTTCCAAGCTAAAGGCTCAATAACTAACTCTAATCAGATGTCTGGCAAAATATCTGTTCAGGTTACTGCTGTAAAAGCTAACGGAAATTTAATTGTATCCGGCAGTCAGGCAACTAAGCAAAACGGTGAGGAACAGCAAATTACGATTACTGGAGAAGTTCGACCTGAAGATATAACTGCTAATAACACCGTTTATTCTTATTATGTGGCTAATGCCAAGATCAAGATTGAAGGTAAGGGACCAATAGCGGATAAACAGCAGCAAGGACTATTAAGTCAGATTCTTAACTTCCTGTTTTGAGGAAGGGAAGGTATATTATGCGTAAAGTAATTGCAATTGGATTATTAGTGTTAGTTACTGCATGGAGTTTTGGCAGCACGCTGGCTGCAGCGCAGGCGTTTACCAGGATTAAGGATATTGCAAAGGTTCAAGGTGTACGTTCTAACCAGCTTGTTGGCTATGGTCTGGTGGTGGGGCTGGCCGGTACCGGTGACTCTAGTAAGAGTGCGTTTACTGTCCAGTCAATTGCAAGTATGTTGAAAAATTTTGGCGTTACCGTGTCGACCAGCCAACTGCAAGGAAAAAATGTAGCGGCGGTAATGGTAACGGCTGAGCTTCCGCCTTTTGTAAAGTCGGGGGATACTATTGATATAACAGTATCTTCGCTGGGCGATGCAAAGAGTTTGCAGGGGGGGATGCTGCTGCAGACTCCCCTGAAGGCTGCGACTGGATTGGTTTATGCTGTTGGACAGGGGCCTCTATCTCTTGGTGGTAATCAAAAAGGGTTTTCGACTGTTGCTAAGATTCCAGGCGGGGCCATTGTCGAGCGCGATGTGCCAACCAGAATAGAGAATAACGGTAATATTGCTTTGGCGCTAAGTGATCCTGATTTTACAACCGCAAACCGAATTGCGGCAGCTATCAACCGTGAGTTTGGAGAGGCTGCTACGGCTACTGATGCCGGTACGGTTCAAATTAAGGTGCCGAATCAGTATGCGGGTAACTTAGTCGGTTTTATTGCGGCGGTTGAGGATATCGATGTTCGGCCTGATAACGCTGCTAAAATTGTAATTAATGAACGGACCGGAACGGTTGTGATGGGTGGCAATGTTACTATTGACACGGTGGCTGTTGCTCAGGGCGGTTTAGCGGTCCGGGTCGGCGGCAAGCAGTCTCCGGCAGGCGCTAATGAGACGCAGGCTAACTTGGTGATGTTGCCGGGAACGGCGAATGTAGGGGACGTGGTTAAGGCTCTTAACGCGGTTGGCGCCAAACCACAGGACTTAATTGCTATCCTTCAGGCAATGAAGGCTGCGGGTGCATTGCATGCCGAACTTCAGCTTATATAGGCGGTGAATAGTTTGCAAATTAAAGAACCGCAACAGATACTAGGCAGTTCTGGGGCGTCTATGGTGAAGCCGCGCAGCGTTGACAAGGATGCTAAACTGAAAGAAGCCTGCCGGGAAATGGAGTCTGTCTTTCTTAATATTCTTCTTCAGCAAATGCGCCGGACAGTGCCGAAAGAAGGACTTTTAGAGCAGTCTTCCGGAGAGGAAACCATGCAGTCGATGCTGGACAGCGAAGTGACTAAAAATATGGCTAAGGCTGGCGGCATGGGGTTGGCGGATATGTTGTACCGTCAGCTTGCTGAAAGAACCAATATGACAAATAAAGGCCAGGCACCGTGATTGTGCTTGGCTTTTCACCTACTTACGGACAGCGTAGTTATGGGTTAGTTTATATAACTTACAAGGAGGGAGTATTTTGCCGCGACACAGCCGTTTATTAAGTTCGCTGATAGGAGTTTTGCTGTTTTTTTCTTTTGCGCTGGCCTCGGCGGCATCTAATATTGCTACAGTACAAAAAGTCAGGTTTAGCCAGACGGCGGAAAAGGTACGGATTGTTTTTGATTTTAATACGACGGCGCCAACTTTTGATGCAGTTTTAGAGAAGGAGCCTTTGCGGTTGGTTGTCGATATGAATGCCGGAGTGAAGCAAGGGGTTGCTCTTCAGACGGAATTAAATGATCCTTTTGTTAAGGGTTTGACGCTTGAGGAAATTGAGCCTGGCCGAATTCGGGCGGTGGTTGATCTTAAACAGACGATTGCGCAGAATGTATTTATTCTCCGCAATCCTAACCGACTGGTTATTGATTTAGCTAAAGTTTTTTACCAAAAGAATGAGGAAGTGGTTATGCCTGGGATCAAGCATTTAGCCCTCCTTAAGAGTTACCCTTTTGGGCCGGTTGAGGCGCATGTTCTAAAAATTGACCATGATAGCGGGTTTAAATTAGTGCCGATGATTTCCAATGGCGAGGTGAAGGGGCTTGAACCCTTGTCTGATATGAGTGCTAGAGCGAAAGCTATAGCGGCTGTTAATGGTTCATATTTTTCTCTGAATGGCGAAATCATTGGGCTATTAAAGCTTGACGGTAATATTGTAAGCACACCGACAATCCCACGTACGGCGGTAGGAATCCGACCGGATGGGACAATGTTTATCGGTCCGGCGGTGGATTATCAAGGCGAGGTTGCCCTGCCTGACGGACAAGTGGTGGCCATTAATGGGGTAAACCGAGAGCGTTATGCAGATGAGATTATTTTGTATAATAAATATTATGGCCCGTCTACTGAGTCTAATGATTTTGGAATTGAGTTGGTGGTAGAGCTTAGCGGTGTTGTCACTGATATAACCAGAGGAAAAACGAAAATACCGCCAGACTGTATAGTGATATCAGGACATGGTAAAGGAGAAGCAGCTTTGAAAGGGGTACAAATTGGAGACCGGGTGCTGGTAACGGAAACATTGGGACCGGCATGGGACAAGACGATACACGCTCTAGGAGCTGGCCCCACCTTGGTTAAAAATGGTAATGTTTTTTTAAATACCAAGATTGAGAATTTCGGCTCTGATGTGGCTGGAGGGCGGGCACCACGGACAGCTCTGGGACTGACTAAAGACGGCAGCATTATATTGGCGGTAGTGGACGGACGCCGGTCAGGTAGCGCAGGCCTGTCATTATTGGAACTGGCGTTTTTTATGCAGGAGTTGGGGGCTGTGGACGCGATGAATTTGGATGGCGGCGGCTCTAGTGAAATGATTATTAACGATGTTATTGTAAATACTCCTTCAGATGGCAGGGAACGAAATATTGGTGATGGGTTGGCTGTTATTCCGACAGGTCTTGTTAATTGACAGTAATATTGTATAATGAAATTATTAATGGAGGTGATAATATGCACCGATCCAAGAGGACCATTGTATTAGCGATAATATTGGTGGTTGGTTTAGCTGCTTGGGCCCTGGCTGCTGGGTCGATAGTCGACCAAAAAGGTGTGCTGGCTGGGACGGTGTTACCTAATGGCTTGGTAACAGCCGGGTCAGTTGTACGCGAAGGCACTGTTCTTGTGGTGGTCGATACAATGACTGGACCGGCTCCTGCCGCGCGAGCCAATGTTGATGGCCGAGTGAAGGAAGTTCTGGTTGCACCAGGAGATAATATCAAAACCGGCCAGGTTTTAGTTAGAATTGATACGTCTGGTAAATAAGAAAGGAATGATTAGATGTCTCTCTTGTTCAGGATTTGTCGGACGGCTTTTCTAGCGTTCCTGTTCTTAATGCAGCTGTCTTTGGTTCAGGCCGCGCCTAATATTATGCCGCTGGAGCAAGTAAAGGCCGGGATGCATGGTATTGGGAAGACGGTAGTGTCTGGAACAGCTATCGAAGAATTTAATGTTGAAGTATTAGGGGTAATGAAGAACCAGGGACCTTCCGGCGACCTGATATTAGTGCGAACTTCTGGTGATGTAATTAATCGCACCGGCGGAATTGCACAAGGAATGAGCGGTAGCCCAGTCTATATCAACGGTAAGCTGGTGGGTGCTATTTCTTATGGTTGGGCATTATCTGACCATAAGCTAGGTATGGTGACTCCAATTGCCGATATGTTAAAGCTGTGGGATCTACCGAACGGTACTCCACAAGAGAAAGCAGGAGTTGATCCGGAGCCCAAGGAACTCCGAAGCCAAGCTACGCCATTAATGGCTGCAGGTTTTAGTGAACGGGCGATGGAAATGCTTAAAACGAAGCTTGCTCCGGCAAATCTCGTACCGGTAGCAGTAGGGAGCGCTCCGTCCGGGGCGAACTTTGGTCCTCTTAAGCCAGGCAGCGCCGTCGGTGTGGAGTTGGTACACGGTGACGTTAGTTTGGCAGCTATCGGTACGGTTACTTATACCGAGGGAAATAAAGTGTTGGCTTTTGGTCATCCATTTATGAAAAAGGGTCTTAGCAACTATTTGCTTTCCAATGCTTATGTTTTTACGACAGTTAACAGCATAGAGAATTCGTTTAAAGTAGGCTCAACTGGTCAAGTTCTTGGTGTTGTCAACCAGGACCGAGGAGCAGGAATTGCTGGCGACCTAAGTAGTGAACCCAGGGTTATTCCATTGCGTGTTACTGTAACTGACATAGGCTTGGCAAAGTCGAGGGTATTTAATGCTGTGATGATCAAGGATGAACAACTGACACCTACCTTGGGGTCGGTTACAGCTTTCAATGCTATTGAGAAGACTGTTGACCGATCGGGGGCTGGAACAGCTAAGGTTTCTTTCGAAGTTACCTCTAAAAGTTTGCCGGGAGGAATTCTCAAACGGGAGAATATGTTTTATAGCCCGGAAAATATTAGCGAATTGTCAGTATCTGAAATTAACGAGTCTTTGTCTTTATTGGCGTCAAATAAGCTTCAGGCTGTGGATATTGATGATATTAAAGTAAATGTTACGGTTAATGCTGAGCGGCGTACGGCTACTGTAATGAATGCAAGAGCCAATGTTGCTGAGGCTAAGCCGGGTGATCAAATAGAGATAACAGTAAACCTTATGCCCTACAGAGGGAAAGCTTTTGAGCGCAAAATGTATTTTACGGTACCGAAGAATCAACCTGCGGGTCCCATGACGCTGGAAGTTCGCGGTGGAGGAAGCATACCGATGGTCGCGCTATTAGCCAAGCGGCAAAATGCAGAAGGCGAGCTTTTGCAACTGGCTGATAAGTTGAAGAATCAGACTTTGCCTGATATGATCAAGCAGCTTACTGCGCGTGATCATAATAATGATCTTGTAGTGGAGATTCTAGATGGCGATCTGAACGTTCTGCCAAAAGAAGATCAGGCGGCAAAACCGACGCAGCCTAAGGTGGATTCAATAAAGCCGATTCCGACAGATGCTAGTAAGCTGAAAGGCCAAAGTCCGAGTTATAGTGTTGGGGGAAGTAGCGGCGAAGCAGTGAAAAGTGTTTTAAGTATCGACTATGTCATTGACAGTGACGCTCAAGTCGTCGTCAATGTAAAAGGTAATGCTAAGCCTGCCAGCAAGGGTGGCAAGGGAGTGATCAGCCGGGAGAAAGGCCGGTCATCCTGGCATTAATCGCATACAAAAGAAGTAGAGCTGTCTGTACGGACAGCTCTATTTCTTTTGTGGTTTGAGATCCAGCGGCTTTATCGCGTGGGAGGGGAAGAATAGCAGGAAAATTACTGTTGGTATTGAATAATACAAAAGGCGCTAAATAGCGTCAAAGCCTTTTGAGGCAGGCATATTTAAGCAAGCTGTTGCATAGGGGTAGGTAAGATAAAGAAGTATATCGGGGGGCGAGTGCCTGCCGGTAGAGGGGAATAAACCATGGTGGTACGCTTTCTGGAGAAAATTGGGCGAAGCGTTATACGGGGATTCGAAAATGGTGGCTGGGTTATTATTTTGGCGTTAGAGGCATTAGGTCATCTTCGCCGGAGACCAAACTGGAGGCAGGTGCTACACCAGATGGTTCATCTCGGGGTCGACTCATTGCCTATTGTCATGTTAACAATGCTGTTTACTGGAATGGTAATGACTGTGCAAACCGCACATGAGTTTATTCGTTATGGAGCGCAGGCTTCGGTTGGTGGTGTAGTGTTCATTGCGATGGGGCGAGAACTGGCACCGGTTTTAACCGCTGTCGTTTTTGCCGGAAGGGTGGGCGCTGCGATAACAGCTGAAATCGGATCAATGAAAGTAACCGAGCAAATCGATGCCCTAAGAGTGATGGCTACGAATCCGGTTGCTTATTTAGTTGTGCCAAGGCTGATCAGTTGTGCTCTTATGCTGCCAGTGCTTTGTATATTTGCCAATGTGATTGGGACTGTTGGCGGGTATTTGGTGGCGACAACATTTGCGGGCATTAGTTCTTTTTCGTATTTGCATTCAATCAAGATGTTTGCGGTAATTAGTGATGTGACAGGAGGCCTTGTAAAAACAATGGTATTTGGAGGGATTGTCGCCATAATTGGTTGTCACAAGGGATTAACCGCTCCTGAAGGTGCGGAGGGAGTTGGCAAAGCTACTACCGGGTCGGTAGTTACCTCCATGATTTTAATTTTTATCAGTAATTACTTTTTGTCATTACTGCTTTACCGTTAGAGGTGGGGTATGATTAAGCTTGTAAATGTTTCGATGGGATTTAACGGCAAGTCCGTGCTGAATAACGTAAGTTTGGAGGTGTCCCAAGGGGAAACGATGGTAATCATCGGACCCAGCGGTTCTGGTAAAAGTACTATACTTCGCCTCTTGGTCGGCCTACTCAAACCGTCAGCCGGTGAAATATGGATTAGTGATCAAGAGGTTTCGCATTATAGTGAAGATCGCTTTAATAACTTGCGCCGTAACATGGGCATGGTTTTTCAGTATTCGGCGTTATTTGATTCGATGACCGTAGGGGAAAATGTGGCTTTTGGCTTGCGGCAGCATACTAATATGACCGAAGAGGAGATTGCTAGGGTTGTTAGGCGAAAACTGCGAATGGTGGGGCTTTCCGGGCAGGAAGAAAAAATGCCTAATCAATTGTCGGGCGGAATGAAAAAGCGGGTAAGCCTAGCGAGGGCAATTGCGCTGAATCCTGGAATTGTTCTTTATGATGAGCCAACAGCAGGCCTGGATCCAATGATGTCTGCTACTATTTCCCGCCTTATTGCTAGTACTCGCCGGATATTGAAGGTTACGTCAATTGTGGTGACTCATGACATGGAAAGCGCATTTTGGGTTGCTGACCGGATTGCTATGATATACAATGGGGAAATTGTCGCTTGTGGCACAGTCAGTCAGATAAAAGAATCCGATAACCCTCTGGTGCAAAGGTTTATTAACGGAATGGCGAGTCTTGGAAATTCTGCTAGAAGGAGAGCATAGGTATGAATTTGAGCACCGAGGCAAAAGTGGGGGCAGTAACAGTTACTGGGTTTTTACTGCTGTTAGTGATGATTTTTAATTTAGGGAGATTTTCCTTTGGGGAGCAAGGATACCCGGTTAAAGCGGTGTTTAGCGATGTAAGTGGGTTAGTGCCAGGCAATGGTGTACGCTATGCTGGGGTGGATGTGGGCAGAGTTGATATGGTTCAGGCCGGAGTAGATGGGGTAACCGTCAGGATGCTGATAAACTCTGGTGTCAAAATTCCGGTTGGTTCGCGATTTACGATAAGTACTGACGGATTGATGGGTGAAAAGTACATTAGTATTATGCCGACGCCTAACAGTGACGCTGGTTTTATGGCACCTGATACTGTGGTACGCGGTGAGGCGCCTGGTAGCTTGGAAAAACTGGTTGGCAGTGCGGATCGGGTGCTTGGCGATATTGAGAAGCTGGTACAGTCGCTTAACGAAGTGCTAGGTGACGAGAAAGTCAAGGCATCACTAAAGGCTACTGCTATAAATGCGAAAGATATTACTGACCGGCTAAATGAAATGAGTGCCGCGCTTGCAAGAATAGTTCAGAATAATGAGCAGGATGTTAATGTTACAGCCGGAAATCTTAAAGCTATGTCTGAAAGCTTGCGAGTCGTGGCTGCTAGGGTAGATGGGCTTATGGCTAATATTGATAATAATGGCCAAACGGCGAAGGACCTTAGGGAAGCAATTTATAATTTAAGGAATACCAGTATTAGAGTTGAAAGAATGGCAGCGTCTATGGAAGGGGTTGTTACCGACCCTGATACTGCTAGAGATATTAAAGAAACACTTAAGAATGCCCGAGAAGCCAGTGCAAAGGCTAATAGAAAGCTAGCGCAACTTGATAATATCAAGGTTGAAACAGGGTTTGAGCTTTTATACAATGGCCGTGCATCAGAATATCAAAGTAACGCTGATGTAAAAATTAACACTTCAGATAAAAACTTTGCGGTTATTGGAGTCAGCAAAATCGGCGATAATAGCAAAGGCAATTTTCAGCTAGGCCAAGGGTTTAATGGGTTTGACGGGCGCATGGGCATAATTGAAGGTAAGGTCGGCATGGGGGCAGATGCGCTAGTTGGTAAAGATTTAAGGTTTTCGCTGGACGTCTATGATCCGAATGATGTTCGTGTAAAGCTGCGATCCCAATATCGGATTGGTCCGGATACCTTTCTTGTTGGTGTAACTGACAGTCTTAATAAACAGCCTGAAGATAATACCTATGTAGGAATACGCCGTGATTTCTAACTATTGCTTGTTGACGCCGTTATTAGTAATGTCTATAATTTAAATCGAGTTGACTATCTAGTCAACTCGGCGGCGATTGCCGCTGATTTCCGTCTCACTTTTTAATTTGCGAGGAGGAATCAGTGTGACAAAAAGGCCGTGGATAAAAGGCCTTGCCGCATTGGTTGTCGGCGGGGTTTTTTTGTTTAATCCTGGCAGCGCCAGCGCGGCACAGATAGAATTATCCTTAAAGGATAGCATTGCTTTGGCACTTAAAAATAATCCCAGCATGAAAATAGCTGTGGAGAGCAAGGCGAGTTCGATGTGGGGGCTGAAGCAAGCGCAAGCAGGCAGCGGGCCGGAACTAAGTTTTGCTCACAGTAGTGCCAGATCGAAGGGGTACTCATCCTTGACCGGAGTTCCGGTTTATAGCAGCAATTTTGGCAATGATTTTACATTGTCGTTGCCTATCTATTCTGGCGGGGAACTGGAGGGGAAAATCGACAAGGCGGAGCTTGGGGTCAAAACGGCAGAACTTGGAGTAATTCAGGCTAAGCAGCAGCTTAAACTTAATGTAACTACTCAGTATTACAATGTACTTCAGACCAAGAGTTTAGAGAAAGTAGCACAAAATCTGGTGGATAATTTGAGTGAACATTTTAAAAGTGTCAAGTTAAAATATGAGGCTGGTACTGTCGCTAAATCTGATGTGCTGAGGGCTGAGGTAGAACTAGCCAATGCTGAGCAAAGCCTTATTCAGGCTAAAAACAACTCTTGCTTGGCGTCAGCCAATTTAAATAATGCAGTTGGGTTGCCTCTTGACAGTGAAGTGTTGCTCAAGGAAGACCTTGAGTATCATCCATATATTGCACAGATGGATGATAGCATTAAGTACGCACTTTTAAACCGGCCCGAGGTTTTAATGGCTGACGTTGCTGTCGATACAGCATGGACTGATGTACGAATTGCTAAGAGCGGCTATTTGCCGTCAATAAAATTTGTTGGAACGACAGGTTGGCAGGATGGCGAATTTCCCGGTCTTGGCAATAATAATTGGTCGTTAAAGCTGACAGCTTCGATGAACCTATTTGACTCTGGACTTACTAAAGCTGGTGTCATGCAGGCCGAACATGGGGTGAATAAAGTCGTTAATGAGGCCAAGCAGGCTAAAGACAGCGTTCAGTTAGAAGTGCGCCAGGCATATCTGGGGATGCAGGCGGCCGAGAAGAGTATTGAAACATCAAAGGTAGCGGTTGAAAAAGCGGAAGAAGATGGTGCAATTGCCCAAGTTCGCTATAGGGTTGGTCTGGGAACAAACCTTGATGTTATTGACGCACAATTAGCATTGAATCAAGCTAAAACCAACAAAATTCAAGCAATATATGACTATAATATTAATAAGGCAAAACTAGATAAAGCTATGGGGATACCAGTAATATAAACTTTTTTTAAACATAAGAGCAAGTCTGCATTATTTTTAGATGCGAAACTTGCTCTTTTTCCTTATATATAGTGCTAAACTGGTGCTTTGGAAACAAAAAATGTATTTGATAATATAGGGAAGAATGGGAGATTGTGGGATGGAGGCGGCGCATGTTATTAAAGGAAGGCGGGAGTAATTCGTCGAATAATACAAATATTTTAAGGCAGGAGGCTTGGTATGAAGCCAAGGTTTGTGATAATTGTACTAGTGATTTTAATATTTGTTGGTATTGTCGGCACTTATTGGCAGAGTAAGGGCCAAACAGTAATGGCCGGAGTAAGAGAAGTGCTGGCCGAGCAAATTACTAGAGTGCTAGGGAATAATGTTACTATTGGGGGCATCAGGGTAGTATCCTTTAATGAACTGATGCTAGAAGACATAAAGATCTTTGAAAATAGCGGCGCAGTTATTGCACAAGGAAAAGCTGTTGCTGTAAAGTTCAATCCCTGGACTATTTTAAAAGGGACAGTCTCAGTGGCGGCGATAGATGAGGTTGTTTTGTATTCACCAGAGATTCATGTTGTCAGGCAGGTTGGAGGAAAGTGGAATATTGACGATATTTTAGCTAAAGTTGCTGAAGAAAAATCTGAATTTGCAGGAGAAGTTACGTTTAATAACGCATCACTTGCTGTCAGCACACCGGAGGGGAGCTGGCTCTTTGAAAGTATAAACGGCAGTATAGATTTGGAACATAATCCGGCAGTTGTTATTGATGTTACAGCCAGTTATGCCGGAGCGCCAGTCAAGGTGAGTGGTGTATCTAACCGGGAGGGGAGAAGCTCGGTCGAAATACGTGCTGATCGGCTTGCACTGGAAGGCTTGCGTGCTATTATACCAGAAAACTGTACGCTGAAGAATGTTGGCGGGGAAATAACTGGTGTAAAAGTAAATATTCGGCGCGAACAGGGAAATATTACTTATGCTGGCGAAGCAACTCTTAATGGTATTTCATTCGATATCGCGGGTACTCCAATCAGTGAAGCGCGGGGCGATATTTCGTTTAATGAGCAGAATATTTACTTATCTGGGTTGGCGGCTAAGGTACATAATCAGGAAATTGCGGTCAAGGGACGAATTGGCTTTGCCTCGGCTAAGCCGGAGCTTGATCTTCTGGTTTCGTCTTCCGGGTTTGATCCAGCAGTTCTAGGGTATGGTGATCAAGTCAATGGACTGGTTAGTTTTAATGCCGCAGTGACCGGAACTACAGCTGATTTTGCAGCTAATGGCGAAGTTCGCCTAGCTCAGGGGGCAATTGCCGGTTATAATCTGGGTAATGCTAAAGCTAGCTTTTCTTATCGTGATAATGTCATAACCATTGGTAATGCTGAAGCTGAGATGTTCGGCGGTCATCTTCGTGCTAATGGAACAGTGGGAATAAAGGGGCGTTGGTTCAAGTTAAATATAGGTGGTCAGGGTGTGGATTTATCTAGCCTGCCTGATATTGCTAACGGGTTGAGCGGTAAGGGTGATTTTGAGTTTAGTCTGGATGGCGCGGGCAGTCTTTTTTGCGCAAAAGCCTCAGGTACTGTGAAAATCGTTGATGGTGCTGCATATGGCATCGCTTTTACGCAGCTGTTTGGCAGCTTTAATAAATCTGGTGAACATATCGCTCTGGATTATGTTACAGTAGCTTTTGAGACCGGGACCTTAGTGGCTAATGGTACGGTTGACCGGGGGAAGCTCGCAGTTAACTTTACGGCTCAGGGCGTGCAGTTGGCCAATATAGCAGCGCCAGTAAATGGTTTAGTTTTGGCAGGGGCTGCTGATTGTAATGGGGTAGTAACAGGGACGTTAGAGAATCCTTGTTTAGATGCTAGCATTACTTCTTATAATGGTCAGTTGTTTTATCAGTCTTATGCTGTTCTTAAAGGTAAAATTAACGCAACCAAGGATAAAGTGGTGTTGTCAAAGATTGAGGCTGCTAATGGAGCTGCTGGTTTTCGGCTTGACGGTTTTGTCGGTTTAACCGGGAAAAAGGAACTTAATCTCACGTTAATAACCAATCGGGTCAGAGCGGAAAATCTGGCGCAGCTTCTTTCCCCAGGAGAGAATATAACTGGTAATGTGGACAGCGAGGTTCATTTTACTGGACCGATTGCCGAGTTTACTGCCGAGGGGCGTGTGAGACTTTATGAAGGCAGTTTTCGGGGGCAGCTTGTAAATTATGTCCAAGGTTCATTTTCTCATCGGCGTAATGCTACTGAATTGAAAAATTTCGAAATTGAAGCACTTAATGCCAAGGCTAATGTAGCAGGAACAATATCGGCTAATAACCAATTGGATATTAATATTATGGCCCAGGATATTGACATTGCTGCTCTTCATTTTAATTATCCTTATCCTGTTTCTGGAAAAGCGAAATTTAACGGTAAGCTTACAGGAACTTCTGACGCTCCTGTTTTTCATGGCGATGTTACAGCTGAAAGTTTGGTGCTTAACGGTCAGAAAATACAAAGTATTGCTGGTAAAGTTAATGTATATGGCGACGTGGTTGAGGTGCCTGCGTTTGGTTTTGCCCAGAATGGGGGGAATTTCTCCTTTTCTGGAAGCACAAATATTAAATCCGGTGAGGTTTCTGGCTGTCTGAATGCGGTGAATGGGAGCGTGGCCGGATTATTAGGGCTGCTAAACGTTCCGGTAAAAGATCTTGATGGATGCCTTAATGGCCAAGTATTAATTCGTGGTACTATGGCAAACCCTGGTTTCTGGGTGACGGGTAATCTGATCAAGGGGATGATAAAGGGGTATCCATTAGAAGATATTGAATTAGAGGCTGATTTTGATAATAATGTTTTAACAGTGGAGCGTTTTTATGCTAAGCAAGGTACAGGTGTCCTTGCTATGAAAGGTACGGCGGATTTGAATGGTCCGCTTAATCTGGAAGTTGGCGCAAGAGATATTGATGCCGGTTTATTAGCCGCTATGTTTGATTCTAACGTCGGTGTTACTGGTAAACTTGGTCTAACCGCTCAAATATCCGGTACTTGGTCTAATCCTCATGCTGCAGTATCGTTGGATATTGCCAACGGAGGATTGGCAAATGCTACTTTTGATGCATTATATGGCATGTTTATTTTTGATAACGGCAGTATTCATGTTAATCAGTTGATGCTTTCGAAAGGTCCATACCGAGCAAGTGCTTATGGGACGATACCGGTAGCGGCACTGAATAAAAAGGAGTGGACCAAAGCCACAATGGCTGATCAGATGGATCTAAAGGTGCGGCTTGATCAGGCTGATCTTAGTATTCTGCCGCTTTTGACGAAGGAAGTAACTGCGGCGTCAGGTAATACAACAGGTGAACTCAGGATTGGTGGAAATTTGACCAAACCGAAGCTTTATGGTAGTATCGTTATCGATAAAGGTACAGTACAACTTTCGTCACTGGCTGACCCAATCCAGAATGTGGGGGTTGATATTCAGTTTGAAGGTGATACAATAAAGGTTAAGTCCTTCTCTGGCCAGATGGGCGGAGGGACGTACAGTTTGACCGGTACTGCTGCTCTTAGGGGTCTGGGGCTTGGAGAATATAATATGGAGCTAGTGCTGGATAAGCTGGGGGTCGGTCATAAATACTTTAGAGGCCCGTTAAGTGGCAACTTAAAGTTAGTTAGCGACGGTGTGCGTCCTAAGCTGAGTGGTCGTATCACACTGGATAATACGGTGGCTAATGTACCTTTTGTTCCTGATATTCCTGCATCTGATCTTGATTTGGGCCTGGATCTGGAGATTGTTGCGCAAAACAAGGTGCGGTTGCGCAACTCATATCTGTACGATTTATGGGTGGATGGTAGAGTTAGGTTTGCCGGTACTACAAAATCACCAGAAACAACTGGTCGGATTAACGTTATACGAGGGACAGTAAGTTATCTAAGGACTCCGTTTAAAGTGCGTAATGGCAGTGCTAAGTTCACACAAGTCGGCTCATTTATGCCAGTAATCTGGCTAAAGGCCGAAACTTCATTAGAGCGGACTACACTTGGGATGACGGTAAAAGGGCCATTAAACGCGATGGATATTAAGCTCTCTTCCGAGCCAACCATGAGTCAGCAGGAGATATTGTCATTACTCACATTACGCAGTCGGTATTTTGAAAATGCGAAATCATCAACTGATTCTCGCGAAACTGGTTTAGGCCGTGAGGAGTTTCTTGGACTTTTGGATGCCGGTTTGCAGATGCGTTTCTTGGGTGAGGCAGAGAGTTCTTTTCGTGATTATTTTGGTTTGGATGATTTTAGATTGGTACGCGGGACGATTTTATCAGATACCAGTGTATCAAATCGAGAGTCGACAACCACTGATGAGCAACAGTATAATTTGTCGTTTGGCAAGTATATAACTAATCGCTTGTTTTTGCAGTATTGGATGGGTGTCGATCAAACAAGGAGTGGCTTTTCGGTTCGCTATGATTTGAACCGCTGGATCAGTATTACTGGTGCGCAGGATGAACAAAAAAATCATCAGATCGGTTTTGAGACACGGTTGAAATTCTAGCCAAGGGTGATGGGTGATGCTAAAACAATATTTAGCTGAATTACAAAAGGTTCGACTGCTGAATGTTGAGGAAGAAAAATATTTATGGCAGTCCTATAAAGAAGCCGGAAATCTTGATAGTCGGCGCCAGATTATTGAACATTATCAGCCGCTGGTGTTTAAAGTGGCACTTCGCTGGCGGGCTGAAGAGCCAGTTATTTTGGATATAATTCAGGAAGGTACGGTGGGTCTTATTGAGGCGGTGGAAAGCTATGATCATGAACGAGGTGTGGCTTTTAGCATATATGCTTTTCATCGCATTAGGGGGCGGATTATAAATTACGTGACTCGGGAGGGAAAACTTAATTGGGTATATATGGATTGCCCGTTAGGTGAGGAAGAAAACAATTTGACACTCGGGGACTGTTTGGTGGACAATAAGCCGGATGTGCATTTGCAGGCTGAACGTAATTTCTTGGTTGAGCAGGTTAAAACCGCTATGGAGCGACTTCCGGCAAAAGAGCAAGTTGTGCTTGCCGGGATGTATTTGGAAGAACGTGAACCAAAGCAGTTAGCAGAATTACTTGATATTAGCATTTCGCATATTTACCGTTTGCAAAAGCAGGGCATACGGCGGGTGCGGGGAATGTTATCAAGATTGATGCAGGATATGAAAAGGTCACTATAGAGTCTAAATAGGCTGAACCAAGACGAATGAAGGCGAAAACTTTGGATAAACTCCATAAACGCCTGAATTCGACTGTTAATGGTTAGCTGGAATCTGAACTCCTTTCATGACTATATATTGTGGTTATAACAGGGGTGGTGGAAATGGCTGACTTTAAACGGCATATGATCAAGCATTTGCATTCGGCCAAGATCTGGTTGGCGCGAGCTGAGGAATCTTTTGACAAGGATAGTGATGTTCGTGGCGAACTTGATCTGTTTTTGGCACAGGCTGAATTGCAGCATGCCAGGGAAAAGAATTTGTCCCGACATTGGCGGTACAAGTATCCATTTATTCGACACGCTTTGTCTTTGGGTTTGGCCTTGATCATTGTGGGTGGTGGATATGGCGCATATTGGTTTTATAGTGACCGCTATGTCATTGTGCCAGCGCCGCCGCTTGCCGTAAATGAACCGGTTCTAGTGCAGGAAAGTAAAGTTATTCAGGCGGTAGTTATCGACCAGATCCGGATGCCAGATCCGCCGCCGGTTGAGCCTGTGGTGACCAGCAGGGCTGTTGTGCCGCCGCCGGTTGTAAAACCGGCAGAGATAAAGCAGCAAACAGTAACTGCTCCGGTTGTGAAAGAAAAGCTACTGCCGCCGGAAGAAATGGAAAAGGTTATTCGGGTGGCCGAAAAGTCGCTACGCGGCCAATAAACTCAATGAAGGAGGTAATGCATGAAAGCGACAAGACAACTTGGCAAGCTGGTTCTAACAGCCGCTTTGACCGTAAGCATGGTGTATAACGCTATTGTTCCGATATATGCTGCGGGATCCAACGCTGCAGATTTTGCCGGAAAAACGATTACCGCCGTTGCAGTTTCTGGAAACATAACAGTGCCGAAAGACACAATTATGGCGGTAATTAAAGTTAAACCTGGTGATAAGTTCGAAGCGGAAGCGATCAAGAAGGATATGCAGGCTATTTATGAACTTGGCAACTTTTTCGATGTAACCGTGAATTTTAC
Organism: Bacillota bacterium; assembly: GCA_017889635.1. Lineage (GTDB taxonomy): Bacteria > Bacillota > Negativicutes > Sporomusales > CTSoil-080 > CTSoil-080. Next base: position 421 of record JAGGAC010000047.1, on the reverse strand, counting down.
CGCAGTTCCGGAAGGGGTCAAGATAGTCTATTCGGTGATGGAAAATCCCGCATTGAACAATGTTGTTATCAAGGGTAATACCAAGGTGTCCACTGATAAGTTGAAAAGTTTGGTAAAGGTGGACAAGGGTAAGGTACTCAACACCAAGGCCCTGCGTGAAAGCACCAAAGCTATCGAGAGCTACTATCACGATCAGGGCTATATATTGGCTCGGGTTACTGATGTGTCGATGGGTGACGGTGGAGCAGTAATTATAACCATCAATGAAGGCAAGCTGGAAGACATCGTTGTTAAGGGTAATCAGAAGACAAAGACTTATGTCATTACCCGTGAAATGAAGGTTAAAGAAGGCGAGCCTTTTAACTCAAATGATGCTCGTCGTAGTATGCAAAGATTGTACAACCTTGGTTTTTTTGAAGAT
>JAGGAC010000046.1 GCA_017889635.1 Bacillota bacterium | reverse complement strand
GGCTCCACCTGTTCCCATACCGAACACAGTAGTTAAGCCCGTATACGCCGAAAGTACTTGGTTGGAAACGGCCTGGGAGGATAGGTAGTTGCCGGTTAAGATTCCTTGATATAAATGCCAAACGAGGATAAAACCTCGCTTGGCATTTATAAATCTAGAAGGTTAAATGCTATTGGATTTGCGAGGGTGGCGGAACAGGCAGACGCAGCAGACTTAAAATCTGCCGACCGTAAAGGTCGTACCGGTTCGATTCCGGTTCTTCGCACCATTAATATGCTGGCGTAGCTCAATTGGTAGAGCAGCTGACTTGTAATCAGCAGGTTGGGGGTTCAATTCCTCTCGCCAGCTCCAAGAAAATATGGAGTGGTACTCAAGCGGCTGAAGAGGACGGTTTGCTAAATCGTTAGAGGGAGCAATCCCTGCCAGGGTTCAAATCCCTGCCACTCCGCCATATGTAAGAAATGAAGGCTCTTATCGGAAATGCCGATAAGAGCCTTCATTTTGTGTTAGTTAGTACAACTCTTTTTGCACTAAAGCTGTTTGTTTTTCATAGTGACATTATCTCATGATAGTTACATGTTTCCATCACAAGATGTACCCATTCAGTTAAATAGGTTGAAATTTTAGTGAAAACATTATATAATCTAACTAAAATTACCAAATAATGAATATATTTCTAAGGGCAACTTAAATGGTTGGTTTTCAGTTCATTTAGACATATAAATAATTTATTTAATTATTAATAGTCGGAAAAATGAGAAGATAAAAAATTCACAGTAAACTCATTATATTGAGAAAATGTATAAGCTGTTTGGTTTTCTCGTGTTTTGGCTTTATAACTTGATGTATTTGATAAATGCTAATTTGAGAGAGGAGGGATAGGGAATGATTCTTATAACTTAGCGAGAACTGTATTGAGCTATGTATGAAATAAATTCAAAAAGAGCAATCGAGTAAAATGTCAACCCCATAGAAACTAAAGAAAGTAAGCAAACAAAGAGTTTTTTAGATCGCCTTATTAATGGCCTTCATTTCGAATTCATAAGTTGAAATAATCTTAAACGATGAGGCGATAAAGCTGGTTAAAGGCTCATATAGACATATATCCAATCGGTAGGAATTGCGCGAGCGGCTTGTTGCAATAGAGAAGCTATATGATAACGACGTGGTGAAAACCGCACACCATTTTTCATTACTATTTATGTCGTCTGCGGTAGCGGCAAAATGGAGGTTTGCATGAAATTTATAAATAAATTGGTAGCTGTGGTATTGTCTTGCATGATTATGGTGGCAGTAGCCGGTTGCGGCGGTGCCGGCGATAAAGCGTCTTCAACAAATGGTAATGCTGCAAAATCAAGTGGTAAGAAGATTGGCGTGGCTATGCCTACTCAATCATCGCAACGTTGGATTCAAGATGGTAAAAACATGAAAGAGAAGTTAGAAAAGCTTAATTACATAGTTGATTTGCAGTATGCAGAAGATGATGTACAAGCTCAGGTATCGCAGATAGAAAATATGATAACAGGTGGAGCTAACTGTCTTGTTATAGCGGCAATTGACTCCAATGCATTAGTTAATGTGCTTGCACAAGCGAAAGCCAATAATATTCCTGTTATTGCGTATGACCGTTTATTAATGGATACTGATAGCGTTTCTTATTATGCAACATTTGATAATAAAGGTGTAGGCACTGCCATTGGTAAATATATTGAAGAAAAAATGGGCTTGAAAGAAGGCAAAGGCCCATATAACATTGAATTTTTTGCAGGTTCCCCAGATGACAACAACGCGCATTTCTTAAATACTGGTATGTTTGAAGTGTTAAAACCGTATTTAGATAAAGGTCAATTAGTCTGTGTTTCAGGACAAACTGATTTTGACAAAATATGTACGCTCCGCTGGTCGCAAGAAACTGCTCAAAAACGTATGGAAGATATTTTATCAGGCTATTACAGCACAGGCAAAAATCTTGATATTGTAGTAAGTCCGTTTGATGGTATTAGCTATGGTATTTCCGCTGCACTAGAAGGCGCTGGTTATAAAGTAGGTCAAAAATGGCCGCTCATTACTGGTCAGGATGCGGAATTAATGGCCGCTAAAAACATTATTTCAGGCAAACAATCCATGTCAATCTTTAAAGATACTCGTCTCTTGGCTGACAAATGTGTAAAAATGGTGCAATCAGTATTAGAAGGCGGACAACCGGAGATTAATGATACCAAGTCTTACAATAACAACAAAAAAGTTGTTCCTTCTTATTTGTGCACCCCAGTGCCTGTAGATAAAGGAAATCTACAGAAGGAGTTAATTGACTCCGGTTACTATAAAGAAGCTGATTTGCAATAAGTAAATCCATTTAGATTGCTGCTGGCTGAAAACACTAGAGGGTGTTTTCAGCCATTGTTCAATAAGAGGGAGCTGAGCAAAATTTATGGTTGAATATATACTAGAAATGAAACATATTACAAAGGAATTTTCTGGTGTTAAGGCGTTAGATGATGTAAACCTTACCATAAAAAAAGGAGAAATACACGCTCTATGCGGCGAAAATGGGGCAGGCAAATCTACTTTGATGAATGTTTTGTCAGGCGTATATTCTTATGGAACGTATACCGGTGAAATTGTTTATTATGGTGAAGTATGCAAATTTGACAATATTCGCAGCAGTGAGAAAAAGGGTATTGTTATTATTCATCAGGAACTTGCTTTAATTCCATACCTATCCATTGCAGAGAATGTGTTTTTAGGAAATGAAGTAACGCATATGAAAGGTGTTATTGACTGGAATGAGACCGAAAGACGGGCAAGAGATGTCTTAAGCAAAATTGGTATGGGTAATGAGGATTTAAGTCAATTGGTCAATACGCTTGGCGTAGGAAAACAGCAGCTTATTGAAATTGCTAAGGCTCTCGCTAAAAAGGTAGAGCTGTTGATTCTTGATGAACCAACAGCCGCTTTAAATGATGAGGAAAGCAATATTTTATTAGATCTTATACGCAAGTTAAAAGAGCAAGGCATTACTTGTATTATGATTTCCCACAAGCTCAATGAAGTAAGTCGTGTGGCTGATTCGATTACCGTTATTCGTGATGGACATACAATTGAAACAATTGAAAAAGCAGATAAAGAAATTGAGGAAGACCGGATTATTAAGGGAATGGTAGGCCGTGAACTTACCAATCGTTATCCGGAACGAAACAGCAAGATTGGTGACATTATCTTTGAAGTAAAAGATTGGAATGTATATAATCCGTTAAATCCAATGCGTAAAGTGCTGAAAAATATTTCACTCAATGTACGTAGTGGTGAAGTAGTAGGTCTTGCCGGCCTTATGGGGGCAGGCAGAACAGAGCTTGCCATGAGTATATTTGGCAAGGCTTATGGTACAAAGATATCAGGTAGAGTTATAAAAAATGGAAAAGAACTACATTTAAAAAGCATCCAAGATGCAATTAATAATAAAATTGCCTATGTGTCAGAAGACCGTAAAAAATATGGGCTAGTATTGATAAATGACTTAAAATGGAATATGTCACTTGCTTGTCTACGGTCAAGGTTTTCTCGTCATGGTGTAATTGATGAGAATGAAGAGATTCATGCAGTCGAAAATTATCGTAAAATCATCAATATCAAAACCAATTCTATTGAGCAGCGAGTAGGATCACTGTCTGGCGGTAATCAGCAAAAAGTCGTGCTGGCTAAATGGATGCTTTCTGAGCCAGATGTTCTTCTTTTGGATGAACCGACACGCGGGATTGATGTTGGTGCAAAATACGAAATCTATACAGTAATTAATTCCCTGGCCGATGCTGGTAAAGCGGTCATTGTAATTTCGTCTGAAATGCCCGAATTACTTGGTATTTGTGACAGAATATATGTTATTAATGAAGGTGAAATTGCTGGTGAATTGCAAAGAGAAGAATTTTCTCAAGAGCGAATCATGAAAAAAATTATGAATCATATCGGGAGGGAGAAATCAAACAATGGCTAATACTATTCAGCAGAAAAGAATAGCAGTTGGTAATTCGGTTCAGCAGAAAAGAATGGCAATGAGCAATCTTAAACAATATGGTATGATGATTGCGCTATTCTTAATATATATAATATTTGCCGTTTTATCGGATGGTAAAAATATAGCACCGATGAATATTAATAATTTGGTTATGCAAAACAGTTATGTTGTTATTCTTTCTCTTGGCATGCTGTTATGCTGTTTGACAGCTAATGTCGATCTTGCAGTTGGGTCAATTGTGGCTTTCTGCGGCGCTGCAGCAGCTATTTTGATTATGGATTATCACATCGCTATCCCTATCACAGTTGCTATCGTATTAGTTATGGGTGTTTTGGTTGGTATGTTTCAAGGCTTTTTTATTGCAGCGTTAAAGGTTCCTCCGTTTATTGTTACACTGGCCAATATGCTTGTTTTCCGCGGTCTTACTATGGTTGTTCTAAATGGTCAAACTAAAGGACCTTTGCCGCAAGGTTTTACGCAAATTGGTGCAGGTTATATGCCTCAGATTTTTACCCAGGTGGGCGGTACCAAAATTGAAATTTTATCCTTGGTCGCAGGTATTCTGGTATCTATTGTGCTAATTTTGCTGGAAATACATTCTCGCCGCAATAAAATTAAACATCATTTTGCGGTACCGCCAATTTGGCAGCCGGCTATAAAATTAGTGGTTATGATAGGTGTTTTAAACTTTATTACCGTTAAGCTTGCTATGTATATGGGGCTTCCTTTAGTACTTTTACTAATGTTTGTTCTAATTATTGTTTACTCATTTATTACCAATAATACAGTTGCTGGCCGTCAGGTGTATGCCGTGGGCGGCAATGTCAATGCAGCTCGCTTATCTGGTATTAATACAGATAAAGTTATGTTTTGGGTATATACCAATATGGGTTTTTTAGCAGGCCTAGCAGGTGTTGTTCTCGCGGCTCGTAATGCTTCAGCAACGCCGAAAGCTGGTGACAGCTTTGAAATGGATGCAATTGCTGCTTGCTATATCGGCGGCGCTGCCGTACAAGGTGGTATTGGTACTATTTCCGGTGCAGTTATCGGTGCATTAATTATGGGCATTTTAAATAATGGCATGTCGTTGATTGGCTGGTCCATAGATATTCAGCGTGTGGTAAAAGGGCTTGTACTGCTACTTGCTGTTACCATTGACTTATACAATAAACGTAAAAGTTCCTAAAATATGCGGGCTATCAAATTTTAAAGGGGTTCTCCCTAAAGGATTTATTGGGGAGAACCCCTTTAAGAAATATCGAAATGTAGTGGCATCGCCCTGATTCTGAAAAAGTGATATAATAAGCATTTCTCTCAATTGAAATTTGACTTAAGAGTAGTTGTATTTTGCTAAAATAAGTAGTTTTTGAGTTTGCTTTCGGTATGAATGGAAATGGAGGGCGTTATGAAAAATTTCCAAAACTGTAATATCATATTTGAAAAACAATTTGGGCAAAAGGCGCGAAGCGTTTTCTTTGCACCGGGCAGAATTAATCTTATTGGAGAACATACGGATTATAATGGGGGCAGGGTGTTTCCATGCGCCCTTACTTTTGGTACTTATGCCTTAGCCCGAAAAAATGACAGTAAAAGAATACGTTTGTATTCTATGAACTTTCCAGAAAACGGCATAGTTGAATTTACGTTAGCAGATTTGGATTATAATACAATTCATGACTGGGCCAATTATCCGAAAGGAATGATCCGTTATATAATCGAAACTGGTTGTCAGATTGATGCAGGAATAGATATTTTATTTTACGGAGAGATTCCCAATGGAGCTGGATTATCATCGTCTGCTTCGATTGAAATGGTAATGGGGGTGCTGCTAAAAGGCTTATTCGATTTAAATCTAGATCCTATTGATTTGGTGAAAATCGGTAAAAAGGTGGAAAACCAATTTATGGGGGTAAACTCCGGTATTATGGATCAGTTTGTTATTGGGCTAGGAAAGGCTAATTACGGGATTTTACTTGATTGCCAAACCTTAAAATATTCCTATGCGCCCATAAAATTAGATAACTATGACATCATCATTATGAATACCAATAAACGACGCGAATTGGCAGATTCTAAGTACAATGAGCGCAGAAGCGAGTGCGAGGCAGCGTTAGTAAGACTCCAGACGCAAGTAGCGATTAAATCATTAGGCGAATTAGACGAAAACACCTTTGACAAGTATAAGCGCGTTATTGCCAATGAGATTTGGATAAAAAGGGCCAAGCATGCCGTTTTAGAAAATGCTCGCACAATAAAGGCGGCAGAGGCATTGGCAAGAGGAGACTTAATAAAGTTTGGACAATTGGTTAATGAATCGCACATTTCTTTGCGAGATGATTATCAAGTGACAGGTAAGGAACTTGATACGTTAGTGGAGGCAGCCTGGAGGCAACCTGGCGTGATCGGAGCGCGAATGACAGGCGCCGGCTTCGGAGGCTGCGCTATAGGGTTTGTGGAAAAAGCGCAAAGAGAGAGGTTTATTTTGCAGGTGGGGGAATTTTACAATAATACAATTGGATATGAAGCATCTTTCTATATTGCTAATATTGGCGATGGAGCAAAAGAAATCACAAAGGATGTTATGTAATGAGTATTTTAGTATTGGGCGGAGCGGAGTATATTGCCTCTCATGCCGTGTATCAACATATTGATCAGGAAAATGAGGTTATTGTAGTTGATAATTTACAAACCGGGCATGAGGAGGCAGTTCATCCGCAAGCTATTTTTTACAAAGGCGATATCCGGGACAAAGCTTTTTTTAAAGGAAGTATTCATCCGCAAGGATTCCAGAGTAACAAGAGGGAAGTAAAATGAAGATTCAGCAAAAGATTCAACAGCTAATTACCTGCGCAATTTCTCTGAACCTCATTGAGGAAGAAGATGAAATCTATGCTCGTAATCGAATACTTTCTCTTTTGAGTGTCAATGAATTTGTACCAGCAGAAGAATTAAAGCTTGATAATGAATTGCCTGATTTATTGGATGAAATTGTAGCATATGCAGCAGAGTGCCAAGTTATTGATGATGTATTTGATGAAAAAGAAATTTTAGCTGCAAAGATCATGGATGTTTTTATGTCGAAACCATCTGAGGTTAACCATTGCTTTTACGAAAAATACAAGGAAGATCCTCGAAGCGCTACAGATTATTTCTATACTCTTAGTCAAAATGCCAATTATATTCAAACGAAACGAATTGGCAAAAACATAAATTATAAGGCAAAGACGGAATACGGCGAACTGGATATTACAATTAATTTGTCTAAGCCGGAAAAGAACCCGAAAGATATTGCTAAAGGGAAAACTATCAAATCTACTAATTATCCAAAATGTTTATTGTGTATAGAAAATGAAGGATACCAAGGACGGATTGGGCATCCTGCCCGCTCCAATCATCGGATGGTACGCCTGAATTTATTAGGCGAGAAGTGGTATTTACAATATTCACCCTATGTTTATTATAATGAGCATTGTATCATTCTTTCGCAGGAACATCGAGACATGAAGATTGACCGCCAAACATTAGCGCGTTTACTGGCCTTTGTAGAATTAGTTCCCCACTATTTTGCAGGATCAAATGCTGACTTGCCGATCGTGGGAGGGTCTATTTTAACACATGACCATTACCAAGGCGGCAGGTATGAATTTGCTATGGCCAAGGCAAGGGATGAATATAACTTTAAATTAAAGAAATTCCCTGATGTTGTTGGTGCTATTGTCAAATGGCCGATGTCCGTCATACGTTTGCGCAGTCTAACACATGATTCACTTCTGGCCGGAGCGAATCATGTGTTAGACTACTGGCGAAAATATAATGATCCGGCGGTGAACATCTATGCCTATACAGGGGACATACCCCATAATACAATTACGCCCATTGCCCGCAAGCGAAACAGCTTGTTTGAATTGGATTTGGTATTAAGGAACAATCGTACTAGCATAGAGCATCCGTTGGGGATTTTTCATCCTCACCAAGATGTACAACATATAAAAAAAGAAAATATCGGTTTGATTGAAGTTATGGGGCTGGCTGTGCTGCCGGCAAGACTTAAAAGTGAATTACAAGAAGTGGAGAAATATTTGTTAAACCATGCGAATACTATGGCTGAATACCATTATGATTGGGCAAATCAGATGAAAGAGCAGTATAAAGATCAGGTTAGAGAAGAAACTGTACGGCAAATTGTAAAGCATGAGACGGCGGTTAAATTTTTGCGAGTTCTTGAAGATGCAGGCGTATTTAAACGTGACGAGGCCGGAAAGGCGGCGTTTAGACGCTTTATATCCTTGTTGTAGAGGTAATAGAGGGAACTTCACAAAAGATAATGACTCTGGTGCAATAATTGGTCGAATTTCTTCAACTTAAATAAATGCTGTGATATTCTCTTTACCTCGATTTTCAAGTTTCGGATGAAGATTTGTTTTGTACCATCAAGAAAAGTATATCTTTATGATACGAGAAGCGCGATAACTTGGGGACTTGCAGATGGCTTTGATTGCTATGTAAGTGAAGACATGGGTCCTTGGGAAGGACCGATAGAGATATTCCACAATAATGGAGACTTTTGGGCAGATAGGAACTATTGGGCTCCAGAATGTTATTGCCGGGCGAGGACCCGCTTTGTTTTATAAAGTTCGGGGATAGATACAGGATGAACTGCACTTTAGATATAGTTTTATGCCATTATTGTAAAGTTACTTTAATTCATGTATCATATTTAGTGTACTTAACATTTCTTTACGGTTTTGCCTTTTGGCTAGGTACTTTCAGTTTAAGTATTTTGGTTCTAGCTCCTATTTTATTGATATGGATGGTATAGCCGAAATGTTAGCCCCACTCTATATAAGGAAAGGAATGTATTTCAATTGAAAAAACGATCTATGCTTATAATGTGTCTTTTGCTTTCCCTAATGACAATAGGAATACCCCCAAAAATTCTAGCTAAAGATTTGCCGGGCACGCCGCCACCGCCACCACCACCGGGGTTACCTCCGGGAGGACCGCCGCCGGGAGGTGGACCAGGTGCTCAGAGTACCTCCGTCTCAGCCACCGAGGGTGATTGGACCTTTAAGATTATTACTTCAGGCAATAGCACTACCAGTACCATTACTGCTTATTCCGGGAAGAGCAACCATGTGATAATTGTCCCTAGCGTACTTGGCGGAGCAAAAGTTACGGCGATTGAAGCGCAAGCTTTTGGTCACCATAATGAAATTTCAGCGGTTTATGTGCCTGATACTGTTGAAAAAGTAGCTGAATGGGCGTTCTATGATCTCAATACGGCGGCTATCATTTCCTTTGCTAATCCGAAGGTGGAAATTAACGATAGCGCTTTCATGAGCAGTGGCAACGCAGTTCTCTACCTTCCGCGTACTGCGGCACAGAAATCGGCTGGCGGTAAGACTGTTGTAACAAGTAATACTGAACTTGCTTCTGTTAAAGTGGAGAACTTAAAAAAAGCGACAATTGCCGGCGGAACTTATCTCAATGTAGTGACAGCTGACAAAGAGAATCAAATTACTCCCAAAGCTATCGCTGCCATTGCTAGCGGCACTTATTCCCAAAAGATTGATCAGAAAAACGGAGCAGTTACGATTACCTTCAGTGGTAATGATTATACAGTTGCCCAAAAGAAAGTTGTTATTTTTGATCAATTTCAGAAGTTGGTCAGCCCTGGCGATCTTAACAAAACTTTCCGCTTCCTTACGAAAGAAGACGCCCGCAATTTGAATGAAGTTCTGGCAAAAGGCCCCTATGGTGCGGTAATAAGTCGTTTTACCTTTACTGAAGGCTGTTATATTAATGGCAATAAGGCTGCTCTGGATAAAAATGTAATCGCCTATGATGTTGCAACAGGTAAGGAACTATATGGGGGAAGCAGTACGGCAATCAGGCTTCCTAATGCAAATTCCAATCTTTATTATCAATACGTAGACTACCGAGACAGCGATAATGATGGCGATATCGACGTTATTTACTATTCACCATATCGTCTTGCCTATAATTATAATGCTATTAATATTGTCAGCAATATTGCGAATCTCAACGGCCTTAGTGCTCGCACAACTCTTAATCCCACTTATCTTTCTTTTGCTAATTCCGTTATTAAAGCAAAGGGCGATAAGGATGATCAGGTTTATAAAACCCTCAAAGCTAGTACCGCAAAAAGCGGCGATAAAGTTAATGCCGGAATTAATCAGGAACGAAGTGTTCTATGGGCAGACGATTACGGCACAATTAAAGTTGACCATTTGAATGCTGTTTCTACCTCTGTCGGCAACTGGGCTAAAATGTCTTATGAAGCCGGTCTTAGTGCCTATAATGTGGAAGTAGTTATGGAGTGGGGTATGAACGCTGTGCTTTACGCAACTAATGGCGGAGTTGTTACTGTCGGAACCCCTTCCGGCAAACGAAGTACAATTTCTGCGAACGGCGACGGTGCCAACGGTGTTATTGCAGGCGGTGCCGGAACTAAGGCTGGTTCAGGTAAAGCTAAGTCCGATACAGCTAAGGTATATGTTTATAATACCGACTTTAAGCTTGATGGCTGGAACAACCATGTAGCCGATGTTGTATATGGCGGTTATGCTTATCTGGAGAATGTTCATTCTACCACCGGCCTAGCGGGAAGCTATGCTGTAGGACAGGGTTCAGCGCTGGCCAACGATTTTGGCAACGGCGTCGTTGATGCTAAAGACTTTCATACTACAGTTTACGGCAATCGTTCAGCTGGCGTGTATGTTATCGGTGGCGGTGTTATTACAGCTAAAAATTCATCCTTCACATCTAAAATGGATGCCGGACTTGTAGCAGCTTCGGGAGGGACTTTGCTCGTTGACGACAGTTCGGCAACCGGGCAAATAGCATTTAGAAATCGAGGCGGTATTGTCGCAAATTCCACTTCGGTATTTAATAATGTTGCTTTTACTGCTGAAAAAGATGTTGCGGGCTATACAACTGGTGAAACGGCGTATAAAGCTGTGCAGGCCTGGAAAGCAGCCAGCGGCGATATTCTTCTTAGTCACTATATGATGAGCGATGTTTCAATGACCATTGGGAAGCTTTGCCAATATTATGGTGTTTCTCAAGACAAGACTAAAACTCTGCTTGCTACGCTCGGTAAGCTGGCAGGAAAATCATATACGAGCGATACTTTGCTAAGAAATAGTGTTCTTGATAACACTTTCTATAACTATTCTGCTGGCCAATATACCGGCGAAACGGATTTTTCCAATATTCCTTACCTCACAGTAGGAAGCTCTTTCGGCGGTTTAACAAGCTCAATATTTGAGTTTGAAGCAGCCGGAGTTAAACTTGACCTTAATCGCAGCACATTTAAGAATAATAATAATCCAAACTATAACTATCTTATTTCTTCTGAGGCAGGCTCTGCTCCGGTATTCAACTTTAATCAATCCAACGCGTCTGGTATTATCTGGAATGAAGGAAATGTAACCCGCGTTGTTGAAGGCCGACCTGGCAACAGAAATTCATCACTGACAGTAACTTTTAGTGGCTCGACGTTTAACGGGTCCTTTGCTGATGGCAGCAATGGCTTGTGGGAAGTGAAAGGGCTTTCGTATGCCAACCAGGCTGGCGAAAACACAAGTCTTAATGGAAATTATTACAAAGCTAAGGCAAACTGGGGCATTACCGCCAGCTTTGCTAAAAACTCGACTTGGATAGTAAATCATGATTCCTATCTAGGAAAGTTAACTATTGAAGCCGGAACAACGGTGAAGGCTCCGCCAGGATATTCCCTGATCATGACAGTAAATGGACAGCAGACCAATATAGAAGCAGGCACGTACAAGGGGCAAATCATCATCAAAGTTATCAAAGACAGTACTGCAAAGACCACAGGAGATAAATAATTCAAGACCGTAATCGCGAGGTAGAGGGCAGCTAGCCCTCTACCTTTTCTTTGGTATAAATTTTAGTTTGTTGAGTAAGTGAAATAAACTCATAACGCTTCATTCCATAGAAAAATACCCCAGTGAAAGCGTAAATAGCTGACTGGGGTATTTAAGATATGGGCTCAAATTTTCAAATGATTTCTAGCAGTTCAGCTGGATTGCTGATTACAGCTTTTGCACCATAAGATTCAAGTTCATTTCTATCTCTGAACCCCCAAAGTACACCGAGGGGGAATGCTCCAGCGGCAACAGCCGTCTGCATGTCAAGGCCTGAATCACCAAGATAAAGGCAATTTTCCGATTTTACTCCGAGCTTCAAACAAGCATCAAAAATACCAGTTGGGTCAGGTTTGCGCGGAACCCCTGGTCGCTGCCCCAAAAAGGTATCAAATTTATCAGAGAATAAGCTATTAATAATCTTTTCAACATAATTATGTGGCTTGTTAGAAACAACCGCAAGCTTGAGATCCTTTTCTCTGAGTTCATCAATAAGCATTATTATACCGTCATACGGTTTAGTGGTGTCAAGATAATGGGTACTGTAATATTCATCAAAAAGTTTGCGGGCCTTATCAATTACTTCAGGAATTCTTGCATCCTCCGGTAATGTAACTTCAAGAAGTTTTGTGACACCGTGTCCGATGAAATATCGGTAATTGTCAATGTTATGCGATGGAAACCCCAGCTTTTTTAGGGCATAGTTGGTACTTGCTGCTAGATCTTCCAATGAATTTATTAGAGTCCCATCAAGGTCAAAAATACATGCGTCAAATTTATTATACATAATTAGAAATCCTTTCGTTTAGTCATTATAGTCTGTATACTTTGTGCAATTTTAGTAGTATATAAACTGTTTCCAATAGTTTACTATTGAGTAGCTTAAAAAAATACTTGACTTTGAGTTAACTCTAAGTGCTAGACTGGATTTTGTGGAGACAACAATGATGATGGAGAAACTCATTATCTTGCGAGTACTGAACAGTAAAGCATAAATATTACTTAGAAAAGTAGTTGTGATTAAGGATCTGGAGGATCATATAAATGAGCAAAAAAGTATTAGTGTTGTCTGGAAGTCCAAGGAGAGGCGGCAATTCTGATTTGTTGTGCGATCAGTTTATGCTTGGTGCAAAAGAAGCCATCAAGCCGAGAAAATTTTTTTGCGAGATGAAAAAATCAATTATTGTGTTGGTTGTTACAATGTATTTTATTGCAACTGCTGCTGATGGTAGAAAGCAAGCAATGGAAAGGACAATTGAAGGATTCAGAGGGTTTACTTCCTGTCTTAGCGGGGTCAAGGAAAAAGGGATTATTTACGGAACTAGTGCTTGGAATGTAGGCGATATTAAAGGACAGCTTGCCATGAACCAGGCTTATGAAATGGGAAAGAGCATATAGTTTACTCCAAAGTATTATATAGCAGATATTAGGGGGGGACCCGTATGACGATTGCAGAGGTTAGTGGAAAATTAGGTATTTCACCGGATACACTTCGTTATTATGAACGCATTGGACTGATTCCTTGCGTGAATCGCAATAAAAATGGGATAAGGGATTATACGGAAGAAGACTGTAAGTGGGTCGAATTTATTAAATGTATGCGAAATGCGGGCCTTCCGATTGAAGTATTAATTGAATACGTTAGCTTATTCCAACAGGGTGATGCGACCATTGAGGTTAGAAAAGAGCTTTTAATAGAGCAACGTAGGCGGTTATTATCGAGAATGGAAGATATGCAAAAAACGCTGGAACGGCTAGATTATAAAATTGAAAGATATAAACAGTGTGAACCGAAATAAAAGCGGTATTAGAGATTTATACGGAAGTTAATGAAACTATAAAAAAAGGGAGAAGCTGAATGGTTGTAACTTGTAACGGATAAAGAATATAACGTTTTGAAGTGAAATGAATATTAATTTGTTGGGTTTTAAATAACTATTTGCCAGATCGGCAAATAGTTATTTTTATGCGGTGTGATTAGTCAGAGTATTATATATTACTGGGATTTGTCGCAAAGCGCTGTATTTGGTTTGTTATCCGTTCAACAAGTTGTTGGCGGAAACTTGCAGGACCTAATACGCGAATAATTGGGCCGAAGGAAAGCAGGGTAATCAAAAGTTCCATTTCATCTACTTCATAGTAATAAATTTTCATGATACAAGTGCCGGTAGTTTCATTGTATTCTGATATGCGTTCAAAGTTGGATAATTGGGTAAAGATACGTTCAAAGCCGTTGCGCTCATTTGTAATCTCGATTTCAACAGGCTGAGGCATACGAAGCGTATGGATATAAGCATCGAGGCCTAAGGGCGTATTCCATTCCATAATAGTTAAGGAAGTAATGCGCGACAGGTTTAACTTATAGAGACTGCGCAGCTGTTGGTGGCGCATTCGTACAGCAACTAGTCTGAACTTATCGTCTTTCATAGAGAACTCTAGTTTATAAGGAGCGAAATAGGCCGAGAGACGGTTGCCTTTGCTGCTTTCGTAAGTGATAAGCAGCACTTTCCCGAGTTGGATGGCTTGCAGGGTCGTCCTAAACAGGCTTTTATATTCTGGGCTTGTATAAACATCGCCGTCGTTTGCCATGTCAACAGAGACAAGATGTTTATTATTATATAGCGGTTCAATATCGGCAAGCAGAGAGTTAAGTATAGCGTATTCTGTTTCATCAGTAAACATTGCAAAGCGTTGGTCATTTAAAATGGCCTTTAACCACCGTTTTTGCAGCGCAGTGAGGGTAAGGGGAGGTACGTTTTCGGGTACAGGTACATACCCGGAAGCATCAGCTTTGAGAAGACAATAGCTGTCCTGGTTAGCGTTTAGCAAGGGGGGAGCAAGTACAAATGAAGTTTCAGCAAACCCAAGTCTTGCAACAATTGAAGCGACATCTTGGGCTGTAAGCTTGCGGACGGCAGCGGCCTTTAAGATCTCGGTGATGATATAAAAATACCGGCTATGAATTTCGCTAAAAAGTTCCATCCTGATTATCCTTCCTTATTCTGCATATAAGGCTGCCATACGTTCGATATCGTCGAGAAATAGCTTAATTACTCGCTTGTTAGAGCCACTTAGGGATATAATTCGCCCGATAAACGTCCGCAGCCAGGGCACCATTTCTTGGGTGTCGGTTACTTCAATGCGGTAGGCGAAAGTATTGTCAGCTATCTTTTCTATTGTGCCGTGTTTGCCCTCGCGTTTCAGACGGGCAAGAACATAAGCTTCTGTAGTTTCGTCAATGGAAAGTACCATTTCAAGCCGTTCTAAATAATTTTGGCGGCCTAAGAAGACTCCCCAGGTGGAGGCTAGCCGTTCTTCAAGTTCTGTCAAGCATTCGCAAAAAACAGCGCTTTCCTCCAGCAGTTCAACGTTTTTTATATGATCCAGGCGGAAGGAAAAGAAATTTCGCCGTCGCATATTATAGGCCAGTAAATATCTTCGGCCATGCTTTACGTTTATTGCGATTTTCAGCGGCAGAATTGTTTGACGGAAATGATTCTTGGACCGGTTGCTGCAAGTTGCAAACTGAATTGTACTTTTTGCTTGGATTGCAGTAAGGAGCTGAATAAGTATTTCATCATCCAGGGTGTGAGAGGTAAAAAGATGACGGAAGGAAAACCAGGCGGGATTTTGCCCGCTGTCGCGGCGAATAAAATAGCCAAGAACTCCTGCAGGCGTAACGTTTTCGAAGAAGTGCAGCGGGGCGGCAAGCTGGTTAACGATATCTGGCAGTGCCTGGTTAAATTGGCTGTTGTTAATAGAATAATGAATGTTTTTGCTAAGCTTTTGTTTTTGAAACAAGCCGGTTTCTACATATTCATTCAGCTTATTGCGGACTGTCATGGCGTCAGGTATCGCCGGGGCCGGAAACTGGGACAGGTAGCGGTCAGAGAGAATATCTGCGGCCTCATTGGCGGTTAAGCCCGGTTCTTTGACGAGAATATCGAAAAGGCAAAAGTGCAGCAGGCAGTCTTTGGTTGTAAAGGACTTGGTTTCCCATACCGAAAATAATTGGTTTTGCGAGAGATCAGCTGTATTGGTGCTGATAAACAGATTTTTGCCGCGCGAACTGTTTTCCCATTGGATATAACCTGCCAGATAACTTTCAATTCTTCGGCGTTCATTATCATAGCTGCGGCTGCTTCGTTGCGTGTAATCACTGCGGCATTTATAGCCGTACACCAAAAAGTCCCGGGCATAATCCCGGATTTTATCAAAGTTTTTAATTAGTTCTGTAAATCCAGCCATCAGTATCACCTTTATCTCGTTACAGTCTGTAAGACTTCGTCCTCTTAGGGCGGAGGGGAGCAGATTATAACACTCGAACTTATACCGTATATTGTATTTATCATAGCAGAGTTGCAATCTTTGTCAATCCAGGAAAAGATCGCAAACTTTTTTTAATGATCGCAAGTATTGTAAATGGTAAAGTATAGCCAAGGAGTTGAGCTTATGTACGTGATTTATGATAAACAAAAAAATCGCTATCCGTTGAAAGTTTGGTTAAATGAAACTGACAAATTGGAGGAGAGCTGCCTCGAGCAAGCCACAAACTTGTCCAATCTGCCGTTCATACATAAATGGGTTGCGCTGATGCCTGACACTCACACCGGAAAAGGGATGCCGATCGGCGGCGTGATTGCCGCTGATGGTGTAGTTATCCCTAATGCGGTTGGCGTAGATATCGGCTGCGGCATGGCCTATATACAAACCAATATCGAGGCCGCATTGCTGAAAAATACAACTACCGCCAACGGTTCGCTGCTGCAGGGAATTATCGGCGATATACTGCGAAATATTCCTGTCGGTTTTAAGCATCACCGGGAAAGGCAAGCGTCCGCGGTCATTGATGAAGCAATGGCTAATAAGGAGCGCTATGCCTTTGCGGAAAAGCTGCTGCCGGAAATTGAGGATAGCTACTATCAAATAGGTACCTTGGGCGGCGGTAATCACTTCATTGAATTACAGGAAGATGAGAATGGCCTGACAGGTATTATGCTGCATTCTGGCAGCAGACATCTTGGGCACCAAATCTGTTCTTATTTTCATAATGTTGCTAAAGATAATACCCAAAAATGGTTTTCGGCGGTACCGGCGGAATATCAACTGGCATTTTTACCTGTTGATACCAACGAGGGACAAGCTTATATTGACTGGATGAACCTTGCTCTTGGTTTTGCCAGGGAAAATCGCGACCATATGCTAAAGGCCGTAACCAGGTTAGTTGATAAATGGATGAGCCGGATCGGCTGTTGTCAGCCGGAGTACAGCGACTATATTAACTGTCATCATAACTATGCGGCTATCGAGCATCACTATGGGAAAAATGTCTGGGTCCACCGCAAGGGAGCCATCCGGGCGCGTGCTGGTGAAAAAGGCATTATTCCGGGGGCGATGGGGTCATATAGCTATATTGTGAACGGCAACGGCAATGAAGAGAGTTTCCATTCCTGTTCGCATGGAGCAGGACGCCTTATGTCACGAACAAAAGCTAAGAGCTCTTACTCTGTCGAAACTGTGATGAATGATTTGAAAAGCTGCGGCGTTGTACTGGGGAAAAATAATAAAGGCGATGTAGCGGAAGAGTCAAGATATGCCTATAAGAATATTGACACCGTTATAGCGAACGAGCTTGACCTCATAACACCGGTAAAGAAACTTCGCACTATCGGTGTGGTCAAGGGATAATATTGAAAGTATGTTATTTTAATATATACTTTGCCGTTATTCTCTTAAGCTATGGTTTCAAAGACCGTGCGGTGCCAGGGGCGATGCCTGCTGGTATACCGGGAAGCGGCTAAGCACTGAATTTCGAAGGTTCGAATCCTTCACCGTAGATACTACGGTTTGCTTAGTGGTAAAGCATTCAGCCGGAAATCCCTTTGGGGATGGGGTTCGACTCCCCACAATTTAAGACGGGAATGTCTTTGGAAATGGATGTCCGTTTTGCAGGAATCTCCGGTTTACTGTGCCGAGGTATGGTAAACGGCGGACGCATGGCCTTGCGAGATTGAGGATATCGCATAGCGCGGTTATCAGGCGGCGCTGTACGCGCAAGTGGGGCGCTCCTTGGCCTTTTCGCCTCCTGGATAGAAGTGCTAGGCTAAATCAGTCTCCCGCCATCAAAGTCTGTGGAGATTCCTAAAAAAGGGCGCAAAGAAAGAATGTTGGACGGAGGAATACGTCATGAGAATAACGATAAGAGATCATGAACGAGGTTTGTTGTTTAAAGAAGGTAATTATCGCGGTGTAGTAAAGCCGGGTAAACATTATATATGGCCGCTTTTGGGGATTAATATTGAAGTTATGGATATAACAAAGGCTTTTAAGGTCGAAGGTTATGATATCGAGCTGTTTTTAAAGGATGATGTACTGCGGGAAGAACTTGAGGTAGTTGATATAGATGATAAAAAGCTTGCGTTCCACTATGTGGATGGAAAGTTCAAAGAGGTTCTTGGTACCGGGAAATATGCCTTCTGGAATGTGCTGAAAAAACATACTTTTGATATTGTGGATGTAAGTAACCCTGAAATATCTGATTCAATTGACCGAAATATTTTGGCCAGTCCTCAGCTGAGATGCGATGTCGCAGTATATGATATTGAGCCATATATGAAAGGCATCCTGTTTTTCGATAATAAAATGCAACGGCTGTTAGAGCCAGGCAGACATTATTTTTGGTTGGGGTCCAATAAAGTTGATATTATTAAAGTGGATATGCGGAAACGCGAGATCGAGATTAATGGTCAAGAAATAATGACCGAAGATAAAGTTCCACTCAGGTTTAACTTTGTCTGCCAATATAAAATCACTGATGCCGTTAAAGTTGTTATGGAGGTTAAAGATTATGAACAGCAGATATACGTACTGTTACAGCTTATTTTGCGTGAATATGTAGGCACTCTTAAACTTGACGAGCTATTGAAGATGAAACAGGAGATAGCTGCTTATGTGCTAAAGGCGCTGAAAGATAAAGAACAGGACTATGGAGCAGAATTTTTATTTGCCGGTGTTAAGGACATTATTCTTCCTGGTGAGATAAAAGATATTTTAAATACCGTGCTTATTGCTGAGAAAAAGGCACTGGCTAATGTCATAACCCGGCGTGAGGAAACAGCTTCGACAAGAAGCCTGTTAAATACCGCAAAACTTATGGATGAAAATCATACTCTCTATCGGTTGAAGGAACTGGAGTATATGGAAAGGATCTGCGATAATATCGGTAATATTTCGCTAAATGGCGGAGGCCTTTTAGAACAGCTTAATTCGCTGCTGGCAGTTAGAAAATAATGCCATGGATTTATGTTGCAAAATAATAGTGGGAAATTCTGTATATTAATACATGATTAAGCCAGTAAGAAAAATAGGTTCAGAAAATTGAGGGCGATATAAACTAAAATTATATTTTAGTTTATATCGCCCCCAATTTAATAGACTATTGCTTAACTTTTGCTTGGAGAAGCAAATAGTACAATGTTTATTGTATAAGGATGAGTGGAACTTTTTACTCCTTTGCGGTAGTAATAGCTTCTATTGTAGCGTTAACTGCTTCATTACTGCCAAAGAAGGCCATGGTGTTTACGTGCTGTGGACAGTTGCCGACAATTTCAACAGCGATAACATTTCCCGCTTTTAGACCAATGTCAGTATAATAAAATAGACTGGGGAGATTGGTTTGAATAAGCCCAATGGCATCAAAACGGGTATCTTCTACTTGTTTTCTTGCTTCTGGTGACATCCGTCGTAATAGTAGCGCTATAGTATTAGGGCGTGGAGCGCGAATAATACGGTTAATAACCATTTTTTTCACCTTCCTACAGTTAGTTAAGAATATCTAATCTAATAAACAACAGATAATATTATATTCCGGCTTTATTTGATGCCTGAAATCTTCATAGTTCTGTACTCGCTAGGTGTTAAACCCGCAAATTTTTTAAAAACCTTACAAAAATAATTCGGTTCATTATAACCTAGCTCAAAAGAAATATCATTAATCGAAATAGTATTATTATTCAGCAGTAACTTTGATTTTTCGATTTTTTTTATATTGACATAGTTATTAAAATTGGTCTTAAATTCTTTTTTGAAGAGTTTACTTAAATAACTCATACTCAACTCAGCTTGTATTGCAGCCGAGTATAAACTGATAGAATTATTATTTATATTGTCGTCGATATAAGAAAATATTTTGATAAATTGCGGGTAAGTATGAATACTTTTTTGTTTGAACACTACGTCTACAAGGTAAAATAACCAAGATTCAGCTAAGCTAATATTTTTACAAATGCTTTCGTTAATAGGAAATTTTTGTTTGTAATATTTTATATAAGTTTTATCGATGCTGGGAATCAGTTGTAAGATATCACACATTAGTTTTTGTAAAATTTTGTAACGGTTATCGAGATTTATAACTGAAAATACTTCAGCTATTATTTCATGGATTTGAGCACAGGATTCTTCAAAACCTTTATTGAATAAATCTGAAACAAAAGAATCGGTGCAAAATGATTTTTTTATATGGGTTTCCTGATACAATTGCAAAACATTATATATCTCCTGTAATGAAAATGGCTTTAATAAATAATGATGTATATCTAACTGCATTGCTTTCTTGGTAAATTGTAAATCATTATACGCCGTAAGAATGACTATTGTCGTTGCAGGGTTTCTAGCCTTTATTCTCTCACTGAGGTCGATTCCATTGATTCCTTGCATCATGATATCCATAAATATTAAGTCAGGGGTCAATTCTTCATAGAGTTGTAAGGCATCACGGCCATTTTGGGCTTCACCGATTACATGGAATTCATTAAATTCTGATATGATGATGCGTAAAGCTTGTCGGACCAAAAATTCGTCATCAATTAACAAAACTTTGAACATCGTCATAAGTCCTTTCGTTAAAATCGAGGGGTATCTTTATGATTATAGAAGTTCCTATATTGAGAAGACTTTTAATACAGATATCATATTGAGTTCCGAAGCTTTGTATAAGTCTGGTTCGAGTATTTTGGATACCGATATTCACCATTTCAGTTTCGGTGGTGTGGCGGCTTAATAAATTTTTTACTTTTTGTGGAGACATACCAATTCCATTGTCTTCAATCTTTATTTTTATGTCATCTCCTTCAGAGTATGCCTGAAGGCTAAGATGACCATTCCCTTCTTTAGGAATGATGCCATGCTGAATTGCGTTTTCAATAAAGGGTTGGATAATTAAAGGCGGTAGTGCTTGGTTTTTCAGATCTTCCTGGATATTAAGCGAATACGAAATTTTGTCACCAAATCTGAATTGCTGTATTTTGAGATAGCGTTCAATATTTTGAATATCATCACAAAGGGTGACTGATTTATCAGAATTGGTAATGTTGTAGCGCAAAAGTTGTGATAACATATATATCATTTCTTGGGTTCTTTGTGCCCCTTCAGTTAAAGCGGAACAACCGATTGAATTTAATACATTAAATAAAAAATGAGGGCTCATCTGAGCTTTTAGAGATTTCAATTCAGCAATTTTCAGCTTTTCTGCAAGTTCAGCGCGGGCCTTTTTTTCGGCCATAAGTGTAACCGTATTTTTAGTAAGTTCTTCTTGAATAATATTAATAATTTCTTTTTCAGCTAATTGGTTGATTACCAGATGAACAAGATTAGCGCTGGAAATAATTTTATCATAAGGCATACATAAAGTTTTTTGGTATCTTTCCGTCCATTCTTGATTCATTTGCCATTTAGCGTCGAACTTGAATACTTCGCTTTCTTTAATACAATCATTATTTTCCTGGCAGCGGACTTGTCCGCTGAGTACAGCACCTAAGTATTGACCATGGACGATGATGGGGACAGCAAAATCAATCAGCCCGGCAGGGCATCTGTATACACAAGGCTGGCCACGTCTGGCGGCTTCTAATCCAGCATGAGCATCTGACATATAACATAAGTTTTTATGGTCAACTGTTACAAAAGCAAGACCGGTGACTGCGGCAAACTTTTCTTGGATAGCTTGTAATAAGTTTAGATCGATTACTTCTCTGATATCAAAGTTTCTTACCTGTGACATGGCGCCACCCCCATTAGTTCTGCATATTTGCCATGCTTTCCTAAAAAAATAAAAAAGTATTAAATAACAGCAAATTTTTGTTGTTATTTTTTTATTTGCGGCATAAGGCAACCTTAACGATCTTACCGTATTCAATATTTATTATGCAGCAAATAAAAAAGCCTGTCAATTTTATCCTAAATTCTTCAAAAAATTACCTATAAACGTGCCGCAAAAATATTAAGAGCTAATTTTTATAGTTAAAAGAGCAAATTTTTATTTTTTATCTGGAGTGAAGATTAATTATAATAAATAAAATATTTGCCTTAAAGAAGGGGTAAAAATGAAAAAAAATATACTAATTACTTCTGAGTCGGTTACAGAAGGGCATCCCGATAAATTATGTGATCAAATATCAGATAAAATTTTAGATGAGTTTATTGCCAAAGATCGGCAGGCCCGAGTAGCAGTAGAAACCATGGCGTCAGATCAAATCATATTTATTGCTGGAGAAATATCATCAACTGCAAAAGTAGATATTGCTGCTGCCGCAAGAAGTGTAATCCGGGAGATTGGTTATATCGATCAGGCTTACGGCTTGGACGCGGAAAAATGCTTAATTTTGTCAAATATAAATGTGCAATCGACAGATATTGCCGCCGGTGTTAATAAAGCTATGGAATATAAACAACAGATGGGTGATTGGCAAGATCAGATAAAGAATTTGGGCGCGGGGGATCAGGGGATGATGTATGGGTTTGCCTGCCGGGAAACTTCAGATTACATGCCACTGCCCATTTACTTAGCGCATCGGTTGGCGGAACGACTTGCTAAAGTAAGAAAAGATGGAAGGTTGCCATATCTCAGGCCTGACGGAAAGACACAGGTAACAATTGAGTATGATGCCAATGGATGGCCCATTGCTCTTGATTCGATTATTATTGCTGCGCAACATGATGCAACAGTGAGTTATCCGAAGCTATGCGAAGACATTATCAATCAAGTAATTAATCCATTATTACCAGCCAATCTTCATACTTCTGACATGAAGTTATATGTGAATTCTACCGGTAAATTTTTGCTAGGTGGTCCCAGAGCGGATACCGGTCTTACCGGTAGGAAGATTATGGTGGATACCTACGGCGGTCTTTGCCGACATGGTGGTGGTGCTTTTTCCGGCAAGGATCCAAGTAAAGTGGATCGTTCCGGAGCCTATATGGCCAGATATGTGGCAAAAAATATTGTGGCTGCGGGGATTGCCGATCGCTGTGAAATTAGTCTAGCTTACGCAATTGGGGTGGCCCAACCGGTAGCAATTAATGTGCATACCTATGGAACAGAAAAAATTGTTAACGAGCAAATTGTAAACCTGGTGCTAGATCAATTTGACTTTAGACCGGGAGCCATTATTGAAAATTTTGACTTACTAAGACCAATTTATAAAGAAACGGCGGTGTATGGACATTTTGGCCGTAATGATAAAAAATTTCCATGGGAGAGGATAGACAAGGTAAGCGGGTTGAGAAAGGCAGTTTTTGGTGATTAAAAGACGTTAATATCTTATGAACAAAAATTTACTGAATTTTAAATGAATAATTACTGCCGGATTATATGACGTTGATAGTACAATTGGAAAAAGAAAAAGCAATTATTTATTAAGGAAGGTGAAATGATTATATGGCAAGTGATGCATTGGGTATGGTTGAAACAAAAGGGTTGGTTGGAGCAATTGAAGCTGCGGATGCAATGGTAAAAGCTGCGAATGTAGTATTAATTGGTTATGAAAAAATTGGTTCAGGGTTAGTAACCGTTATGGTGCGGGGGGATGTTGGTGCCGTTAAGGCTGCTACTGATGCTGGAGCTGCTGCGGCAAAAAATGTTGGTGAAGTTGTTTCGACTCATGTTATTCCACGGCCGCATACCGACGTAGAAAAAATTCTTCCTAAAGCATAGGGGTGGCTTTAATAAATTTGGAGGTGCTCATTGATGGATGAAAAGGACCTTATGAATAAGGTTATGCAAGAGTTAGAAAAACATATTGATTTATCAGCAAAAACTCCGGCAATCGAAGAAGTTGCTGCTGAAAATTCTAAAACCTATTCGCATCCTGGAATTACTGAGTTTGTTGGTACCGCTATTGGCGATACTATCGGTTTGGTGATTGCCAATATTGATTCTGCCTTACATGAAAAAATGGTTATAAATAAAAAATTTCGCTCAATCGGCATTTTAGGTGGGAGGACTGGCGCTGGACCGCATATTATGGCGGCGGATGAAGCGGTTAAAGCTACTAATACGGAAATTGTGTCAATCGAGCTGGCACGCGACACCAAAG
The DNA here is from genome assembly GCA_017889635.1 of Bacillota bacterium. Lineage (GTDB taxonomy): Bacteria > Bacillota > Negativicutes > Sporomusales > CTSoil-080 > CTSoil-080. Next base: position 5,202 of record JAGGAC010000046.1, on the reverse strand, counting down.
GTGGTGCCGGACATGGGTGTCTGATTATTTTCGGGGCGGAAGAAGTATCTGATGCGCGGAGGGCTGTGGAAGTTGCCCTAAAAGAACTGGATCGTACCTTTGGCGATGTATACGGCAATGATGCCGGGCATTTGGAATTGCAGTATACTGCCCGGGCAAGTTTTGCGATTAATAAAGCTTTTGGCGCTCCGGTTGGCAAAGCTTTTGGTTTAGTTGTCGGGGCTCCGGCCGCTATTGGCGTATTGATGGCTGATGCCGCCTTAAAAACGGCTAATGTGGAATGTGTTGCTTATTCCAGTCCGGCGCATGGCACTAGTTATTCCAACGAATCAATTATTGCTATTACTGGTGATTCCGGCGCTGTCCGGCAATCGATCATAGCGGCTCGGGAAATTGGAATGAAATGTATAACTGCAATGGCTGGGCCGGCACCATCTACAACAAAATCTTATATTTAAAAGAAGTTAAGGCCGTGATGTTAGAAGTGTGAGCTGATTGAAAGGGGAGAAGAAAATGGTTACAGCTTCAAAAGGGTTTGGTAATCCAACAAGGCGGGTGGATATTCTCAAAGAACAAATTTTGGATGCAGTTCCTTGTATAGAAACTGAACGGGCACTGATTATTACAGAAGCGTATAAAGCGAGCGAAGGGGCTCCTGCTGTTATTCGCCGGGCAAAAGCTTTAGAAAAAATACTCCAGGGACTTCCCATTGTTATTCGCGAAGAAGAAGTAATTGTTGGCAGTTTAACGAAGCATCCCCGATCATCGCAAGTCTACCCTGAATTTTCTAATAAGTGGTTAAAAGATGAATTTGACCGGATTGGGAAAAGAAATGGCGATTCTTTTCAAATTTCTGACGAAGCGAAACAAGAATTAAACCAGGTATTTGAATATTGGGATGGTAAAACAACTAATGAATTAGCCACTTCTTATATGGATCCCGATACATTGGATTGTATGAATGCTAATGTATTTACAGTAGGGAACTATTATTTTAATGGGGTTGGTCATGTATCTGTTGATTATGGAAAAGTCTTGAAGAAAGGCTTCAAAGGCATAATGGCGGAAGTTGTTGAGGCCATGAATTATGCTGATGAGAACGATCCTGCTTATATTAAGAAAAATCAGTTTTGGAATGCGACCATTATTGCTTGTAATGCCGCAATAGATTATGCTAAGCGTTATGCTGTGACGGCTCGGTCAATGGCTGAAAAATGTATGGATTCCAGACGGCGTGCTGAGTTGTTTAAGATTGCCGATGTTTGTGAGCAAGTACCCGCAAATGGTGCAAAGAACTTTTATGAAGCATGCCAAAGTTTTTGGTTTGTGCATTTAATTATTAATATAGAATCCAATGGACATTCGATTTCGCCAACCCGGTTTGATCAGTATATGTATCCATATTTTGCGATGGACAAGAGTATCAGTGAGGAAGTAGCGCAGGAACTGATTGATTGTGTATGGATTAAATTGAATGATATCAATAAAGTTCGTGATGAAGTTTCGACAAGCGCATTCGGCGGCTATCCAATGTTCCAGAACTTAATAGTTGGCGGACAGACTGATGATGGTTTGGATGCTACTAATGATCTTTCGTACATGTGCATGAATGCAACCGCTCATGTTAGACTTTCCCAGCCTTCGTTTTCCGTCCGTGTTTGGAGTAAAACCCCGGACGAATTCTTGCTTAAAGCTTGTGAATTGAGCAGACTTGGTTTGGGGATGCCGGCTTTTTATAATGACGAAGTGATTATTCCGGCCCTTACCAACCGCGGCCTTACCCTCCGGGATGCTAGAGGCTATGGCATGATTGGTTGTGTGGAACCGCAAAAACCGGGGAAAACAGAAGGTTGGCATGATGCAGCTTTCTTTAATTTGGCCAAGATTTTGGAAATTACTCTTAATAATGGTATGTGTGACGGGAAACAATTGGGACCTAAGACCGGCGATATCGCTTCTTGCCAAAACTTCGAAGAGTTATTAGAAGCGTATCGTAGCCAAATGAAATATTTTGTTAAGCGGCTGGCATATGCTGACAACTGTGTAGATATTGCTCATGCCGAAAGAGCGCCGCTGCCATTTTTGTCATCGATGGTTGACGATTGTATTGGTACCGGTAAATCGCTGCAAGAAGGTGGGGCTCATTACAATTTTACCGGTCCGCAAGGTGTGGGGGTAGCCAATGTCGGCGATTCGTTTATGGCTATTAAGCAATTAGTATTTAAAGATAAGAAGATTACGCTTTCAGAGCTGAAAGCAGCACTGGATAGCAATTTTGGTGCAGCCAGCGCTCCTTCAGCTAGTAACAGTCAGGATCCGTCCTATGATATGGTTGCTGAAGTGGTCAGAAGAATTTTAAGCCAACATAAAAACATTGATATGGCGGCAATCAAGGAAACTGTATCGAATATTAAAATGCCGCCAGCTGGTGATATGAAATCATTGCAGCAAATGCTGATTCATTCTGCGCCTAAATTTGGCAATGACATTGATGAAGTTGATATGCTGGCCCGTGAGGGAGCATTGATTTATTGCCAGGAAGTGGAAAAGTATACCAATCCGCGCGGTGGTCAATTCCAGGCTGGTTTGTATCCCGCATCAATTAATGTGCTGATGGGCACGCATGTTGGGGCAACGCCTGATGGCAGAATGAGCCACGAACCACTAGCGGACGGCGTATCGCCAGTACGCGGCGCAGATTCAAGCGGCCCGACAGCAGCAATAAATTCTGTTGCTAAATTAGATCATTTTATTGCGTCGAATGGTACGCTGTTAAATCAGAAATTTCATCCTTCAGCTGTACAAGGGGAAAATGGCTTAAAGAATTTGGCGGCTTTAGTTCGCAGCTATTTTGACCAAAAAGGTATGCACGTCCAATTCAATGTGATTGATAGAGATACCTTGTTAGCTGCTCAGAAAAATCCTGAACAGTATCGGGACTTAGTAATCAGGGTTGCTGGTTATAGTGCGCAATTTATATCTTTGGATAAAGCCATCCAAGACGATATTATCAAACGTACTGAACAAATGTTTTGAAATGTGTTAAATCAGTATGCCCAGAAGAAGTTGGTTTCTTCGTTGCCCATGGACTAACCTATAACAATGAGGTGACCTGATGTCAGAAGAAATTGAACTTGTTGATTATGAGAAAAAAGGCATTGTATTTAATATACAAAAGTTTTCCATTCATGATGGACCAGGAGTGCGCAGCATTGTTTTTGTAAAAGGATGTACCTTGTCGTGTAAATGGTGCAGTAATCCTGAAGCTCAAAATCATCAGCCGATAGTTTTGTTTAATGAGAAAAGCTGTATAAGTTGCGGTAAATGCCTTAGCGCCTGTTCTAATAATGCTATTGACCCATCAATTAAGGGGCTGATTAATCGGAAGCTGTGCGTAGCCTGCGGCTCCTGTGCGACAATATGTCCGGCGAAAGCTCTGACTATATCAGGAAAAACCATGAGTGTAAATGAGGTTATCCAAGAGATAAAAAAGGATGCGATTATGTATCGCCGCTCAAACGGAGGCATAACCATATCTGGGGGCGAGCCTTTGGTTCAAGCTGATTTTGTTGCTGAAATATTAAAGGCCTGCAAGGCGCTTGGCTGGAATACGGCAATTGAGACAACCGGATATGCTGATTTTACACAAATAGAAAGGGTTATTCCTTACGTAGATACGATATTGCTTGATATTAAAAATATCGAATCAGAAATTCATCAGCGTGGTACCGGTCAAGCCAACGAACTGATTTTGGCAAATGCGCTGCGCCTTGCTGCTATGGCAGCTAAGGTGGTGGTAAGAGTGCCGCTGATACCTGAGTTTAATGCTAATTCGCGCAGCATTCACCTGATCGCGGAATTTGCAAAATATATGGCAAATGTTAGTGAAATTCATTTATTGCCGTATCATAAGCTGGGTGCCAATAAGTACGAATTATTGGGACGAAACTATCCCATGGATGACAGTCTGGAAACGCCTGCTGAAGAAGACGTTGCAGCGTATAAAAAAATTGTGGAAGATCATGGGTTTAGCTGTACAATTGGTGGCTGAATAAGTAAGGGAATGATTCCTTGTGCTAGGAGGGAACACCATGTCTGGGGAAGCGCTGGGGCTTATTGAAACGATTGGCTTGGCGGCAGCAGTGGAAGCAGCTGATACCGCAGTGAAATCCGCTAATGTAACTTTAGCCGGCTATGAATTGACTCGCGGCGACGGTATGATAACCGTTAAAATTACCGGTGATGTAGGTGCTGTTCAGGCGGCAGTTCAAGCAGCGGCAGAATCGGCGGGTAAAGTATCAAAAATCTGGGCAGCTCATATTATTCCCAGGCCTCATCGTGAAACGGAATCTTTAATTCGTACCCCTGAAACGGTTGGGCTAAGCCATATGGCGATAAGTGAAGAGCAAAGCATACCGGATGTCTTTGATAAGGATATAGGGCTTATACCGCCAATGCCGCTGGACGAAGTCAAAATAGCAGCTGATAAAATAGAAGCTCAGAAGACAACTGCTGAACAATTTATTAGTGTTGCTGAAAGAGAGCCTGTTAATGAAATAGAACCAACAGTCGATATTGATTCTAGCCTGCTGAAAGATGAGCATGAAAGCTGTAATTTGTGCAGCGATCCGGAATGCCCCCGGAAAAAAGGGGATCCGAAAGTATTGTGTATTCATTATAAAAAGAAAAGCAAGGAGGACTAACTAATGAGTTCAGAAGCATTAGGAATGGTTGAAACAAAAGGCTTGGTAGGGGCAATTGAGGCGGCAGATGCGATGGTAAAAGCTGCAAATGTAGTATTGGTCGGTTATGAAAAAATAGGTTCAGGACTTGTTACTGTAATGGTGCGGGGGGATGTTGGCGCAGTGAAAGCGGCAACGGATTCTGGAGCTTGTGCGGCCCAAAAAGTGGGTGAAGTAGTATCAATTCATGTTATTCCGCGGCCGCATACCGATGTAGAAAAAATATTGCCCCAATTAGAGAATATCGAATAGTTGAGGATAGAAAATTAGAGAATACCGAATAGTTGAAGGGTAAAAAAATGGATGAAAAAGCGATAGAAAATATTATAAATGAAGTAATTTATGCTTTACATAAAGATAATGTTGCGGTAAGAAATACGCCAGCCGGAATTCCGGTTGGCGTATCCAATCGCCATATTCACTTGAATGCTGCAGATATTACAGCGTTATTTGGCGAAGG
>JAGGAC010000045.1 GCA_017889635.1 Bacillota bacterium | reverse complement strand
TTATACTCCATTACATAAGGCAGCAGCAGTGCGTTGGCCACACCATGCGGTGTATCATATACTGCTCCCAGCGAGTGAGCCATGGAGTGAACAATTCCCAGCCCGACATTGGAAAAACCCATGCCAGCAATATACTGCGCTGTTCCCATTCCGTCGCGGGCCTCAATATTATTCGGCTCAGCCACGGCCTTAGGCAGATGTTTGGCAATTAACTCCATTGCCTTCAGTTCAAACATATCGGTCAGTACCCAAGCGCCCTTTGTTATGTACCCTTCGATAGCATGAGTAAGAGCGTCCATTCCGGTTGCGGCAGTAAGACCTTTAGGCATCGAAGTCATCATTTCCGGATCAATCACCGCAAGGACCGGAATGTCCTTGGGATCGACACAAACCATCTTTTTTACAGCACTTTCATCGGTAATTACATAATTTATTGTTACTTCAGCAGCCGTACCGGCGGTGGTAGGAACGGCGATAATCGGCACGCTCCGGTTCTTTGTAGCAGCCACGCCTTCAAGGGACTTTACATCAGCAAATTCACTGTTATTGGCGACAATACCGATGCCTTTCGCGGTATCAATCGGCGACCCGCCGCCGATGGCAATAAGCACATCAGCATTTGACGCCTTAAACTTCTGGACACCGGTCTGCACGTTCTGAATGGTAGGATTGGCTTTTACATTGTCATAAAGTTCATAGGGTACGTCAGCTGCATCAAGCAGCTTGGTAACTTTTTGGGCAACATTAAACTTTATCAAATCTTTATCGGTTACCACAAATGCTTTTTTGAACCCACGCTGCTTAATTTCGTCCGTAATAACACTGATTGCGCCTGCCCCAAAATAAGAAGTTTCATTAAGTACGATACGATTTACCACACTAATCACCCCTTATATCTTTTTATCCGATGAATAACCCGTTCGTGTGCTCCATCCTCTACAGGCTGGAGCACGCGAACGGCTAATTCCCTGGATAATTCGACTAAAATTCAGAGGGGGTTAAAACCCCACCTGAATTAAGTCTCATTTATACCTTCAGCACCCCGGCTACTGGCGTCACACCAAAGGCTTTAGCCAAGTCGGTTAGCTCTTGGTCAGTAATTGTCTGTTTGATTCCCTCACGATGAGAACTTACCAGCATATAAACTTCAGCTGCTTTTTCTACTGTCTCGATCAGGCCGAAAGTCTCGTCCATCGTTGTCCCGGCACCAAAAATGCCATGTTGAGGCCATACCACCAGTCGGCAATCTTTCATTTTCTCCGCCGTAGCCCGGCCAATTTCATTGGTTCCCGGCACAAACCAAGGCAGAACGCCGACACCGTCAGGGAAAACCACCAGACACTCGGTACACATTTGCCATAGGGTTTTAGTAAAGGCCTTTTCCGATAAGTCATGGACAAAGGTCATCGCAATTACATTGGTAGAATGACAATGCATGATTATGCGGTGCTGGGGGTCCTTTTTCAAGCGTTCAATATGGCTCATAAAGTGAGCCGCCAGTTCACTGGTCGGACGTCCGCCATCAGCATAGCCCCATACAATATCAAACGACATTCCGTCAGCTGCCACACGGATTATTCCCAGATTAACGTCAGGCGCTAAGGTCACGTTTTTAAAATACTTGCCGGTCCCTGTAACAACAAAATATTTTCCAGCCAATTCCTTGACCGGGAATTCTAAAGGAAGCGTGCGCTTTACCTTAGTTACATCGATATATTTTTTTACTTCTGCTTCGTCTACGAGATAACTGATATTACCGCCGTTACGTTCATCCCAACCCATCTCCCACATATTGCGGGTAGCTTCCATCACTTCTTGGACAAACGGTATATTATACTCTATGTTAGTTGTTCCCATATTACGCCTCCTATTTATTCTGGATCAATTATTACCTTTTGCTAAGTACTTCAGCTTCATATTGTTTTACTTCCTGCAACCAGGCTTCCCGCACCGGGACACCCATTTTCGCTGAGTAGTAGTCCCAAACCGCGCCAAAGGGGTAAGACTTCAGTTCTTCCAGCATCGCCAAGCGGGTTGTCAAATCAAAATTTGCTTCTGCCTCCGCCAACATCGCCGTTGGTTCAAGCATCGCCCGCAGCAGCGCCTTAATCATATTGCGGGCCCCGATAACCCAAGCAGCCACCCGGTTAATGCTGGCATCAAAATAATCAAGTCCAATATGCGTTTTTCCCAATAAATCGTTGCGCACCAATTCATGAGCAATTTCCTGCAGTTCATCATCCATGATAACTACATGATCGCTGTCCCACCGCACCGGCCTGCTGACATGCAGCAAAATGTCGGTATCAAACAGCGCTACCGCCGACAGTTTATTAGAAATAGTCTCGGTCGGATGGAAATGACCGGCATCCAAACATACTAGTTTGTTGTTTTTCAAAGCATAACCCATGCAAAATTCATGTGAGCCAACAACATAGCTTTCTACACCAATGCCAAACAGTTTGCTTTCCACAGCATCCAGGTTGTACGCCGGATTAATGTCAGCAGAAAAGACCTCGTCCAAAGCCGCTTTCATTCGCTTCCGCGGCGCCATACGGTCAACCGGGATATCTTTAGATCCGTCAGGGAACCAGTAATTGGTCACACAGGTCTGACCTAACTCTTTACCGAAATATTCGCCGATTTTACGGGACGCTTGACAATGCCTGATCCAAAAATTCCTGATATCAGCATCAGGATGGCTGATGGACAGGCCATTTTGAAACTTCGGATGCGAAAAACAAGTTGGATTGAAGTCCAGCCCCAAGCCCTCTTTTTTGGCCCACTCTACCCACCGGGCAAAGTGCTGTGGTTTTAGCTTATCAAGTTCTACTTCTTCATCGGTATCGGCATAAATGGCATGCAGATTGATCTTATGTTTGCCGGGAATAAGCGACAAGGCCTTTTCTAAATCCTGCCGCAACTCATCAGGCGTGCGGGCTGCTCCGGGATAACTGCCGGTAACTGAAATACCGCCGGATAACGATTTATTGTTAATAAAGCCGCGGACATCATCCCCCTGCCAGCAATGCAACGAAATTTTTACTTGTTCCAGCTTGGCCAATACCGCATCGGTATCCACGCCTAAGCCGGCGTATATTTCTTTAGCTTCTTGATAACGTTTTTCAAGCTTTGCTTCCATATTTAGTGCCCCACTTCTCTTTCACTTATATTTTCTGGTCCTTCTAAACTATCGGCTTTGCTACTAATCTCCGGAAATTTTGGTATACTGCCTCCAAATTGGCTATTTTGCCAGGCTGATACATTTTTATCGCAAAAGATGCCATGATTAGTTCTCGGGCTGCTTTTATATCTTTCAGCCCTCCGGTACTAATCATCTGTACCAAAAGATTACCAAGCGCCGTAGCTTCAACAGGCCCTGCAGCTACCGCAGTTTGAGCAACATCGGCAGTTAGCTGGCAAAGCAACTCGTTTTGCACGCCGCCGCCAACAATATGAAGGCACCCTGCCCGGCAACCAGCAATTGAACAAATTTCTTCAAGTGCCAGGCGGTAGGTTAGCGCCAGACTGTCGAAGATGCATCTTGCTAACTCTCCTGCCGACTCCGGAGTCCCTTGCCCGGTTTCACGGCAATAATTCTGAATTTCCCTGATCATACTTTCCGGATTTAGAAACCGTTCATTATTACAGTCAACCAAAAACTTAAAGGGCACAGCTTTTTCTGCTTCCACAACAAGATCAGCAAACGAATAATAATTGCCTAGATTGCGGCGAACCTCCTGAATCATCCACAGTCCCATGATGTTTTTCAGGAAACGGTAAGTCCCGTAAGCGCCCCATTCGTTAGTATAGTTGTTTTGATAAGACATTTCATTCGCTATCGCCGCAGTGTTCTCCAAACCAATTAACGACCATGTCCCGCTGCTCAGATAAGCGAAATGTTCCTCAACCGCCGGTACCCCCAGAACGGCTGAAGCCGTATCATGCGAAGCCACGCAAATTAGCTCACACCGCGGCAAATCATACTTAATCCGCAGTTTCTCCAAGATCGGCCCCAGACTTTGACCAGGCTCAGTTAATTCGGCAAATTGCTCACGCCGCACCCCCACCAGCTTCAATAAATCTTCATCATAATCTTTAGTTGCCAGATTTAGAAGTTGAGTAGTAGAGGCATTGGTTTTTTCGTTAACATACTTTCCGGAAAAAAGATAATATAAATAGTCAGGAACAAGTAATATTTTGTGGGCTTTGGCCAGTTCTGCTTTATCATGTACATAGAGCTGAAATAACGTATTAAAGCTTAAAAACTGAATGCCGGTTTTTTGATAAATCTCATTAAGTGATATATGCTGCGCTACTTCCTCGATCGCCGTTTTAGTACGGTCATCCCGATAGGCGTAGACTTCCTGCACTCTATTTCCGTTCTCATCCACCAACACATAATCTACCGCCCATGTGTCAAACCCCAGCGTGCATTCTTCAATACCGGCTGCTTTAGCCGCCTGTAATCCTTTAATAATTTCCTGATATAATTTGTCAATATTCCAAAAATAGCTTCCGTTCGTTTCACCAATTGAATTATCGAAGCGATATAACTCTTCCAATTTGATTTGGCCATCTTCAAGCGTTCCCAGTACCAGGCGACCACTTGATGCCCCAATATCCACCGCGATATGCTTCTGCATACTGACACCCCTACTTTTCATTGCCTATCAATTTGCTTACATTCCTGTACAGTACACTTACACTAAACTCAATACCCCACATGTTATTTTTTCAATTCACAAACATTTGAATCTAAGACTATTTTATTTGCATTTTTCTTTGTTGTCAACAAAATCAAAGATACTTTTCATTTCTAATTTATAGCACGATGTTGTTTTTTCTTTGTTTGGTTTTGTTGTTCCTTAACTGCATGGCATGCAATTCAACTATCATGCTCTTTATAGTGCTCTTTACGCAATACATTTATAGCTAAATATGCTATTTTCTTTGATATAATGTTTGTTTTTTGTCAGAACTCACATTATACTAGAACTACCACTACTTTATTGATAGACAGAGAGAAGGTATCATGATGCTGGCAATCGAGCGCCGTCAAAATATAGTTGAACGTATTCGCAAAGAACAGAAAGTACATGTATCAAATTTAAGTCAGTTGTTTAGTGTCACCGAAGAAACCATCCGCCGTGATTTAGAAAAGCTCGAAAACGAAGGAATATTGACCCGCACCTATGGCGGAGCAGTTCTGAGCCAACATACAAACGAGGATTTGCCCTTTCCTACGCGGACTTCCATGAATCATGAAATCAAACAGGCAATTGCCCAGAAAGCTGCTGATTTAATCAACGACGGCGACACCATTATGGTTGACGCCAGCACTACCTGCTTAGAACTAATCTACTCGTTAAAAGGCAAAAAAAACCTAACCATCATCACCAACTCAGTTAAAATAGCCCATGATTTTATTGGTTCGAATCCTACCATTATTTCTACCGGCGGAACGCTGCGCGCCCACTCCCTGGCCTTAACCGGTCCAATTGCCCATAGCACAATTAAAAATTATTATGTCGATATGGCTATTATTAGTTGCAAGGGATTGTCTCTGGATAAAGGAATGATGGAATCCAATGAACCGGAAGGCGACCTAAAAAAAAGCATGATCAAGCAAGCGGCGAAAGTAATTCTGCTTGCTGATCATACCAAATTCAATAAAACAGCCTTTATAAAACTATTTGGGTTTGAAAATGTAGACTATGTTATCACAGACATAGAACCTGACAGCGAATGGATCGACCTGTTTCAGAAACACTCAATCCAAGTATTATATTAGCTTGACGCCGTTTGGCGATTACAAAATTCAGCCGCTGTTATTCGATCACAAAATGCTCTTTGGCCACCGTCTCCAGGAATAACGGCACCAGAGCATTCGTAGTTGTCTTACGCCAAGCAACTACATAATCATTAATAAATGCGCAGCCATCCAGCGCAATATATTTTAGACCGGGATTGGCGTATGCCGCAGTATGCTTGGTCTGTATAGAAATGCCAATGCCGGTCTCAACCATTAATAGCAATGTTTCCAAGAGCGAGGCCTCACCCACGATTCTAGGGTAAAACCCATTAGCGATACAAGTCTGCCGCATATGTTCATAGGCTAGCGGACATTCTGAACGCGAAAGAACAACAAAATCTTCATCAGCCAGCTCTGAAATATGGATTATGTCCTTTTCTGCCAACGGATGTTCCTCCGGGACTATCAATGACAACGGATAGGAATAACGGCTAGGCCGCCAGCAAACTCCTTGTAATCGTTCCAAGCCGTAAGACATGGTAAACGCAATATCCAAAGTACCTCCGGTCAACGCGTCGTTAAGCGGCCCCCAGCCAAGTTTGGCAAAATTCATGTGGCAGCTTGGATAGCTCTGCCGGAATTTTTTTATTAGTTTCGGTAATATCTCCTTTTCAAGCGGACCCATAAACCCGATTTTCAGACTTCCAACACTGCCCTGAGCAGCCAGGCGGGCCTTGCTTACAGCCGCTTCTGCCCGAAGCACAATAGTAATAGCTTCTTTCAACAGCTCGGTTCCAGCTACAGTTAATTCGACATAACGCGTATTTCGTACAAATAACTTTAGGCCGATTTGCATTTCTAGTTCGGCAATCTGCTTACTGAGGTACGGCTGAGCCATATGTAATTCCCTTGCGGCAGCAGTAAAATTTAGGTGATTGGCAACAGAAATAAAATAGCGCAATTGCCGAATATCCATCGTTCTCAGCCCCCTTCTCAATATAATCTGATTAAAATTATATAATAATTGACTGTTCCGAGCAAATAACAATATAAGTTGCTTGATTTATAACAAATAAGCTATAAGTGTGAGACTAACTTAGTATTTCTCAAAGTTAATTTTCAGAGTTATCATATAATTAAAGCTAAACGACTCACGATAAAACTTTGGATTGAACCATAAACCAGCTTAATCTAAATACAAAATTAAGAGAGGAATTGAGACATGGAAAAGCAATCCTTGGAGAATCAAATTGCACGTTTAGTCGCCGAAAGCAAGATACAAAACCTGATGGGTAGATATTCGTACCTCTTAACAGCAGGAAGATACCACGAAATTACCGAGCTTTTTGCCAAAAAAGCTTCTGATGTCAGAGCAGAAATGTCTTTTGGCATCTACGAAGGGTATGAAGGCATCGTACGCCTGTACTCAAAATATCATGCCGACATCATCGTAGGACCTGGTGTAATGGCTGTACATACACTGACAACACCGGTTATCGAAGTTGCCGGTGACGCCAAAACCGCCAAAGCAGTGTGGGTTTCGCCCGGGCATATAACCGGCGGACCATTTACACCAGATAAATCCATCAAGGCTTATTGGGCCTGGATGCGCTATGGCTGCGACTTCATCAACGAAGATGGCGAATGGAAGATTTGGCACCTCCACGTATACGGCATGTTTATGTGCCCCTTTGAAAAAAGCTGGGCGGAACTAGGCGACGTCCATCAGACGCCGGAACTTCCGGATGAATATAAACCTGACCGCCCTCCCACCACCACCTGGTCATACAATGTCAATGCCGTCACCCAGCTTGAACCGGCTCCGCCTAAGCCGTATGAAACCTTTGATCCCAAAACAGCATATTAACTTAACGCACCAAAGGGATATTCGCAGCCTGCACAGCGCGAATATCCCTTTTATCTATATTAATAAGCCATAGCAAGACGTCGCAGCCCTTCCTTATCAACCCTAACAGAAATGCCGGTTAAATCTGTCAAATGTCGGCAGGCCTGTCCTAAAAGCTGCTGACCATGAATATAATTTTAACTATTGACAGAAAATACCGTTGCAAATATAATGAGTAACAAGTCAATGAGTTTCAGCTCATCCAAAGGAGTTAGTAGCTTGTTAAAAAATAAAAGACAGCAGCAAAAAAATTTGACCAGAAAACACTTGCTAGAAATAGCAATTAAGCAGTTTGGTGAAACTGGCATACTGGCAACCCGAACTGCCGATATTGCCAAACATGCAAATGTTTCACACGGGACGGTATTCGCACACTTTTCAACACAGGAAGACTTATTAACTGCCGCCGTTGAGGAATTCGGAAGCCAAATTACACAGCGACTTCATGAATTGATTGATACAAATAGTAGCTTATCTAAAATTTTAGATGCCCACATAACAGGTTTAATTGAATTTGAGCCTTTTTACACACGCTTGATTATCGAAAGGCGTCTACTGCCTGCAAATGTTACCAATACATATGTCATGATTCAATCCACTATTTCATTTCATATCGGCATAGCTGCCCAAAAAGAGCTAGATCAAGGTATTGTCCGCAAACTTCCTGTACACCTACTTTATAATACGTGGATTGGCCTAATTCATTATTACATCACCAATGGTGACTTATTTTGTTCCAGCGGTTCTGTTTTAAAGCGCTACCGACACGAATTATTACAACATTATATTGACTTAATTACTATATAACCAAAATATAAGGAGGCCTAATAAAATGAAACAATGTATTGCCTGCGGCATGCCTATGAAAAATCCAGAAGATTTTGCTATGGGGGATTCCGCAAAAGAGTATTGTCGGTACTGCTCACGTCCGGATGGAACAATGCAATCCTATGATGAGAAATTAAACTCTTTGACCACCTTTATCATTAAAACCCAAGGACTAGAAGAAAAAGCAGCCAATCTTGCTGCGAAATCAATGATGACAAAGCTTCCTGCTTGGAAAAGACAATCACCTATCTGAGAATTTCATAATCAACCATAATAGACTAGCCATAAAAGGAAACTCGCCTAAATTCGGCGAGTTTCTTTCTATGGCTAGTCTTATTTATCGATATTTATATAAATCCATATAGCAATTTTAATGCATTAACTAAAACCCGGGATTAAAATCAACATCGGTTTGCTGGTGATTCTTATATATTTTACACAACAAAGCTCGCAGCTGATAGGTGCCTGCTTGTGGATCAAATGGAGGTTCCATGCTGGTCAGTATATTAGCATTAGATTCCCATACCCCGAAGTCAGTACGATCTTTCTTCTCCGGATACCACCAGCCAATTTCGCAATTTACACTTCTTGGGTCAATTCCAGCAGTCAATTTTGCCTTTTGCGTAATCCTGCCTCGCGGCGATTCAATATATACCCAATCGCCATCATTAATACCATACCGGAGAGCTGTCTCAGGATGAATCTCCACCAAGGGAAACGGACTATGTTTTCGCAAAGACTTCATTTGTCTATTCTCAGATAAGAAGTAAAAGGGCGAACGGCCGCCTGTATTTAATATCAACGGATACTCCTTAGCAAGCTCCGGGGTACTGTAGGGACTTTCAGGCGGTTCTTCGTAATAAGGTAATGGATCATGCCCCAACCCTTTCAGTATTGTTGAAAATAACTCAACTTTTCCGGTGGGGGTATTGAACCCGCGATTATTTTTTTCATATTGTTTGTATTCAATTGGTACTTCAATATAACTTAATTCTTTGAACTTATTAATATCCAGATCGGCATATTCCGGATACCTAGCTCTAACTGCCGCCAGCTGTGAATCATGAATCTCCTCAACAGTATTTGCGCCATAATCACGACCAAGCCGTTTACAAATATCGATAAATATCTCTTCATCAGCCTTGCATTCATACGTACGAACTATTTTCTTTTGTGCTAATGCAATGTGATCACCCATTGTCGGCCCGCTGTATATAGCATCTAATTCCAGCCAGCTTGCTACAGGAAGCACTACATCGGCAAGTTGCGAAGTTGGAGTCATAAATAGTTCCTGCGAAGAGATGAAATCTAACCCCATTAATGTTTCGTAAGTTCTACGACTATCGGCAAAACCGATTAAGCCATTATTGCCACATAACATCAGCCCCCGCACCGGATAAGGTTTTCCTGTTCGCATTGCTTCAAAAACCGTAGGAATATGGGCAGCAGGAAAGTCTCGATGAGCCCCGGCCAATAATTTGTAATGTTTTTCACCCATTCGCTTAAGTCTTTGTTCCTGAGATAAATGACTCAAGTTAACATCCGGGGGCGGCAATAAATGCATGCCCTCAATAAATCCGCCTTTAATATCAATATTACCGGTTATAGCGGGAATAAGGGCCATAGCTCTAACGGTTTGGAAACAATTAGGGGTATGTTCAACTGCGCAGCCCCACTCTAAAGCCGAAGGCTTGGTTGTCGCAAATAATCGTGCAGCTTCTATAATCTTTTCTTCCGGTATCCAGGTTATCTCCGAAACTTTACTTACCGGATAATCCTGGACACGTTGTCTTAATTCCTCGAAGCCGTAACACCATTTTGTTACAAATTCCTTATCATAAAGTTCTTCATTAATTATTACATTCATCATCCCCAGGGCCAAAGCATCATCAGTCCCAGGTCTAATTTGCAGCCAAAGGTCAGCTTTTTCAGCAGTCTTTGTTCGTCTAGGATCAACAACAATTAACTTGGAACCTTTTATTACAGCATCTTTAAACCGAAATTGGCTCTCACAGTCAGCGCCGCTAACTTCCGGATTAGCACCCCAAACCAAAATGCACCCTGGATTGACTTCGCTATAATAATCTACTACCGGCAGATAGCCATAAGTAATTTCGCCTGTGCTGACACGAGGGAAAAAACACTGGGCTGTGCCTGGTTCAAACCAATTTGGCGTTCCTAAGGTATTAGCAAATCTAACAACATAGTTCAGGTGATGACGACCAGTCCCCTGTGCTATTGCCAAGCTTTCTATACCATATTTATTTTCAATATTTTTAATATTTTCAACAATAATGTCATAAGCCTCATCCCAGGTTACTCTTTCCCATTTGCCCTCGCCACGCTTACCAACTCTCTTCATGGGATATTTCAATCTATCTGGATGATACAAAAGTTCTATTCCCGCCAAACCTTTCGGACACATGCGACCTTTACTTATTGGCGATTCCTTATCAGGAACTATCTTTGTAACAACCCCGTCTTCCACCGTTACAAGTGCACCGCACCCGCCATGACAGTTTCTACATGCAGTCTTTATTACTTTTGTTTCTCCCATAAATAACTCCCATTCAAGTTTATTTCACTAGCGTTTACACTTATTATAACAAACCTTGTCCAAAAGACATACTCCCCTTTGAACAAGGTATTTTTTTATCTAACTATCCCTATGGCCAGCAGGAACCTTAAGGATAGTTAGATTTTTATTCCTTTAATCCTTTAATACTCTAATAATCTTTGAATTGGAAGACTTTTAATAATTATTTTGATAAGATATTTTCGATCTTACTATACTGGAGGATATGTACAAAATGTCAACAACACGAACAAATGCTTCCGACTTGGATGTGAGTGTTAAACACATCAATGTTGGTCTGATTACGGCGATTCTCGTAATTTCTGGGTTCTTCTGCATGCTTAGCGAAACCGTGCTGAACATGGCGCTTGCAAGCATCATGGAGCAGTTTAGCGTAACGGCAATTACCGCACAATGGCTGAGCACAGGCTATATGCTGATTATGGCAGTTTTAATCCCTGTTTCGGCTTTTTTCATCCAGACGATCAGAACAAAGCTTTTGTATGAACTCGCAATGATCTTTTATATTCTCGGCACGTTGATTTGTGGGTTCGCGCCGTCGTTTCCCCTGCTTTTTGCCGGCCGCATTGTGCAGGCCATCGGAACAGGCATGCTGGTTCCGAATATCATCAACACCCTGCTCGTAATCAATCCGGTCGAAAGGCGCGGGAAAGCGCTGGGCTTTTTTAACCTCGTGATGTTTTTCGCACCAGCGATCGGGCCGGTCCTTTCTGGCATCGTCGTACAGTCGTTGGGCTGGCGATGGTTGTTTCTGGGCTTTCTGCCCTTCAGCTCTCTGGTACTGATATTCGGCGCGATTTTTCTTGCCGACGTGACACAGCTTACCAAGCCCCGGCTGGACATTCTTTCGGTCATGCTTTCCACCATTGGCTTTGCCGGTTTGCTCTATGGGGTAAGCAATATCGGCGGTACAAACATTGCGTTGATGGTAATTCCGCTGTTCTGCGGCATTTTCGGCCTGATCGTGTTTTCCGTCCGTCAGCTCAAGCTTAAAGAACCGATGCTCGACGTGCGGGCGTTTCGCTACCCAATGTTTACAATCGGCATTCTGCTGATCATCATCACGCAGATGGTGTACTTTTCGAGCATGCTGATATTGCCCCTGTTTATGGAAGTCGCCATGGGCCTGAGCGCCATGACCGCCGGAATCATCATGTTGCCGGGCGGGCTGATCAATGGCGTTATCTCACCGGTTGTCGGCGTCCTTTATGATAAATACGGACCGCGAGTGCTGATTTTTCCCGGATTCATTCTGTCAACCGTCGTGTTCTTCATATTTTCCCAGGCACTGAGCGCTACCATCGCCATTCCGATTGTTATTCTGCTGCACTGCCTGGGGCTTGTCGCCGCTGGCCTCATCGGCACGCCCACGCAGACACACAGTTTTAATCAGCTTCCTCCGGAGCTATACCCGCACGGCACCGCAATCAGCAACACACTCCAGCAAATCGGCGGCGCGTTCGGCACTGCGCTTATGATTGCAGTCATGTCGGCAGCACAGGCCGGTTATTTCAGCGCGGCCGGCAACAGCAACGCGGCAACCCAGGCGCTGGGGCTGATGGTCGGCGTCAAGACCTCCATGCTCGTATCGGTAGCCATTCTGATTGGCGGCGTAATTCTCTCCTTCTTTTTCAAACACAATCACGTACAAAAGCCGGCACAAAATCGCGCGGACGGTCAATAAATGGCCACCGCCGACGAATCGGCGCTATAAACCTGAGAATGTTAAGCTCAAATTGATTTTGGAGGTCAATAAAGCTGTAACGCCATGATATTCCAATATCCGGTTATTTCTATAGCTTTTACTCGTCACATCTTGGAATAACCTGCATCTTAACAAAGGTCGGTCTATCGCCGTCTAAGAGGGAGAGACTCACCATTACGGTTTCAGCAGAAGCCAAGCAGTTTTATTAGTCAGATTTTTTTAAATAAGAGTATCCAAACTGAGCAGTTCAATACTTTATGGTTCTTTAATTTTATTGTAAAGCGTGGCAACTGAAATATTCAGTTCTTCAGCTATTTGACGCTTAGCCGTGGTCGTTGCCCCATATTTATCGATCATTTCAAAAATGGTCTTACGCTCAAACTCTTGCACCAATTTTGCTAAACTTGTTGATGGTTTCTGCTGCCGATTATCACTCTTTAACCATTTTGGCAGATGCTGCGGTGTAATATAGCCATCCTCACACATATTGATAGCATACTCAATAACATTTTTCAATTCACGTACATTTCCCGGCCATTCATGCTGTAAAAGGGCTAGCTTAGTATCGCTGTCCAGTCGGAAACTCCGCCCCAAAATACGCTCATGCGAACGCAAAAACACCTGACCCATGACAGCTATGTCACTGCCGCGTTCCCTTAGCGGCGGTAAAAAAATGCTTAACACATTAAGACGATAATACAAATCCTGGCGAAATGAATTAGCCCTAACCATACTGTCAAGGTCCCTATTAGTAGCTGAAATAACCCTTACATCAATCGGAATCTCATTCGTTTCACCAACTCGTCTCACCGCTCTCTCCTGCAAAACCCGCAGCAGTTTAGCCTGAGTCTCCAGACTAAGCTCGGCGATTTCATCAAGAAAAATCGTTCCGCCGCTGGCGGTCTCAAACAGACCCGGCCGGCCGCCTTTTTTCGCCCCTGTAAAAGCGCCTTCCTCATAACCGAATAACTCACTCTCAATCAGTGTTGGCGCAATCGTGGCGCAATTTACCGCCACAAATGGACCTGACGCCCGGCTGCTGGAATTGTGTATCGCTTGCGCAAACACTTCCTTACCGGTGCCGCTTTCCCCGCTTAAGAGTACATCAGCCTCACCGCGAGCAACTAGTTTAGCAACCCTTATTGTTTCGGCAATTGCCTCACTGTTGCCGATTATATCAGCGAAAATGTATTTCGCTTTATACATGTGATCCACCATGGTCTTCAAATGATCGGTTTTTTTCGTAACCTTTTGTATTTCCTGCGAAAGCCTTCTTACTTCAGTTATATCTTTTACCACCGATACGGCACCAATTATCCCGCCCTTTACAACAATCGGCGCCATGTCCACAACATACTCAATATCGCCTTCCTTCCGGTACACTCCAACCAATGGCTTCCCGTCTTCTACCACCTGAGGAAGCATAGCCCCCGGCCGAACATCAGTAAGAATTTTTCCTACAATTTGTTCATATATTACCCCCGTAATCCGAGTATATTCGGCATTAATATATCGAACCAGCATATTCTGATCAGCAACCAAAATTCCGTTGTTTATTGAGTCCAAGACTTGTATATACCACTGCTCAGTTGTCTGAATTGAAGAAAAAACATCTTGGGCCTTATCAGAGTCGTTATGTTCATCTAAGTTCATATATTACTCCTCAACAGTCGCAAATTACCAAATCCTTAAACTAATTTATAACAAAGTAAGCTCTGGAATGCAATCCCATCCCCTTAAAAATAATACAGCTTTTACCAACATAATGTCCATTAGCCTGTCTACAGCACAGTTCTAAGTATTCACTAACCTTTAGTAAAAAGCTCATCCAAAAAGGCCGATTCTAAACAGAACCGGCCAGAAACAACAACATCTTTTGGCAATTTTTTTTGAACATCAATATATATTATTCCGTTACCTGAAACATTTCCTGTGCAACTTCTGATAGCTCAACAGCTGTAGCCGCCATGTTTTCGCTGGCCTTAGCCATTTCCCCGATGCTGGAATTCTGTCCGCCGATAACTTGATCTATTGTTACAATTTCTTGCGATAAATTTTTAATCGCATTATGCATACGTCCCAGCGAGTCGGCTATTTTGTTAGCAGACTCACTACTAACAATCGCAAGTTTACGTACTTCTTCTGCTACCACACTAAAACCACGGCCGGCATCACCGACTCGTGCTGCTTCTATTGCCGCATTAAGTCCCAACAAATTAGTCTGACTGGCAACATTGCGAATAAAATCGATAATTTCATCGGTTTGCTTTGCTGTTGTCAACAGATTTTCCCCAAGCTGCTCCAACCTGTCGCACGCCTTCTCAACCTCTGCCGACTGTCCGGCTAATTCCTGCATTCCGGCAGTAAACTCTTCACTGGATGCTGCAACATCACCAGAAACCATTGCTACTCTTTCCATGGAATTGACACTTTGCGTTGTGGTAATGCACCCGACCACCCGTTCTCCATCCTTCATCGGCGTGGCGCAAGCTACATAAGGAATACCAAACGCTGACTTTTCGCTGGAAATCACCTTAACTACCCGGTTTCCTGTTTCCAGCGCTTGTTTAGTTCCACCCTTCAAAACCGGTTCACCGACAGGAGTACGTAAATCCATACTTTTTCCGGGAACATACTTAACATACATTCCATCCCTAGTAATAGAAATTCCGATATCACCGGCCACAAAATCATTAATATAAGGAGCTAATTTCATCATCATGTCCATTATCTCTGTCCCTGTTAGTTGCTCAGCCATCAATCCACATCCCCAATTTTATAGTCATTCTCACTACTTATTAAAAAGCCAATAGGAGGAAAGATGTTAAACATCTTTTCCCCCTTTAAGGCTTACTGCTAAAATAGCTTAATACCCGCTAACACATCTAACCGGCTTACAACTTATCCGATGAATAACCCGTTCTAATACTCCATCCTCTACAGGCTGGAGTAAAGAACGGCTAATTCCCTGGATAATTCGACTAAAATTCAGTTTGGGTTAAAACCCCACCTGAATTAAGTCTCATTTATCCGGAATCTCCATGTTCATAAGCGACGAACTAAGTGATTTTCCATGGATGTCCAAGGCCAGCGTACGGGTTACCCCTCCGCCAAGAGCATTATACATAACAAAATTTAACGCCCCGATATTCGGCATAGTGTAACGCACTACTTCGCCCTTAACAATATCAGAAAAAAACTCTTTCACCCGTTCTGCCGTCACATACTTTTCCAGAAGTGAATACTCCTCCGGTTTATATGCAATAACTGATATATTCGAGATATTTCCCTTGTCGCCGGTACGGGAATGAGCAATTTCACGTAATTTCATATTACAACACCTCATACTGAATAGAATAACTAACTAAAGACCTCGGAACAAGTGCCGATACCATGGCCACAACTTCCCGGGCTGATTTCCATGCTCCTGCGCCGCCTGCTGGCCCATTAGTGTACAGGGTCTCAACTTCATTACCAATACGAACGGCTTCCCGCATATTCTTCGTTCGCCCGCCAACCCTTGCCCGTACTTCGTATGGCTCATGTCCAGCCGACAATTTTGGTCCATGCAGGGCATTTACCCCGATGAGATCAAACCTTATTTCCTGATAATCAACGCCCATCAATTTTAATCGTTCAGCCACAATGTCCAGCGCCAGCTGGCCGCGGGCCGCCGCTCCAGGACCGGCATAGCTTATCTGGCCTTCACCAATAAAGCTGTCTTTATAACCAATAGACGCCTTCAGAAAATCAGTCTTCGGCGCACCTTTTCCGCCGCTAATCAGTACCCGGTCTTTACCAACCTCAGTCATCTGAACAGCACTAAAATCAGCTACCACATTTGGCGTAATATACGCCTTCGGATCATGAATTTCATATACCATCTGTTCCTGGCAATTTGCAAGCTTAACCTGACCGCCGGAACCAGGTACTTTAGTAACCACAAAACTGCCATCTTCCTGGACTTCGGCAATAGGAAATCCCAGTCGGGCCAGACCAGCCACATCCTTGTAGCCAGGATCGGCAAAATAACCGCCAGTAATCTGACCGGCGCATTCCAAAAGATGCCCTAACAAAGTAGCCTGTCCCAAAGTGTTCCAGTCATCCATTGACCAGCCAAACTCATAAATTGCTGGCGCCATAAACAACGCCGGATCAGATACACGCCCGGTAATAACAACATCAGCACCATTTTGAAGCGCCTCAACAATTGGCTCAGCACCAAGATAAGCATTTGCAGAAACCAGTTGGTCCTTTATTGTAGCTAAAGGTTCCCCGGTTTCCATAATAGCGTAGTCCCCGTCTCTGACGACATTCAGCACATCATCACCGCTGACTGCTGCAATTTTTAACCCAGATAGACCTAATTCTTCAGCAATTTCCCTGATTTTTTTGGCCCCTGCCACAGCATTTGCGGCCCCCATGTTAGTAATAATCTTAATTTTATTTCTGTGGCAAATACCCAAAACAGCTTTGAACCTATCCACTAACAAGGCATCATAGCCAGCATTAGGATCTTTCAATTTTGCTTGCTGGGCAATAGCGATTGTCCGTTCTGCAAGACATTCAAAAACTAAGTAATTAATATTGCCTTTTTCCGCCAACTCAACCGCCGGTTCAATCCGGTCCCCTGAGTAACCAGCACCTGAACCAATTAATATTTTTTTCATATCCCACACCTCTTAAAAATTTAGCCTATCTTCTAGAACGGAAAAACGCCAACAATTGCGCAAGTAATTGTCATTATTATCGAACCAACCCATAGGAAAGGAATTGCAAACTTCTGATGCTCACCCAGTTCAACCCCGGTTAAGCCAACAATAAGGAAAGTAGCAGGTGTTAATGGGCTAACCGGGAAACCTACAGTCATTTGCCCCATCAGCGCCGCTTGAGCTACCGCCAATGGCTGAATCCCAAACATCTTAACCACTTCAGCGGCCACAGGCAGCACGCCAAAGTAGAATGAATCAGGATCGAACAAAAGACTCAGCGGCATTGAAATAAGGCCAATCCCAAACGGAATGTGCTGCGCCATATTCGAAGTAACAAATGAAGCCGCCGCCTGAGCCATAGCAGTAATCATCTTTGTGCCGGTCATTATGCCGACAAAGGCTCCGGCCGCCAAGAGGATACTGGCCATCATCAACGCCGCTTTCGCATGAGCATCTACGCGGGCTTTTTGTTGACTTACTTGCGGATAGTTTATCATTAACGCAATTACAGCACCTGCCATGAACATCGGTGCCGGATCGACTACCCCGGCAATCATCGTCCCCATGACCACCAATGCAAGTACCGCATTAAGCCAGAACATTTTGGGCCGCCTGAGCACTTTCTCCTCATCCTTAAGCTCACGCTTAAGTACTACGTCAGTTTCTGCACTACCTACAATTCCAAGCCGGCGCGCCTCCCTTTTACCAAGAATGTACGCCAAGCCAAATACATAGAGCAGCCCCACTATCTGAGGAATTACCAGCGGAGTAAAAACATCGGTTACCGGTACCTTAAGGGCAGCTGCTGCCCTTAGTGTCGGACCGGTCCAGGGTAAATAATTAGTACCGGCAGCCAACGATACCATTAAGCAAAGAAGCCGCTTGTCCATTCCCAACCTTTCGTAAATAGGCAGCATGGCTGGAATAGTAATTAAAAAACAGACCGCACCTGAACCGTCCAGATGAATTAATAGCGCCAACAGAGCACTGCCCATTAATATCCTCGACGGGTTAGCTCCCACAGTCTTCAAAATACGATCAATGATTGGATCGAATAACCCAGCGTCACTCATAACGCCGAAGAAGAGTATCGCAAAAATAAACATAGCGGCCATTGGAGCGATGTTTTTTATCCCGTCAATAATAAATTTACTTGTAGCAAGCCCAAATCCGCCAATTAATGATGCAATAACCGGAACAGCAATAAGTGCGATAAGTGTTTTTTTGAGATTATTGCTATTAATAGCACCAGAATCGTGATAATACCTAAAATTGCAAGCAATTAATATTACCCCCTTAATAATACTTATACTAAACTGCTACCCTCCTTTCCATAAATGAGACCCCGGCAAATCGCCTATTTCGGATAGCTATGAAACCAACGCTCTCTATACTTGTTGCAAATTACGTGCCAACAAATTTTTACTGCTAAATTACGCTAGTTTAAGTATTCATGATTTAAACTTCAAATATCAGTTTCAAAAATCTTAGAATAGCAAGTTAACTTTCGTTATATTAAGCGAGGTTTTTCAAACAAAATAAGCAAAAAAAACCTTTTCTAAAATTTTCGAAAAACTTATGTCTTGTTTTATAAATTTTTAGAAATTATACAATATTCTTCTAAACTAATATATTGACACCTAAGCAAAGTCATAGTAAACTAACTAACGATAGGTAGTTAAACGGTGAGGTGATAAATTGACATCACAAAAAATTCAACAAGTTGCTTTGTCGCTATTTGCAGAAAAGGGTTATGATGCTACCGCCCTATCGGAAATAGCCAATAAAATTGGGATAAAAAAACCTTCGATTTACGCTCATTATCCTGGTAAAATGGAATTATTCCTGGAAATTGTAAAAAACGTTCAAAATGATTACCGAGCATGTTGGTTTGACGCCTTGAAAACGTCAGCCAACCAACCAGCCGATAAGCGTTTGGAGGCCATCTTTTTCACTGTTAGCACCCACTATATAAACAACAAAGATAACCTCTCTTTTTTAGTTAGGTTATGGCTCTTCCCACCTGCTGAATGTGCTAAAAATGCACTAGACTCTATGCACAGTCTAAACGAAGAACTATTGGAAGAAATCGCCATCATCTTTCGTCAAGGCATTACCGATAAGATATTTCATCCCGAGTCACCGGAAGAAATGGCCCATGCTTACTTTTGTCTGCTTGATGGTTACCTGGCGCGAGTAATTAGATACCCTAATTTCGATTATAAAAAAGCTGTCTCGCTCGTTTGGAAATCGTTTGTGTTAAACCCGCTGCAAAACCATGATATGTGAAAGTTAACTTAATCTGGAGGTTGGTAGAATGCTTCAAAGAAATCACACCGCTGGCTTTAATCGCTGGCTGGCTTTCAGCCTGGCAATAACCATGCTGTCAGCCATCGTAAGCGGCTGCGGCAAGCCTTCACCCAATACAGAGGTCTGGGGCCGAGCTGATGCCAAAGAAGTTGACATCAATTCGAAAATTCCCGGTCGGGTAGTCCAAATGCTTGTTAAAGAAGGCGACCATGTAGAAAAGGGCCAAGTACTTGCCCGCATTGATAACCGCGATATAACTGCCCAAGCTAATCAAGCCCGTGCCGCCATTAAAGCATTGGAATCGCAGACGGTCCAAGCGTCAACAGCTACTTCCCTGCAGGATCAAACCGCCCAGGCTACACTTGACACAGCAAAAGCCCAACTTAATAAAGCAGCGGCCGATTTGACGCTTGCTGAAGCAGACTATAAAAGATTCAGCAAGCTCATAGCCTCCGGGTCTATATCCCGGCAACTATTCGAAACTTATCAAGCCAAATACCAAGCGGCTCAGTCAGGGTATGCCCAGGCCGAATCCGCTGTAGCCAAGGCTCAAGCCGGACTCTTACAAACTGATATGAGCCGCAATACCGAGGTTGCTTCTCAAAGCAAACTAGAACAATCCCAAGCCTACTTACAACAAATCGAGGTTGCATTAGACGAAACTGAAATCAAAGCGCCGTTTGCCGGAATTGTCACCGCCAAATATGTTGAAGAAGGCGCAATGGTTTCATCGGGAATGCCGCTGGTTTCAATCCAGGACCCTGCTGAAAACTGGGTTAACCTCAAAATAAAAGAAACTGAATTAAGTAATTACGAGCTGAATCAGACCCTCAAGCTCCAGGGCCGCGACGGCAACCTTACGGTACAAGGAACAGTGGTCGACATCAGTAAAAAAGCTGAGTTTGCTACTTACCGGGCAACCAACGAACGTGGCGATAACGACATAATAACCTTCAATGTCAAAATTCAGGTCAACTCCGACAAACTACGCCCCGGAATGCGGTTCAAAGTAATTGACGGTGGAAAATGATATGTTTAACATACTTGCCAATGAATTCAGATCACTCTTTAAAAATCGCTGTTCAACGATCTTAATCCTGTTTGGCATACCTATTTTATATACCACTCTTTTTGGCTTTCTCTACAGTTCCAATGTTGTGAAAAATATCCCCCTCGCGATTTACGACCAGGACCAAACAGCGTCAAGCCGGGCCTTAGCTCAAGCTTTTGCCGATTCCGAACGCTATAATATCATTGCCCAAGTAACCTCTCAAGAAAGCCTTGAGCAAAGTCTGGCGAACAATAATGCCATGGCGACACTTGTCATTCCAGAAAATTTTTCCCGTGATATCAAACTTAGTCAGGCCGCTAATGTACTTATGGAAACCAATGCCACAAACCTGATGTTCGCCAATAATGTCATTTCTACCAGCCAGGAGATTATCCAGACTTTTGCGGCAGCGGCTGGTCAGAAATTGCTTGAAGGCGTCAACCAACCACCGGCACAAGCTCTTAAAACAGTTGCTCCGGTACGGCTCGGCCTAAGAATAATCAACAATCCTACAGCATCTTACAGCAATTTTGTCTTGGTTGGCCTAAGTGTAAACGGCCTTCAGATAGCCATGTTTATGGTTTCCTGCACCTTGCTGACTGCAGAATACGCTCACTTATCTCGCCGCCGGAAACTGTCGGCTCCAGCCATCATTATTGGGAAACTGCTGCCCTGCTGGCTGATGTCAATCTTATCTTATCTTGCTTTTATCGGTATTCTGATCAGCTGTTTCGGCATACCGATGCGCGGCAGTATGTTAGAGCTATTATTAATCGGCAGCGCCTTTACCTTTGCGATTACCAATCTGGGTTTATTTATTTCAGCTATTGCCCCCAACGTACTATCGGTTATGCAAAATGCCGCTATCTATATCATGTCGTCGTTTCTCTGCTGTGGCTATAGCTGGCCCCAGTTCGCTATGAACAGTATCGGCAAGATCTACGCCGCAACATTGCCGATTACCTATGCGGCAATAACTATCCGTGATATCCTCTTGGCGGCCTATGCACCTGATCTTTTCCGCAATACCTTAATTCTGTTTATCTTCGGCGGTGTCTTCTGCTTACTAGCGATATTGTCATTTTCCTGGCGCCGCCAAAAGTATGCTTCAGAATGCCAGGAGGGCTTAACATGAAATGGTGGCAAATCCTTAAACGCGAACTACTCCAAATGCTGCGCAAAGACTTCAGGCGAACCAATTTCATCTTTGGCGCCTCAATTGCTTATTTAGTAATATTTGGTCTAATGTATGGCACCCATGTTGTAAAAGATGTACCGTTGGTCATATATGATGAAGACCAGTCCCAGCTCAGTCGGACCTTAATCCAGTCTTTTGCCGACTCGGAAAAGTTCCAAATTGTCGCCCAGCCTGCCACCCAAGAGGAAATGGAGAACTATCTCCACGAAGAAACAGCCTATGCAGCCATTCATATCCCCCACGACTTTTCCCGCAACATAACGGCTGACAAATCGTCCCCTGTTTTACTTGTTGCCAATGGCGCAAATTTAGTTATAACCAATACCATAACAACAAGCACCCAGGAAATTCTGGCGGCCTTTAACCAAAAAGTAAGCGCCAAATTGGCGGAATCGGCCGGTCTTCCCGCTGATCTTGCCGCCAACAAAACCACTCCGATTAATTTTACGCTAAGGGTTCTTAACAACCCCACGCTTAGTTATCTAAACTTTTTTGTTATCGGCCTGGCAATGGCCGCTTTTCAACAAGGAATCTTCTTAGCCGTAGGCGCTAGTATCATCAGCGAATACCAAAACCTTCGCGAGTTGGCACCCTGCCAGCCACTTAAAGTTATGACCGCCAAACTTTTGCCGTATTTCGTCTTGGCGACACTTTCCTTCTTTATTACCCTGCTTGTCTCAATTGAAGTTTTTGATATTCCCTTCAGAGGTGACTTAACCAGCCTATTTTTACTGGCAATTACTTTCGTTCTGACCGCAATCGGTTTTAGCAGTCTGGTTGCTTCCTTTTGCGAGAGTGAAATAACCTTTACCAAACTCTCTTTGACCTATGCAGTTCCGGCATTTACTTTATCCGGCTATGTCTGGCCACTACAGTCCATGGACAGCTTTAGTCAAACAATAGCGTATATCTTCCCGCTGTTTTACCTCTCCGATGCTGTTCGTGACATCATGTTGGCCGGCCACTCGCCGCTTCTCTACCGTAACATTATCATTCTACTACTGCTTGGCGTAACCTTGACTGCCCTTTCGACATTAGTCTATGCCAAAAAGCGGCGTCAGTTTGAAATTAACGCCACCCAGTCAAACATCGCACTATAATTTTTTGCTAAGTGTTATAACCTATTGATCTCCGACTAAGAGGACGGAGTCTTACAGGCTGTTAACGAGATATAAGTGAGTCTTGCGTTCGGAGGGGGTTATTGCCTCCACCGAATGCTTAGAACGAACTTAGTTCGAGTGTTATAGCCTGTTGATCTCCGACTAAGAGGACGGAGTCTTACAGGCTGTTAACGAGATAATTTAAAAACCGGAAATTCGCGCTGCTAAATATTTAGCGAACATAACCGGCCTAGGAGGTTTTTCTGATGAACCGCTACAATAAATATTGCATGAGCCTGCTCCTGTCAGCCGTACTTATGACAGCGGCAATGCAGCCAGTGCATGCCGAACCTGACCCGAAAACCTTAACCCTTTCTGACAGTATCGCTCTAGCTCTGGAAAATAATCCGGCCATGAAAATTGCCCAGTCCAACCAGGAAAAAGCAGCCTGGAGTGTCAACAAAGCCCGCGCCTACAATGGCTTGTCCTTAGGATATAATTATACCCTGGCCCGCACCGACACCCCTGCCTCCTGGTACAATAATACCACTACAACTTACCCATACTCCTACTACTTCAACGGTAGTAATAATGTCCTGATCGACTACCCCGAATGGACCAAAGTTTATAATGCTTACCAGCACCAATTAAAACTGACCCTGCCAGTCTATACCGGCGGTAAAATAGAAAACAGCATTAATCTTGCCAAGCACGGCTCCGCTGCGGCCGATCTTGGCACCACCTCAGCTAAACAGCAGCTTACCATGGATGTAACCACATCTTATTTCACTGTGCTGCAGGCCCGCAACTTAGAAGATGTTGCCAGCCAAGCAGTGAATGATCTAAACGCGCATCTTAAGAATGTCAAAAATCATTATGATGCCGGTACAGTGTCTTTATCTGATGTGTTGCAAACGCAGGTCCGGCTGGCCAATGCCCGCAACAATCTCATCAAAGCTCAAAACAGTTATAAAATGGCCCGCTACAAATTTAACAAGGTCATCGGCTTGTCACTGCACAATGAAGCAACCTTGGCCGATAAATTCAGCTACAAGCCCTACACCCCAACGGTTGACGATAGCATAGCTGTCGCCTTAAAAAACCGTCCGGAAATGGCTCAGGCAAACCTGAAAATTGCCATGGCCAACGATAAAGTGAAAATTGCCGACAGCGGCAATAAGCCGACCGTAGCCTTAGTTGGTACCGAAACCTGGACTGACACTGCCCCATCTACCAGTAAAGGCAAAAACAGCTGGCTGGTTGGCGTAAACGTTCAGTTTAATATATTTGATAACGGCCTGACCAAAACCGAAATCAAGCAGGCCAAACATGAGGTAACCGAATCCCAGGAACAAACCCGCCAGTTAATCGATAAAGTCTCACTGGAAGTTTGCCAGGCCTATCTCAGCGTACAGGAAGCCGCTGAACGCATTACCAACAACCAGGTAGCAGTCCATCAATCCGCAACCGATTACAAATTGGCCCAGGAACGCTATGAAGCCGGCGTTGGCACCAACCTTGACGTAATTGATGCTGAACTGGCAATGATCCAGGCCAAAACCAACTATATTCAAGCCCTCTATGATTACAACACCAGTCGAGCACAGCTTGATAAAGCAATGGGCACAATAAAATAATCACCTTTGCCAAAGGGCGTGTCGCAAACCGTTTTTAGAAAAAACGCGGAGCGATACGCCTTTTTGTATAAAACAGGAAGAAAAATAAGAATCCACAGGCAATTAAGGGCATATATACCGCTTGAATTTGGCGACCCCTGCGGCAACGATAACTATCGCTTTTTGCATCATAGGGCATATTTTCCCGCTTACCGATATCACTTCGGTATTTGCGGGTTTTGGCTTTGGTAACCGAACCGAATCATCTGCCGGGATCATTTCTCTGATGTACAGGCATAACCAGTTAATATACAGTCCCGTTTGCTGTATAATCTGGTTGTAATTTCGGGGTTGTCACAAACTTGACTTTACAACAAAAAATGGCAGCTGGCATTAGCCGGAAGCCATTTTTTGTTTTTTTATTGGCTGTTTTTGTGCGACAGCCTTTTATATTTTATCTTTTATTTTTTGTTACTTTTTTACTTTGCTGATTACTGCTTTAACCACAACACCATTTTCATTGAATTCCACCATTGTACCTGCAGAATAAACATTTATGCTTCCGTCAGGCGAAGGCAGTTTTGTATCGTTTTTTAGTGTTCCTTTAATAACTTCGCCTTTGTCATTTAGTTCAACTTGTGTTTCTTCTTGAAATTGAATAAATCCAGGACATGCTATATTTTTTGTATACCCCGCACTTAAATTTTGTTGCCAACCAACAGGCCGTAGAAGTGGTGCAAATGCAATGGTACAAGTTGCTATCATCCCATTTTCATGAAAACTTATTTCAGTAAAAGGTTTTATCAATATTTCGCTGTTTTGACCGAGAGGAAATAAAACCTCACCCCCACCAAAGCCTTTGGCTACTGTACCTTTTACAACCTCACCTTTATTATTAAAAGTAACTTTAGTTTCGTTTTTAAATTCAAGAACCTTTGGCCATAAAATGTAATAGGCCCTATATTGAGTAATCAAACTCACATAATAGTCTTGAGCAGCCCCAACTACTGGGAGCGAGGTGTTACGCAATAATGTACCTTCAATAACCTCTCCATTTCCGTTTAAAGTAACAACAGTCCCCTTTTTAAATTCCGTAAGGTTAGCCACAATCATTCCTGGTGGTGTTAGTACTGTATTTTCATCTAATGTTTTGGTAATCGCAGCAGCATCAACACTGCCATAATAATAGAAAAATATAAAGGCTAGCACCACCGTCCCGGTTAATAACCGTAATAATAAATTCTTCATAGTATCCCGCCCTGTTTTATCTTCTATTTTTATCAATTTTTTAATTCGCTGGTTTTACGGCTTTAATTACAACACCATTTTCATCGAACTCCACAGTCGTACTCGCTGCATAAACATTTATACTTCCGTCAGGCGAAAGTAGTCTTGTATCTTTATTCAATGTGCCCTTTGTCACTTCTCCTTTTTCATTTAACTCAACTTGTGTCTCACCCTTAAACTCGACTAATCCTGAACACTTTACTTTATTTCTAAAATTTACCCTCAACGTTTGCCGCCACCCTACTGGACGTAAATACGTATCTTGCACCAGTGTAAAGGTGGCCAATATACCATTATCATGAAAACTAACTTCAGTGCCGTCCTTCACCATCACAGAACTTAATTGACCAACCGGAAGTACGGCACGTTCTATTGTACCTTTGATTACTTTGCCTTCATCATTAAAGGTTACTCTCGATCTTGGTTTAAAACTAAGATTAATATAGCAATTTGATACTTTTGCTGCACTCGTGAGAATTTCATAGGATGTTAAAGTACCTTCTAATACTTCATCATTATCATTTAAAATAACTGTAGTTCCTTTCTTAAATTCCGGTATAAACATCCAAATTGTTGCCATGACTCCCGGCGGCGTTATTTTTGTATCTTCATCTAATATCTTGGTAGTTTTGGCAGCATTAACAATACCCTTAGGACAAAATAGAACAACCAGCACTATTATTACTGTTAATACCCGTACTAATAAATTTTTCATAGTATCCCTCCCTGTTTTATTTTATTCATGTTTTGGTTCGATATTCTCATTTCCTTTTCCTACCATTTTTTTGTATTATAGTCCAATATTCTTTATACCAAAATAATTTATTGCTTATATTTATATTTCCAATTACTATGTTTTTCAAATATATTGTGCACTTTTCTCTTCAGATATCCGCAAAATAATAAGAGAGTGCGTTTAATTTGCACTCTCTTATTTGCATATTTTCCAAATAACGCAATAGATTAGAATATTTTCTCGCACACTATGCTCATAATCTCACTAAATAAATTAGAACATATTTAAATGATTTTGCAAAGAATCAGCAAACTTTCCAATATGTATTCCATCTACAAAGGAATGATGCACTTGAACAGAAAAAGGAAGCATCACCTTCCCGCCTCTTTCAAAATATTTTCCCCAGTCAAATAGTGGTGTAGCATTATCTTTTTTCCCAGAATTAGTATGTGAAATATGGGTATACGATACCCATGGGAATGGCGAAAACTGATATACAGCATTACCTAATGGCCCTGTAAAATACTCTTTTTGATTTTTAGCCGTTTTGCTAGCTATGGCAACATATTCTTCCACTGTATCCTGCATTTTAACATTAACAACCTTAAAAAGCTCGGTATCTTTATTAATATACGTAAAGGAAGTGTCAATTCTATCATAAAGCACTATCTGACCATCTACGAAGCGGTATTTAAACTCCTCAATTTCGTTGGCACATTTTGAAACAATAAAGATTAGAGTCATTGTAAACGAATATTTCATCGCTTTAACTCTTGCTAAGAAATCGCTTATATCCAATTCAAAAGTTACACAATATGAAGGCTCAATGCTGTTTCTAAATATTTGACAGTGTAACGCCCGCTTCCAATTATCTTCATCAATAACCTTATAATTATTAGCCATAATTATGTCGTCTCCTTTATGAATCTTTCCAGTTTATGTATATTTATTGTATCAGATAAACTGGAAGTATGCGAATATCAACCACTAATTGCGACAGCGCCTTTTTTTATCCGATGGATAATGAGACTAAAATTCAGAGGGGGTTAAAACCCCCTCTGAATTTTAGTCTCATTTATAACCCGTATTGTTCCTTGCCTAATTTACCTCACCGGTGTTGTCTTCCAGCGGTCATGAAGCCAAAACCACTCATGAGGAAACTGGCGAATATGATCCTCAATAATATCTGTAAGCTTTTGCGTAGTAATAGAAATAGCTTCATCCCTGTCTTCAGTCTTATCAACCCAAATCAAGGGGTGAACAAGAACAGTATGCGTTCCGTCGCCATTTGCGGTGATAAAAATTGGAACAATAGGAGCGTTTCTCATTCGCGCCAATACTGCCGACCCTGCGGCCGCGGTAGCCGGACGCCCAAAAAACTTGACAAAAACCCCTTTCTCCTTTGCATCCTGGTCCAACATCAGACCAAGCATTCCGCCCTTATCCATCAACCTAATCATCTCACGGACATCAGTCTTATACGCCAAACGCATGCCTGAAAGCTTACGATACTCGTTAATAAATCTATCCATCGCGGCATTGGTCTGTTTTTGTGGTATCCCCACAAAGGGATAGCCATTTAAAGCCAAGGCCTGTCCTAATATCTCCCAATTACCAGAGTGACCACCTGATAAAATAACGCCCCTTCCATACGACAAAGCTTCATCCAAATACTCCCGTCCCTCAATGGTAACATACTTATGAATATTATCCTTATTAAGCCTGGGAAAATAAAGCACCTCCATAAGCATACGCCCAAAGCGAGTTGCACTCTGCTTAACCAGCTTTAACGCAGCAGGTCGGTCAAGCCCCAAACTAAGCATTACATTCTTAACCGCCATTTCTTTGCGTCTACCGGGAACCAGCGGCCAACACACTTCACCCAGCCAATCACCAAGTTTGCCGCGAATTACGCCCGGCAATAAGCAGACTATACGACTAAGAAATTTTGCTACATAATAGGACATAGCTACTCCTCTATACTAGTCAAGCTTATAAATGAGACTTAATTCAGGTGGGGTTTTACCCCATCTGAATTTTAGTCGAATTATCCAGGGAATTAGCCGTTCTTTACTCCATGCTGTAGAGGATGGAGTATTAGAACGGGTTATTCATCGGATAAAGCAAAAACCACCTTAAGCCATTATCTAACGTTAAATAAAGTATTACCGCCCAGCAGGTAAGTTCATACCTGGATATTATTAGTTCCAGGCAAGGCCTCCAGCAAGCTTACTTGGGACGTATTTTAATGCGCCCTCTACCTTGTTAGCGTTCTTATGGAAGTAGAAAGTCTATATAGCTCATCAATTATTAATATTATCAATATTCATATTAAATATTTTTATAATTTCGCAGTTAAAAATTAATATTTTTAATTTATATATTGATATTCCTTAATATGGATGTTATATTTAGCTTGCATTAATCGCGAGGTGATACTCATTAGCCATAAACTTTTAACCCACTGTCCGGTCTGCAATAAGAACATAACAATAACAAAACTTGCCTGCAAGAATTGTACAACAAAAATTGAAGGCGATTTTTTGCCATGCAAATTTTGCCGCCTGCCTGATGAGCAAATCGAATTCATTGAAGCATTTCTCAAATGCCGCGGTAACATTAAAGACGTAGAAAAGGAACTAGGTATATCGTATCCCAGCGTTCGTAGCCGCTTAGACAGTGTTTTACAGGCGCTCGGCTATCTCGGCAACAAAGAAGAGTATCAACACCCCGCTATCCGCCGCCAGAAAATTTGGGATGCTATCGAAAATGGGAAAATAACCTCCGAAGAGGCTGAAAAAGAGCTGCGTAAAACATAAAAATAGCATTATCAATAATCGAGAAGGTGTATCCATGAGTGATGAACGAATGAAAATCCTGGAACTGATTCAAAATGGCAAGATATCCGCGTCTGAGGGACTTGAACTTCTAAAAGCAATGGACGATGGAAACCGTCAGCCTAGTGGCACTATTGAAAACGTTGGACATATCTTACACATACGCGTTATCACCGGACAAAATAACACCAAAGTAAATGTCAATCTTCCATTGAGTCTATTCAAAGTTGCAACCAAATTTGCAAATATCGGCTTGAAAGTCATCCCCGAAGACGCCCGTCAGGAAATGCTTAAAAAGGGCATTGACTTGACTCAAATAAACTTTGACGAACTGTCTAAACTTATTGACCAAGGCTTAGTTGACGGTAAGCTGGTTGATATTGACACCGAAGACGAAAAGTCAGGACGAACCAAGGTCGAAATATATGTGGAATAATCGACCTAGTTACTTTTTAATAACTCGAATACATAATAAATCACTTAACCTCATTCTGCCCTTGCCACTCTTCGTTTTTGAAGATTTACTGCAAGCTGCCTCCGACCTGTTCTCGCTATGGGGAGTATTATTTCCCCAGCACAAGCTGCCATTATCATTTATAACAATCACCTTAAATCTTTGCCGCGAACTTCGCCAAATGAGGCGTTGTCAACTCATTAATTTTTCAAATGACCACTATAAAATTTCAATTTCATTACATTAGTTGAGGTATAATCATGAAAAAATTCGTTATTCGCTGCCTTGTTAACATGGCAGGCATTTATATAGCCAGCCGGCTATTTCCCGCTATATCTTTTGCATCACCGGAAACGATATTTGGCGCAGGTTTTGCCCTGGGCCTAATTAACCTTTTAGTGCGTCCCTTTTTACTTTTAATCGCCCTTCCCATAAATCTCGTAACATTAGGCTTATTTACACTAGTTATTAACGGTCTACTTGTAATGTTAACCACCTGGTTGGTAAGTTCTCTTTACATTCCCTCGTTTGGGCTTGCCTTTATAACCGCATTTATTATCTCGGTACTAAATGTCATTACCGACCGTTTGCGCTATTAATAACAGCTAACTAACACAAAAAGTGGCCTACCTTTTCGTCGAAGGTAAAGCCACTTTTTTTATATTCTGCTCTCATTTATTATCTTGCGTTAATTTCTCCCTGATATACTAACCCACGGGCCGCATCGACCGTTACTACCATGCCATCGGTTAGAAGGTTGGTAGCCCCATCCGCCCCGACAATTACAGGCAAACCATAACTAATGCCAATTATTGCCGCATGTGAAGTTAGACCGCCCTCTTCGGCTACAATTGCCGCTGCTTTGGCAGCATAACCAGCTGTTTCGTCATCAATACCGCTGACCACCAGAATATCGCCTGACTGAAACCGCTGCGCCAAATCGCGGCCATTTACTGCCAAGCAAACCTTACCGGTTTTTGCGTTCTGTCCAATACCGACACCGCGCACAAGTATATTGCCAACAGTATGCACCCGAATCATATTCGTTGTCCCGGACATACGCGCCGGCAAACCAGCAGTAATAACCACCAGATCCCCTTCTTTAACATATTGTGTCGTCAACGCCGCAGCAACCGCTTCAGTTACCATTTTATCACTGTCAGCCGAGTCTCCGCCAAGCAAAGGATGAACACCCCACAGAAGAGTCAACCGCCGCAACGTTTTTTCCAATGGAGTTACGGCTACAATTGCCGCGTTTGGCCGGTATTTAGAAACCATTCTCGCAGTATAACCCGACTGGGTCGCAGTAATAATTGCCGCAGCCCCAAGTTCGTGTGATACCTGTACAGTAGCATGGCTGATAGCATTAGTAGTGGTAGAGTGCCCGCCAATTCCCTTGCTCTGTAATATACAGCCATAATTTAACGCGTCTTCAGTATGTATCGCAATTCTGGCCATAGTTTCGACAGCTTCCACCGGATACTTGCCTGATGCAGTTTCACCGCTCAGCATTATTGCATCGGTTCCATCCAATATGGCATTGGCAATATCACTTGCCTCGGCTCTTGTGGGACGGGGATTAGCAGTCATTGACTCCAGCATTTGAGTGGCAGTAATGACCGGTTTTCCAGCCTTATTACATTTCTCGATAAGTTGTTTTTGAATTAACGGCACTTCTTCGGCTGGTATTTCTACCCCCAGATCGCCCCTGGCAACCATTACTCCGTCCGCAACTTTAAGAATTTCGTCAATGTTCTTGACCCCTTCGGCATTTTCGATTTTGGCGATAATGTCCATTGCCGCCCCGGCAGACTCCAGCACTTTTCTGATAGCTAGGATATCCTCCGCGCGCTGAACAAAAGACGCCGCAATAAAGTCCATGTCCTTTTCGACCCCGAACAAAATATCGGCCTCATCACGTTCAGACAAAAAGGGCAGTTTTATACCTACCCCTGGAACGGCTACGCGTTTTAGATCACTAATTTGCCCGCTGTTCTGAACAGTAGTAACGATTTTATCGCCTTCTACTTTTTCTACTTTCAAACTAATTAACCCGTCAGACAGTAGAATAAAATTCCCTGGCGCTACTTCCTTAGGAAGTTCAGAATAGCTTACTGACGCCATATTTTCGTCGCCATTAACTTCTTTTCCGGTAAGAATGAAAGTTGCTCCGGCAGTAAGAGTAACTTTGCCTGCAGCAAATCTCCCCAGCCGCATTTCCGGTCCTTTAGTATCAAGTAATAGACCGATATTTTTGCCGCTTTGAGCTGCAGCTTTCCTGGCCATATCAATCCGCCCGGCTTGCTCTTCATGCGAACCGTGCGAAAAATTAAATCTGACCACATTCATCCCAGCAGCCAGCATTTTTTCAAAAACTCCGGGCTTGTCGGTACTAGGCCCGGCCGTACAGACTATTTTCGTTTTCTTCACTCAAATCAACCGCCTTTCATAATTTCTTCTATTCAGCAGTTTGCTTATTCAGTCTAAGCTCTAACGCTTGTCTTTCCTTCTCAAAACCAGGCTTGCCAAGAAGAGCAAACATATTCTTCTTATAAGCTTCAACCCCTGGTTGGTTAAAAGGATTTACTCCTAAAAGATAGCCGCTTATTCCGCAGGCCTTTTCGAAAAAATACACTAACTGGCCAAAATAATATGCGTCAAGCTTTGGTACCCGAATAATAAGATTAGGCACACCACCATCGGTATGGGCCAGCACAGTTCCTTCCATCGCCCGCTGATTAATAAACTGGAGGCTTTTTCCTGCCAGGAAATTTAACCCGTCGAGATTCTTCGTTTCTTCATTAACGATTTTTTCCGGTCCATTATCCGCTACCCACAACACCGTTTCAAACAAGTTCCGTTTTCCTTCCTGGATATACTGCCCCATTGAATGAAGGTCGGTAGTAAAACCAACTGCCGCCGGAAATATGCCCTTCAGCTCTTTGCCTTCGCTTTCACCAAACAGTTGTTTCCACCATTCCGCAAAATATTGAAGCGACGGCTCATAGTTAACTAAGAGTTCTATCGTTTTTCCTTCAGCATAAAACAGGTTACGAACAGCAGCATATTGGTAACATGGGTTGCTATCAATTGAAGCTTTACCATATAGCTCACGAGCCATTTTGGCTCCAGCCATTATTTGATCTATGTCAATGCCAGCCGCAGCGATAGGAAGTAAGCCAACAGCAGTTAAAACAGAAAATCTTCCACCTACATTATCAGGTATAACAAAAGTTTCGTAACCTTCTTCATCCGCCATTTGCTTCAGAGCGCCGCGCTTACAGTCGGTTGTGGCAAATATTCTTTCCTTGGCTCCGGTTTTGCCGTATTTTTTCTCCATATATTCACGAACAAACCGAAAAGCAACAGCCGGCTCAGTCGTTGTGCCAGACTTCGATATTACATTAACCGAAATATCTTTTCCTTCTAATATATCCCAGAGATTGGCCAAATAGGCTGAGCTAAGCTGGTGTCCCAAAAAATATATTTCCGGTGTTTTTCGTCTATCTTTTGGCAGTTGATTATAGAAAGTATGATTCAGCATTTCTAATGCTGCTTTAGCACCAAGATATGAACCACCGATACCAATGACAATCAGTACATCTGATGAAGCGCTAATTTTAGCCGCGGCCTGTTTTATTCTCGCATATTCTTCTTGGTCATAGTTTACAGGCCAGTCCAACCAACCCAAATAATCATTACCTGCTCCGGTTGCTTGATGCAATTTCTCATGCACCAAAGAAACCTGTGATTCAATCCTTAAAAGCTCTTCTTTTTGAATAAAAGGCAGTGCATAGGAATAATCAAAGGCTATTTCCTTGGTCACAATCTTTCCCTCCAGCGTTTTCGTTAAACTGCTTAAAGCCTACCTGCTTATCTATTCTATTAATAATTGGCACTACGAATTACGTTAGTAAAAAAATATATAAATGAAAAATCTTTATATAGAAAGGCTTCTGGCTAATTCATATAGTGGCAATGATAATTTGTGCTCCTGACTCAGTGCATCACTTAAATCCACTGCCACCATCTGATTATTTTGAATGCCAACCATCTTGCCACGCTCTCCTTCGGCGAGAAGATCAACCGCTTTCGCTCCCATTTGACTTCCCAGCATCCGGTCATAGGCTGATGGCGATCCGCCGCGTTGGATATGGCCAAGCACTGTCACTCTTGTTTCAAATCCTGTCCGCTCGTGGATTACTTCCCCGATTTTGTGCCCGGTAGAAACACCTTCGGCCACAATAATAATACTGTGTTTTTTACCACGCTTTTGACTTGCTAATAGGCGGGCAACTATATCATCCATATTCATTTCAGTTTCAGGAATCAATACCGATTCTGCGCCGCCAGCCAGTCCTGACCACAAAGCAATATCACCAGCATGTCTTCCCATAACTTCAACAACATAAGTCCGGTCATGAGAAGTCGCGGTGTCTCTGATTTTATCGATTGCATCAATAACGGTGTTTACTGCGGTATCAAACCCCAGCGTCATATCGGTGCAAGCGATGTCATTGTCAATGGTTCCAGGTATGCCAATTGTCGGAAATTCCAGGCGCGTTAACGCTAGAGCACCATTAAACGAACCGTCGCCACCAATAACTACCAAGCCTTCAATGCCAGAATCCTTAAGCCGGTTAAGTGCCAACCGTTGTCCGGCCAATTCTTTAAAGGCTTCACAACGAGCAGTTTGCAGAATTGTTCCGCCGCGCTGAATAATATCCCCGACACTGCCCAGACCGAGTGGTACATAATCGCCGTCCATAAGCCCCTGATAACCATGCTTAACCCCAATGACTTCCATCTTCTTAAATATTCCCCGCCGCACCACTGCCCTAATGGCGGCGTTCATCCCCGGTGAGTCTCCCCCACTTGTCAATACAGCAATCTTTTTCATATTTTCTGTCCCTTCCTACTTAAGCCCAGCAATGAATGAAACCTTTTGCTCAACATAAGCCTTTATAGCTTCCGCATCATCCATTTTCAGCGCTGCCTGGGCGATATCAACAGCGTCGGCCTTGGATAATTGGCGGATTAAGGCCCGTGCGGCCAAAATTGAACTCGCACTCATACTGAATTCATCAAGCCCCATCCCCAATAAAATCGGGATAGCCGTCAAATCGCCAGCCATTTCGCCGCACATTCCCACCCATTTTTTCTCGTTATGCGCTGCGGAAATAACATTCTGAATCAGACTTAATACCGATGGATTTAATGGCTGATAAAGATAAGAGATTTTTTCATTCATCCGGTCAACCGCCAAAGTATACTGAACTAAATCATTTGTTCCAATACTGAAAAAGTCCACTTCCTTGGCAAATTGATGCGCCAGTGCTGCAACCGCTGGAATTTCAACCATAATCCCAACTTCCATCTGCGGATTGAAACTAATGTTCTCTTTGGACAGCTCCTGTTTGACCTCTGCTAAAATGGCATTAGCAGCCCGAAGTTCCTGCAATGTAGCGATCATTGGATACATCATCTTGACTTTTCCGTAAGCGCTGGCCCTAAGAATGGCTCTAAGCTGAGTTTTAAATATTTCCGGCCGATCAAGACACAACCTAATAGCTCGA
The DNA here is from genome assembly GCA_017889635.1 of Bacillota bacterium. Classification (GTDB taxonomy): domain Bacteria; phylum Bacillota; class Negativicutes; order Sporomusales; family CTSoil-080; genus CTSoil-080. Next base: position 5,359 of record JAGGAC010000045.1, on the reverse strand, counting down.
TAGCCTAAGAACGGATTCATTTCTTTCGGCATTTCTAGATAAGGCAGTTCCTTGTCGCCGCCAATATCAAGGGTTCGAATAACCACAGGTCGCTCTTTGCCAAACAGCATCGCGACTTCTTTATAGGCTTTAAACTGCTCTTCTTCTGATGGAAATTCAGCTCTTCCCATATATAAAAACTCAGTACGATACAAGCCAACCCCTTCGGCGCCGTTAGTTATCGCTCCCTTGGCATCTTCAGGGTTGCCGATATTGGCTGCGAGCTCTACCTGAACTCCGTCGCTAGTTATCGACTTTTCATTAAGCAGTTTTTCAAATTCACGTTGACGGGCCGCAAACTTTTCCTTTTTCGCGCGATACTCTTGAATAATACCTTCCGGCGGATTAACCAATACTTTGCCTTCATTGCCATCAACAATGACAAAATCCCCGGCCTTAACTTTCGTGACAATATCTTTGAGGCCAACAACAGCCGGAATGCCCATTGACCGGGCCATAATCGCCGAATGAGAAGTTCGCCCACCGATATTAGTCACAAACCCGGCAACCTTGTCACGATCGAGCTGCGCAGTATCTGATGGGGTTAAGTCATGCGCACACAAGACAACCTCTTCGGCAATATCCGCCAAGGACATCGTTTTTATTCCTAACAGACGCCGCAGCAGACGGCCAGCTACATCTTTTAAATCAGCGGCCCGCTCGCGCATATACTCGTTATCCATTCCGGAAAATATCGCAACAAACTCTGCTGTCACTTCCTCAACTGCGGCTTCGGCATTAATCATCGCTTGTTTAATCTTTTCGATAATCCCGCCAAGATATTCCGGATCTTCTAGCATCATAATATGAGCCGAAAAAATAGCAGCGGCGTCATCGCCAAGTTTTTGCCTGGCAGTATCCCGCACCGTTTCAAGCTCGGCAATGGCTTGGCGGATTTCCTCTTCCAGTCGTGCTATTTCGCGATCAACAGCATCCGAAGAAATAGTCTGTCTTATTACCCGGACTTCTTGGTCTTCCAGCAAAAAGGCCCGGCCTAAACCATAACCAGAGGCAGCGGCTATACCCTTACATTCCATTTTATTGTCCTCCTACTTTAGTCTTTAAGCCCTTCCAATAACTCTACAATCGCCTGCAGTGCTTCTGCCTCCTGTTCGCCTTCGGTAACAACAAGCACTTCATCATTTTGCCCTACCCCTAAAGCCATCACATTCATAATACTTTTAGCATTTGCTTTTTTCCCTTGCTTAACCAAACTGACATTACAGCGAAATGAACTTGCCTTCTGAACAAGCAGTGCTGCCGGACGAGCGTGTAAACCTGTAGGATTCTTAATTACAACTGATTTTTCCATATTCTAGTACCATACCTTTCGCTAATTGATTATTCTATATTACATTCTGAATATTACCAAACCGTACAAACTATTGTTTGTCCGGCTACAGCCATAGTATTAGTTACCTTTAAAGTTTTCCCCCGAAACTGCGTAAAGATAATTGGCGTAACAATAGATTTTGCATATTTGCTGATAAAGCCAAAGTCCGCTTCCAGAAGCGGAGTACCAATATCTACTTCTTCACCCTCTTTAACTAGTGGGTGAAAACCAGCTCCGCCAAGTTTCACAGTGTCTATCCCTACATGGATGAGCACCTCCAAACCGCCGCCTTCAAGCACTATTGCATGCCGCGTATGGAAAAACTGAACCACAGAGCCTTTAATAGGCGAACAAATAAGATCACTTGTAGGCATAATAGCAAAACCATCACCCATAAGTTTCTCAGCAAAAATCTTGTCAGGCACTTCAGCTAAATTTATCACAGTCCCAGAAAGCGGTGCATAAATGAAATGTCTCCCAGTTTCGCCTGCAAATTTATGGTCCCGCTTAGGTTGATTTGATACAGACGGTGCAACATCTCCAATGACTATAATTTTCTGAATTCGCTCTTTCAACGAATCTGCTTTTAGTCCAAATATGGCCTGAAAGCAGTTCCCGGCCTCAAAAACCCCGGCAGCCCCTAACTGTTTTAAACGAGCCTTGTCAACCAGACAAGAATCCTTTACAGCTACCCGAAGCCTAGTAATACAGGCGTCAACGGTCTTTATGTTCTCGCGTCCACCGAACGCAATAACAACATCTGAGGCTGTGCTATCAAGGAAATTAGACCGCGCTTTTTTGCTAAAGTCATCATCCATAATGTTCTCCTTTAGGAAAGCATCAAAAAAGCATGAGCAATATTCTCAAGGTATTTTGCCCCTTAAGAAATTCACTCATGCCTGATCGAATCAGTCACACGATTAAAAGTATTCAGTCCTTTGAACGTTCCACTATTCGCTGAAGATGAAGTGTGAGATAACCAGCCTCAGTTTCAGGAATATCTGCACTCAATTCATTTTGTAAAATTTTCACTAACTTCCAGGCGATATTATAACATATCGGATATTCCCTTTGCAATACCTTGCTCAAACGACTTTCGCGTTCAAATGGAAGCCGGCTTTCAGCCTGCTCTATCACAAAGCGGATATGGGTCAGCAGTCTGGCATAATCCAAACTAGTTTTATCAATTTCCAAGACCAATTCCATTTCAATAATCCGAATTAGCTTGGCAATCAAATCATTAAATCGGTTCATCTGACTAAGATTCCGTTTGATCCTGCCGCAATGAAGATGCAGGGCCAGGAAGGCCGTTTCATCTTCCGGAATGGCAATCTTTAGCCGTTCCTGCAAAAGAGCTACTCCTTCTTGCGCCAAGGCATATTCCTGCGGATAAAGAATACGTACATCATATAAAAACGGATTGTTAATATTTACTCCTTGCTGCAGGCGTTTAATAACAAAAGCAAGATGATCTATTAAGGCAACCAAAAAATGGTTAGATAAAGTCCCCTCAAGTTGCTTTTCAACATAGTGCACATATTCAGTAACAACTCGCATGACGCCTTCATCATTCTCGACAAAGAGCCTTAGCATCTGCTCGCGCTCACCTTCAGATGTCAGTACAAAAACCTTTTCAATATTTGGATTGCGTTGTATGATATCTCCCTTAGCGCACTGAAAACCAATGCCTTTGCCGCTGAGAATTACTTCCCGTCGTCCTTGATCAAAGGCAACTACTGCATTATTATTTAATGCTTTTTTTACAACATAACTTTCGTCACTCACCTAAATACACCCTTTAGTCACGCAATAAACCAGGTAAATTGTTGAACTTATATGTCCGTAGCCGATTTTTCATCACCGCTACCTCAATAATGTTAGCTAAATTTCGCCCAGGTCGGACCGGAATAGTCATTTCCGGCACACTGATACCTAAAATTTCGCGAGTTGGCGGTGGATCAATGCCAAGTCGATCATACATTTTCCCATCTTGCCATTCTTCCAAATTAACAATCAGCTGGATATCTTTCTCATCCCGTACAGCGCCTGTACCAAACAGTTGAGTTACATCCATGATCCCTAGGCCGCGCACCTCAAGTAAGTGGCGAATATTCTCTGGCGCACTTCCACGAATACTGTCTTCATCAATCCGCCTTACTTCCACAGCATCATCGGCAACCAATAAATGCCCATTTTTAATTAACTCTAAGGCTGTTTCACTTTTTCCGATTCCGCTCTCACCGGTGATCAGCACCCCTACACCGTATATATCGACCAATACAGCATGAATCAACGTACTTGGCGCTAATTTATTTGTAAGATAACGAATCAATAAATAAAACAATTGAGTTGTCGACCTAGTTGTCGAAAGCACCGGAATATTTCGTTCATTTGCAAGTTCAAGAACTTCATTAGGAACCTGCAAGCCTCGTGTAAATATTGCACAAGGCACTTCAGATACCAGTACCTGGCCCAAATTAATCTGCATTCCTCTGATATCAAGTTCTTGTAAAAGCCCAAGCTCCGTCTGACCATAAATTTGAATACGTTGAGGCATCAAATAAGTTAAATAGCCTAACAATTCTGCACTGGGACGTTTTAATGTATATTCAGTAATCTCTTTTGTTAAACCGTTTTCACCAGCTTTGACTTCAAACTCAAATTCATCAGCCAGCTGTTTCACATCAAGCATAGTCTTAACCACCTCCTTTGGCGGTTAGTTATATCCTGGTAACAATTTATTATTTCGCCATGATAGGTAGAAATCTCCTTTATCCAGGCTATATTTCTAAAAAATAAACCGTATAATCCAAAACCGCCCAGCTTGAAATCACAGCTAGACGGTCAATTTCATCACTCGTATAGTAATACAATAATCTTCAACATAGTCATATTGTTAGTCCATAGACTCACCAGCAACCTTATCCGATAGTATACCAATAATTTCCTTCTAGTTTGATAACTCCAAGATTAAGCTCCTGCTTGATTTGTCGGTACCAAAAGACATCGTCGTTTCATGTACACTTTCTAAAAGCACCTGCTTAGCGAAGTAGCAACTAATTCCGGCCAATACGCTCAGTGATACCACCATAAATGATAAGGTAATAACAAGCAGTCGTACGCGAATAGTTGTTATCCTTAATCTCATGTCAAATCTCAAAGTTATGCCCCCATTTTTGGTCAGACGCCTTACCTCATTCTGCGATCATTAATTCGGATAGTTCCTGCAGCATAATAACCCTGTTATAATTTTATCTTATATTGCAACATTTTTCGTCAAATTAATCCAAGTACTTACATTATAAATAAATCTATGAATATTCACCATTATCCTTCAGCGTTAAATTTCTCTCTAAAAACCGCTCAGATAGTATCCTTGAAAGATAATAACCTGGATTGATAATCCCCTAGTTCCTTATTGTCAGCTTCTAGCATCTTGAAACACCTGTGGATTAATTCGTCAAAGCAAATAGCAGTTTAGACATTACAAAATATCAGGCTCAATACAAAAGTTATCAACAGTTTTCCTGCTTATTCACAACTTTATCCACAGCCAATCCACTATTATCTATTTAGATGCTGAGTATTCACTAGTATCCTAGAGTAATTATATACTATAAAAAAAGTAACTGACTAAGGTGCAATTAAACAAGCTACCTTAGTCAGTTACTTTTAAAAAACCATTTAAAATAGTAAAAAAGCCCAACGAATATTTTCGTGGGCTTTTGATTTCATGGTTGCGGGAGCAGGATTTGAACCTGCGACCTTCGGGTTATGAGCCCGACGAGCTGCCAGCTGCTCCATCCCGCGATTAATTGGCTCCTCGAGTAGGACTCGAACCTACGACCGATCGGTTAACAGCCGATTGCTCTACCAGCTGAGCTATCGAGGAATCTTAACCGGCAACTACCTATCCTCCCAGGCCGTTTCCAGCCAAGTACTTTCGGCGTATACGGGCTTAACTACTGTGTTCGGTATGGGAACAGG